>JAJYFT010000087.1 GCA_021790815.1 Actinomycetes bacterium
CTCGGTCAAACGATACAACGAAGTTATTGATGCTTATCTTTCTGGCCTCGAGGAACGAGTGGCGAATGGAGTAGTCGATCTTTCAAATGTATCTTCAGTCGCATCATTCTTCGTCAGTCGTGTTGATACAGAAGTGGATAAACGGCTTGATGCAATCGGTTCAGATTTAGCCCTTTCTTTAAGAGGCAAGACTGCTGTTTCTCAAGCTAAGCTAGCTTACGAGCTTTTTAAAGAAGAGTTTTACTCGCCCAGGTTTGAAAGTCTTAAGAAGTATGGGGCACGACTTCAAAGACCGCTTTGGGCATCCACATCCACAAAAAACCCTAATTACGATGGTCTAATCTACGTCAATAACTTAATAGGGGCGAATACGGTGAATACAATGCCAGACTCAACTGTCAACACCTTTTTGGATCATGGGAAAGTGGAGAATGTGATTGAAAAAGACTTGGATTTAGCTTATAAGCACTTACAGGACATTAAAGACGTTGGAATCGATATAGATAATGTGACTGAACAACTTGAAAACGAAGGTGTAGAGTCTTTTAGAGGATCATTTGAAGAACTCCTTGGTCAGCTTGAAAACAAGGCTAAATCACATTGATCTCTGGATAAACGGCTACAAATCTAGTGAATTTATCAAAAACTGAACTTATATATGTTGAATTCATAAATACTTAGTAAATGATAAATATGAACAGTCCAATTATTTAGAACAACAAGACAACAAAACTAGAAAGGCAAAATTAAATGGGAGAAAATAGCATAGTCGAATTAACTTCACGATTTTTAGCAAAAGATTCTAGTCTTTGGCCAGACGGAAATGTGAGTAGCAATAGACTTGGCTGGATTGATGTTTTAGATGAGATGATGTCAAGTGCAAATAATCTTAAAGAATTTTGTAATAGCATAGAATATGACAAAGTTATCCTACTTGGAATGGGTGGTTCATCACTTGGTCCATTGGTTCTTAGCACTTCGTTAGGAAATGCCGCCAAAAGAAAAGTTATTGTATCTGACACTACTCATCCAAAGACTGTAAGTGAAATAGATTTCAACAACTCTTTAGTAATCATCTCTTCGAAATCAGGCTCAACGCTCGAACCGAATGTACTATTTGACTACGCGTTTTCAAAAGTTAATGACCCAAAGAGGTTTGTCGCAATCACAGACCCTGGTACTTCACTTGAAACTCTTGCAAAGGAAAAAGGTTTTCTTAAAATATTTTCAAACCGGCCAGATATTGGCGGACGATACTCTGTAATGAGTTATTTCGGTATGGTGCCTGCCCAACTTGCAGGATATGACATTGTCGAACTCATTGAAAATGCAAAGTCAATAAATATAAAAGAAGCCGTTGAACTTGGTATTGCATTAGGAAATGCAGTTAAAGAAGGACGTGACAAAATAACAATTAAAGTTCCAGAAGCCTTTTCTTCACTTGGTTCATGGCTTGAACAACTTTTAGCTGAGTCAACCGGAAAAAACGGAACTGGGTGTATTCCAATACCAACATGTGATGACGAACATGGATCGGATCGCTTTAATTTAGAGCTTTCACCAAAAACTCCACAGGATTTAGCTTCAATTTTCTATCGTTTTGAGATTGCAACTGCAATTGCTGGTCATATTCTTGCTATAGACCCGTTCAACGAGCCAAACGTCCAAGAGTCAAAAGCTAACACAAATAGAGTTTTGGAATCTTTACCTCTCAAAGATGTTGAAACTATAGACGATGTAGCTTCTTTCCTAAAGAATTCATATAACACTGGTGACTACGTAAGCTTGCAAGCTTACGTAGCATTCGGTCAGGATAGTGAGCTCAAAGCTTTAAGACAGAAGATAAGGGAACTTTTAGGAGGTGCTGCAGTGACCGTTGGTTACGGACCTCGATTTTTGCATTCAACTGGCCAACTTCACAAAGGTGGACCTAACTCATTGATAGCACTTCAAATTATCGATGAAGCTTTTGACTTTGACGTTAAAATTCCTTCAAAACATTATAATTTTGCTACATTAATCACGGCACAAGCTGATGGAGATTTAGAGAGTCTTAGGTCTCACGGTAGACGAGTCGCACGTGTAAAAACAAAATCAATAGGTGATCTTTTAAAATCACTAAATTGAAACTTTGAGCTCTTAACAGTTACTTTTAAAGGAGGTATGGATGAGAATTGGTATGGTTGGACTGGGCAAAATGGGCGCGAATATGACCGAGCGCCTCATAAAAGATGGTCATGAGGTAGTTGCATATGATCTGTCACAAAGTGCTTTAAAAGCTGCTGAGTCAAAAGGCGCTCAAGTTGCAACGACTCTTGAAGAACTTAAAGAAAAGCTAAACCCACCGCGAATAGCGTGGGTAATGGTACCAAGTGGAGATGCGACCGTTTCAACAATTGACTCCTTGTTTAATGTTTTTGAAAAAGGCGACATTGTTATTGATGGAGGTAACTCCAACTATAAGGAGGCTAGACCAGTATATGAAAAATTAGCATCAAAAGGTATCGGTTTTATTGACGCAGGAACCTCAGGAGGCGTATGGGGACTTGAAAATGGATACTGCTTAATGGTCGGAGGAGACAACGAGGTTGTAAGTGCTGCAGAACCGATCTTTAAAAGCCTCGCACCAACTGACGGATACTCCCACGTGGGTCCAATCGGAGCTGGCCACTTTGTCAAAATGGTTCACAATGGAATTGAATATGGAATGCTCCAAGCTTTAGGAGAAGGCTTTTCAATCATGCAGGCCGCACCAGAGTTTAACCTTGACCTACACGAAATTTCGTCAATATGGAGATATGGATCAGTGGTCAGATCTTGGCTCCTTGAACTACTTGAAATTGCGCTTCGAAATAGTTCAAGCTTTAGTGAGATCGAAGGCGTGGTTGTAGACTCTGGAGAAGGTCGCTGGACTGCTATCGAATCGATAGAAAGAGGAGTTCCAGCACCAGTAATTTTAACTTCTTTATTTGAACGCTTTGGCTCAAGAGGAAATGCAGAGTTTTCAAACAGAATTATTGCCGCACTAAGAAACCAGTTTGGTGGTCACGCAGTAGTCACAGAGGAGAAGAAATAGTGTCAGAACAGTTAATCCCAAATGAAAATCACCGTCATGCTCCTAATGTGAGCTTTGTAATATTCGGAGCTTCTGGTGACCTAACGTCAAGAAAGATTCTTCCTGCACTATGCAATCTTGCCAAAGATGGCTCAATTGGAAAAACTTTCAGTTTGGTCGGAATCGCGAGAACTCCTTTGGATGATGATGGGTTTAGAAAGTTAATTAAGAATGCGGTAAAAGAATCTAATCCCGCATTTGACGAGATAATATCTCGTGCTCGCTATGTAAATGGAGAGTACACTGACCAAGCTTCATTTGCAAAACTAAAAACAATACTTGACGAGACGGCCCAAATATCATTAGGAAATGTAACTTACTATTTAGCAACCGTGCCTGAAATGTTTGGTGAAGTGGCACTCGAGCTAGCAAAAGCTGGTCTTTCAAAACCTAGTGGTGACAACTTCATAAGGCTCGTAATCGAAAAACCTTTCGGAAGAAACTTAGCAGGTTCCAAAATTTTAAACGATAAACTTCACAAAGCCTTTGAGGAAAAGCAGCTTTTCAGGATTGATCACTACATGGGTAAAGAGAACGTCCAAAACTTACTTGCACTCAGATTTGCGAATGCCGTTTTCGAACCTATCTGGAATAGACGTTACGTCGATAACGTTCAAATAACTGTCTCTGAAAGTCTAGGAGTTGAGCATAGAGGTGGCTTTTATGAAACTGAAGGCGCTTTAAGGGATATAGTCCAAAACCATGTTATGCAAGTCCTGGCGCTTACCTTAATGGAGCCACCTGCCTCGGTGCAAGCAGACTCAATTAGAGATGAAAAAGTTAAACTACTGCATTCAGTTGAAATTATGGAAGCACAAAAAGTAAACGATTTGGTTGTTCGCGGTCAGTATGCAAGTGGGAAGATCGACAGTCAAGATGTAGTTGGTTACAGAGATGAGCCTGGAGTTGACCCAACTAGCACCACAGAGACTTTTGTTGCCATGCAGTTAGAGGTAGATAACTGGCGATGGGCCGGAGTCCCAATTTATGTTCGGACAGGAAAGCGACTTCCATCACGTGTGACTGAAGTCGCAATGCAGTTCCAGCGAGTTCCACACTTGTCCTTTTCTAAGGATTTGTCCAAAGACCTACAGCCAGATGTTCTAGTATTTAGGATCCAACCAGACGAAGGTATAAGTCTTCGGTTTGGAGTGAAAGTCCCAGGGCCTACATTTAAACTTCAATCTGTCTCGATGGATTTTTCCTACAGTGACGTTTTTAAAGATCCGCCTAGAGATGCATACGAAAGACTCATCTTAGATGCACTAATCGGTGACGCTACGCTGTTCATTCGCGAAGATGAGGTTACTCAAGCCTGGAAGATTGTTGCTCCAATTCAGGAATCATGGGAAAATAACTCCTCACCTCTTTGTTACTATCCTTCTGGAACCTTTGGACCAGAAGAATCGTCACAACTCCTCTCAAAAAGCGGACGGCAGTGGCACCTTCGCTAGCCGGAAATATTATTCGAACTCAAGATGTCGTTCAGACTTTTGCTGATGAGTTCATTAAATCAGTAAACAATATGGAACCTCAAGGTAATGAGACTTTACTTATAGCACTGTCTGGCGGACCTACAGCAAAACACTGCTATGAAGAACTTGCAAAGAGGGATGCACAACAACAAATAGTTAATTGGTCTAAAATTGAAGTACTAATTGGTGATGAACGTCAGGTCGACACCTCTAATAAGGACTCAAATCAAAATATGGTGCTTTCTACCTTAAAGAATCAGTTCCGTCAGATAAAAGCATTTTGGCCTCTAAGTACAAATTCTGAAGCTCAAGCGGTAGAAGAAATGCTGAAAGAAAGAGGAAATATTGATCTAATTCATCTAGGTCTTGGAAAAGATGGACACACTGCTTCACTTTTCCCAAACTCTGCAGGCCTCAATGCACCTGGTCTGGTCACCGAAAATGTAGATCCAACCGAAAATAACCAGTACAAGCGATTTTCATTAACGTTTAAAGCAATAAACAAATCAAAAGTTAAGTTAGTGACGGTAAGTGGAAATGAAAAAACACATGCTTTCAGCTTGCTTTTAGCTGGAGTCGAACTCCCAGCAAGTAAAGTAAATGGTAGTGGGCTTTTTTGGATTATAGACCCTGAAGCCTTAGGTGAAAACAGTTAGGGAAAATAAATGAATGATATTGAATTTAACATTTTGGGTGAGACATTTACCGATAGTGATCTTCTGAAACTATCAAATGAAGAAATTAAGCTTTGTGCAAAAGCTGTTCGTCTTGACACAACTAGTAATCGTCTGACTTACTCCCCCAAAGTCTTTATCCCACTTACTCGACTTTGTAATGACAGGTGTGGATACTGTACTTTTGCAACTGCTCCTGCAAGGCTTGATTCTCCATATATGTCCTTAGAGGAAGTTTTAGCTATCGCCAGAAAAGGTGCAGCAAGTGGATGTTATGAAGCCCTCTTCACGTTAGGGGAAAGACCAGAGGAACGGTATGAAGTTGCAAAAACATGGCTACATTCAAATGGATTTACCTCAACAGTTGAATACCTAAAATTTGTTGCAGGTGAGACACTTAAAGAAACTGGACTTCTCCCCCATATTAATGCCGGTGCTCTCAACTACAGCGAGCTTGAATCCCTTAAAACTGTATCTATAAGTCAGGGGATGATGTTGGAAAGTATCGTCGATGACTTAAATTGCCACAAAAACTGTCCAGATAAAACAGTTGCAAGACGTTTGGCAACATTGGATGCGGCAGGTCAACTCCATATTCCTTTCACGACAGGAATATTGGTTGGCATTGGTGATAGTAGACGTGACAGATTAAACGCCTTAATTAAAATTTCAGAGTTTCAACAAAAATATGGGAACATCCAAGAAGTAATAGTTCAAAACTTTCTTCCGAAACCAAAAACAAAGATGCAAGATTGGCCACAATGCGACGTTGATGAGTTCCTTTATACGATTGCTCTTGCAAGAGTAGTTCTTCCTCCTTCTGTAAGGGTTCAAGCACCTCCAAACCTTATTGAAGATGCAAGATTGTTAATCGAAGCTGGTATTGATGATTTTGGTGGAGTGTCACCAGTTACGATTGACCACGTGAACCCTGAAAATAGTTGGCCAGAAATCAAACGCCTCGAATCAATTTCAGAGTCTTTAGGTTTCAATCTAGCTCCGCGGCTTACTGCCTATCCAAAATTTATTAATGAATTCGAGCCATGGATTGACACCTCCTTAAAAACAGCCGTCTTACATGCGAGCGATGGAGAAGGTCTTGCCAGAGATTCTATGTGGTCATCCGGTGGCACTTACTCGCCTGAGAATTTAATACCACTCGGTGAGTACTCCTCGACCAAAGCTTACAAATCGCAGGTATCTGAAATACTCGATGGTGTAATTATGGGCAACAAATTAAGCGAAAAGGAAATCGTTACACTTTTCCAAGCACGGGGAAATGACGTAATTAGAATTGGTGAAATCGCGAATGAATTGCGATCTCAAATTGTGGGAGAAGAAATTACTTGGATAGCCAATAGAAATATAAACTACACGAATATTTGTACTTTTAAGTGTAGGTTCTGTGCCTTTTCAAAAGGACCTCTTTCTTTAAATCTAAGAGGAGATCCATACCTTTTATCTTTCGGTGAGATAGCTAAGCGAGCAAAAGAGGCGGAAGACATGGGTGCAACTGAAGTATGTCTACAAGGAGGCATACACCCTAATTTCGATGGTGAGTACTATTTAGAAGTACTTAGGTCCATAAAAGCTGTTGCACCTTCATTGCACCTCCACGCATTTTCTGCCCTTGAAGTGAGTGAGGGTGCCAAGAGACTCAGTGAAGATCTTAAGACTTACCTAACTCGCCTAAAAGATGCTGGCTTAAAATCTCTTCCAGGGACTGCGGCTGAAATCCTTGACGATGATGTGAGAAAGATCCTCTGTCCTGACAAAATAAAAACCGATGAATGGTTAGAAGTGCACAAAGTTGCTCACGAAGTTGGTCTCACCTCAAACGTAACTATTATGTTTGGCTCAATAGAAAATTACAATTCCATTGCAAAACATTTAATTTTGACTAAACAACTAGCGGCGCAAACACACGGTTTTCTTGAATTTGTCCCACTGCCTTTTGTTCATATGGCTGCTCCGATTTATCTACGTGGTTTAGCTCGTCGTGGTCCAACTTTTAGAGAAGCACTTTTAATGCACTCAATAGGCAGGATCGTCTATCAGCATGACATACCTAACGTACAAGTAAGTTGGGTTAAATTAGGAATTAGCGGGGCCCGCCAAGTGTTGAATGCAGGTGCTAACGATATGGGAGGGACCTTAATAGATGAAAATATTTCAAGGTCTGCTGGCGCAGAGCACGGTCAGAGCATGAACGAAGAAGATTTTGAAGCAGTTGTTTCACCGCTCAGTCGCCCCCTTGTAAGAAGAAACACTCATTACAAGAAGTTGATTTTAACTTAAGTAACACTTTTTAACTTCTGTTATTTATCTGACATATTACGTTCAGATGAACAGGAAACTCATTTTTTTGACTGCCGCAATCAGGATCTTATAGACTATTTAGATTATGGCGCAACGACCACTTAGTAAAAGCATTCTCATTACACTACTTATTATTCTTGGGTTGTTGATAAGCTCATGCAGCTCTTCCAAGACAGTTTCAACTTCTAACCCACCATCTACGACTTCGACGATACCGGCAAGTGGTTTGGATAAGTACTCAACTCTGTGGCTTTGCAATCCACATGAAGTAACAAATCCCTGCCTTGGAGATCTTACTACTACTTCAATATCAGCTGATTCCAAGAAGACTATAGTGCACATTAAAAAGGCGGTTAATCCACCTATAGACTGTTTCTACCTCTACCCAACCGTAAGCAACCAGTCAACTGGAAACGAAAGTCTTACAATTGGTCCCTCTGAAATTGGTGTCGCTGAAGCACAAGCAGAAATGTTCTCTCAGGTTTGCAATGTCTACGCACCTATCTATAGACAAACTACACTCAAAGGGCTTCTTGGGACTGCAAATCCACCACCTAACGGGCAGATTGCTTACTCAAGTGCACTCAGTGGTTTTGAAGACTATTTGAACCACTACAACGACAACAGAGGCTTCGTAATATTAGGCCATTCTCAAGGATCATTTTTAATGACTGGCATCATAAAGAATGTTATTGACAATAACGCATCACTTCGGAAACGACTTCTATCCGCTATTCTTCTTGGTGGCAATGTAACGGTAAAGGATGGAAGTGAAAGTGGAGGGTCGTTTAATAACATACCGGTTTGCATTACTGAATCTGAGTTACACTGTGTGATTGCATACTCAAGCTACAATACCTTACCTCCAAGCACCGCAATATTTGGTAGAACTGGACTCGTTGGACAACATGTCGTCTGCGTCAACCCAGCTCAACTCTCCTCAAATAGTAACTCTCTAATACCGTACATTCCAACCAAATTGAATTTTTCTCTAATTGGTAACTCAGGTTACGATATACCCGCTACTACCCCCTTTGCTACATACCCAGGACTTTTGAGTGGAACTTGCAGTAATGCTGGTGGAGCAAACTTTCTCGATGTCACCGAGAATTTAATTCCAAATGATCAAAGACCAGTTTTAAAGGAAACTCTTGGGCCGATGTGGGGCCTACACCTCTACGACATGAACATAGCTCAAGGTAATCTCGTAGAAATAGTAAGAGTCGAATCTCAGTCTTATCTATCAAAGTAGTTAGATTAATTATTTTTGTTCTAGTCAATTATCAAACGTAACTAGTTTATATTTCAAATCACACGTAATAAAGTGTTTTGGATGAAATGAACCAATGGCTATTGGAGTTCATACCCTTCTCGACTGTAATTGTTTTATGGTCGTACTTAAAGATAATAGACCTGTAACGGTCAATAAGTATTCCTAGCAGGATATGCATTGTTTTAAAAAATGTAATACGCTGAGATTTGAAACATAATTGTCTTTTCCTAAAGAGAAGTAAGTGACAAGAGGCAAATTCTATTTCGGACTTCACAACTTTATAACTAGAACTGTCTTTTGCGTGTGATCCTATATTCCTGTACAGAATATTACTGGCCAGACATAAAGGTTGGTTGTCGTTGGTAACTCTTACTTTAGTAAAAATATTAATATGGTTGAAAAACACTAAAATACCCATGTTAATGCACTAGTTTTCCTTAGTTTAAGATCACCATTCTCTTTACACTTAATTGTGGACAAAACAGCTCTCTAATATTTAGTATCGTTTATTACGTGACAATATATGAAAAGCCAAAAATAGAAACTCTCTCAAACGGGGTAACGTTAATTAATGCGCCAACACCAAGTAGAAATGTTGGAATTATCTTAGCAGTGCGGGCTGGGAGTAGAGATGAGACTAAATCTACGGCCGGACTTGCTCACTTTTTAGAACACCTTTTCTTTAAAGGCACAAAAACTAGGCCAACGACTATGGACATATCTCGAGAAGTGGATAGATTGGGCGCAAGTACGAATGCATATACTGACACAGAAGACGTTGCGTATGTTGCGAGTGGGCCAGCTTCAAAAGTAAGCGAGCTTTCGGATATTTTATGCGATATGCTTTCTAGACCACTCTTCCAAGCCGAAGAGGTAGAACGGGAAAGAAACGTAGTCTTACAGGAGCTAAGCGCTAGACTTCTTGATCCCGAAGGTTGGGCATGGGACAGACTTGGAATGGTTACTTACGGTGGTGATCAACCTATGTCTTGGTCAGCTGCTGGATTCCCCGAAGTTGTTGAAACAGTCTCAAGAGACCAAATAATTGACTATCACAAGACTTTTTACTCTCCTTCGTCCACTGCG
>JAJYFT010000001.1 GCA_021790815.1 Actinomycetes bacterium
TATGGGAAATACCGTAGCTAACTTAGTAGTGGTTAAAATCGGTTCAAATGATTCAATTAACATCTACAATGCAATAGGAAATGCAGACGTGATGGTAGATGTTATGGGGTACTACGGGTGAAAAGTTTATTGACTGAGAACAATGATGCGTAATATTTGGATTGTAGTCAGATATTTTGGCATTTGTAAGAGAAACAGATTGTGCCAATGTTCGAGCAGATAAGAGTGCCTGTGAGTTGTGAACGAAAAACGTTCTGGTTATTTTTACTTGAGATAATTTTGCCTCCGAAGTAAAAAATAAAGTATCACCGATCCATAGTTCAATTAGACCTCTAGAGCCTTGCAGGTTAATGATGACATTTAATCAAATAGGTTCAACTCTTCATTTATGTTTGTAAATATCAACAAAGCTGTTTACTTGTAAGGGTGCCCCTGCCCTGCTTCGAAAAAACCTTCGTCAGCCTTTAGAATCTCATTTGCCCGTTTCATCTATTTTAATTTTCGCTTAAGAGCAAGTAACTCACTTCGTTCCTCATTTGATAGTCCGTTGCTACCTGCCTTAACTACGTCATCGTCTTCAATCGAGTTCCTTATAGAGCCTTTAGAGATTTTTAACTCATTAGTTACACGAGTAATTGCACCATAAGCTTTTAAATGGTACTTCTCTTAATTCTGCAACCATGCAAACTGCCCTATTTTTAAACTCTGG
Source organism: Actinomycetes bacterium (assembly GCA_021790815.1). Taxonomy (GTDB): domain Bacteria; phylum Actinomycetota; class Acidimicrobiia; order Acidimicrobiales; family JABEUL01; genus JAJYFT01. Next base: position 710 of record JAJYFT010000001.1, read on the forward strand.
TGTAAATACTCTCTTAGCTTTCTTGTATCTCGAATAACTCTATCCTTGTGCATATCAGGAGCCTCCATTAAAGCCAGTGTGTTTCATTTCAGGAAAGCTCCCTTCATCTAAGATCTACATGATATAGCCGAGACTCTACAACACTTCTTTCGCGTCCGTTTGAGATATTTGCTTATACCTAGTTATCTCATTGAAGAGATCTATCACGGACCTATCGGCATTCATTAAAAGGTCATCGTTCCCGCCCTTTAGGTGCAATCTAATGAATCTGTTTGCCACCAATGCTTTTCTGTAGTCGTTCTCTTTTGCACTATATACTGCCTCATCCAGGAGCATAGCGCCAGCAAATACGTCCGCCATGCGATAAGCAATTCGCCGAGATGCAAGTAAAGATTCGTCTTCTTTTGTATGGTCAACATAAGCAACAATTTTTTTCAGATTATCCAAACTTTCATTCAATGAGTTCGCAAGTGAGTCAAGCATATTAACCTTCGTTGCACTTTCAATACTTACTTCAACTCTTTCATACAGAGCGTCATGGGCACGTACCGATCGCATCGCTCTTCTAACATCATTACAAATAATATTTTCTGTCCCCTCCCAAATCGGATGACACTGAGCGTCCCTAAACTGTCTTGCCATAGGCCAATCTTCCATGTACCCATTCCCACCGAATATCTCTAGGGCTTGTGAAGCAGCGTATAAACCATATCGGGTAGCTCTAAGTTTTGATAGTGGAATTACGATCCTCCCGAGTCTCTGAGCAGATTCCATTGATATTGGCGCATTACGAGAAGTAACTATTTCAAAAGACATTGCTAAACCGGCTTCAAGTTCAACCGCTAAGTCCACTAAGGTCTCTCTTACAAGCGGATACGAGTCAATTCTATTCCCAAACTGTTTCCTATGAGCAGCATATATTGCGGCTTCAAGAAACGACCGTCTGTGAATACCAAGTCCCATTAAGCCAACACCGAAACGACTCCCATTGACCATCTCCATCATTCGGTTTAGGCCTTTACCATCTTTTGCTCTTTCTACTTCTGAAATACCTGAATCTTCAGAAGGTGGAACGGGAGATGCTAGCCATGCTAAAGTTCCTTCTAGGTGTACTTCACCAGTTGGCACTCCCACAGTACCCATTTTTGGCTTAAGTCTCTTAATCGTAAAACCATTATCTGACCCATCAGGAAGTCTCCTTGGGACTAAAAATGTTGCCAACCCTCTAGTTCCACTTTGTGCGCCTTCAGGTCGTGCAAGCACTACAAAAATATCAGCATCCACATTTGAACAAAAGTGCTTATCACCAAATAGTCTCCACTCATTTCCATCCTGCACAGCCTTGAGAGTGTTGGCACCAACATCGGACCCGCCTTGGCGCTCAGTCAAAAACATTCCACCTTCAAAAGAGTAATCAGGGTCAGATGATTTTAATCTTGAGACTAACTCGTCTTTAACTTCGATTGGTGCGTACCGATCGGCAATGTCTGCAGCACCAGAAGTCATTCCAAGAGCACACATTAATGCGGTATCAGCTTGGCAGACAATATAATAGGCTGCACTTGTAATTGAGGCAGGTATGCTTTGGCCGTTCTTGGTTGCAAGATCACACAAACCTATTGAAACTAAATCTCTCTTGTTCTCGATCCATGAACTGTCGTGAATGACATCGTTTTTCGCATATCCCCATTCATCATAAGATCGCAGGCGAGGACCAGCTTTATCAGTTACTTCCGCCCGCTTTGCAACTCTTTTCCCGACTACTTCCCCAAATTCGTGTGCAATCTTTCTGCCTAGCTTCAACTCAGTTTCATCCCGCAAACTTCTGCGCAAGATAAAATCTAAGTTTGGATCTACCTCAAAAAAGTTAAGACCAATCGCTTTTTCAAAGTTATCGTAGTTTAAAAGTTCAGCATCCGTTCGTTTACTAGCCTCGACATTTACCATCTGATTCCTCCTGTATATTTAAACGCATAACGAGTTATGCTGCATATGCTGATATTAAAAGTATAACTGCTTAAAGAAAATTTGCAAAATCAAATGATGTGGAGATATTTCCGTTCAGATAATTAAATTTGACAGTATCCCCACTATGTGTGAACCATTTTATCTAAAAGATTGTGAAATAACCTCTAGTAATTGCCAAATATTTAATTGTTTGCAGTTAGCAGATGGCCTGCGCCAACGAGCATCAGGAGTTCATTTACACCATCTTCAATTAGTGATGCTCTTGCGTCCCTAAAGAGTTTTTCAATTAGGACACCTTTTGCTAATCCGATTCCTCCATGAACTTGGACTGCATCGCTTGCAACTTCATAAGCAGCAGCCGTTGAGGTTACCTTCGAGGCAATAGCGTGAGGGAGGGATGGGATTCCAAGACCCGCGTGAACGTCGATCGTGTACTCTGAGAGTGCACGAGCACCTTCTGCCCTCATAAACATCTTGAATAACAAACCCTGTACAAGCTGGTGCTGAGCGATCGGTCGCCCACCTTGTGATCTTTCCTTTGCATAGTTCATTGCCTCGTCATAACAGGCTCTTGCAACACCCGCGAAGATGGTTCCCATGCCAGTGTTTGCAGTACCAAGCACCATTTCAAGAGCAAAGGTATAGAGAGATGGGTCCACGAGCATATAACGTGCCGGAATCCTAACGTCATCGAAGAATATTTCACCTTGGTTCAAGGCTCTTTGACCCATTTTGTCTAGTGGAGGTCCTTTATGCACACCAGGCAAGTCAAGTGGAACTACCGCTACTCCACCTCCAGCAGCTCCTTTTGATGAGTCAATACCGCAAAAAAGCAAGGCGTGACTTGCGATAGTCCCATTTGATACCCATGCTGATTTTTGTCCATTAAGAATCCAGTCGTCGCCATCTTTTGAAGCTCTACATCCACCAGCCGTATTTGGGTTTGCATACTCTTGAGTCCCTACTGCAAGCATGTCTGACCCATGCATAGGTTCAGTTATTGCCCAACACCCAATTATTTTACCTTCTGTATCTTCTAAAAACGGATCTACAATCTCACCCTTTAACGCTGTATCTCCGGTCATTCTAGTCATCATGTCCACCATCTGAAAAGGCATGGAAGCAACACCAAGTGACACAGCTAAATCTGACGACCCCCAACCGAGCTCAAAAAGCACAGCATTTGAAATTTTCCCGCCATCGTTTACGTCAACATCTGCAAAGCCTGCGTGGTTCTTGGAACCATACCAAGCCCTAAAAACATCAAAAAGTGGTGATTCTTTTGCAATCACATCCTCAGGGCTCATTGTGTCAAGTTTCATCGCAGCAGGTCTAATAATATCTTCAGCGAATTTATGTGTAACTGCTCTCATTTCATTTATGGCTTGAGAAAGATCTTCTTCATTTGACTTTTGGCTGTTTTCTACTACCAACTTAGAACTCCAATCATTGTGCTAATTACTCGATCATGCCAAAGCCGACCTACTGACGGTAGGGACTAAAGTCACAAATGTGCAAAAAGCCAAATTTAATGGGATATTTTAACTTAATTCATTTTATTATTGCAGGTATAAAAGATTTTTTAAAAAAAGTTCACGCTTTGCGGTGAAAATGGTTTATTCAATATCCCTAGACCTACTCTTAGTAGGTTTTTTTGATATTTGGGACTTAATACCCTACTTGAAAAGAGTTTTTGAAGGCATGATTAGCACATCATGACCGGTAAAATCGTGATATTAATTTGACATACCTGCGGGCATAAAGGATTCAGACTTTAGATGATTTCTGAAACGATCAACTTCGGTTTGAACTTGACTGTCTTCAAATTTATAGGCAGAGTGGATGTTTAGGTACTAGATCTATTTGAAAGCTTGATTGGAAAGAGAAATTGACACAGAGGACAAAAGGTTTAATTGAGCAACTCCTTACTTTACGAGTTAATTCGCACCCTGACGATATTTGGTTAAAGTTTAAAGAGAACAGCCTCACCTGGAAAGACGCTTTATCTGGTTCCTACCAGTTTGCTAATGGGCTCATCGACTTAGGTGTACGTCCAAATGACAGAGTAGCTATTATGATGGGAAACTGTCCAGAGTTCCTGCTCAGCTACTTTGCGATTAGCATCATTGGTGCAAACCCTGTCCCAGTCAATATATCTCAACGTGGCGTGACCCTTGCTCACATTCTTACTGATTCAAGTGCTACAACAGCAATCGTAGAAAACGATCTAAAAGATGCCGTTCTACAGGTACAAGAATCAACACCACACTTAAAAAATGTAATTGTAAAAGATAGCGACAAGGACAGAAAGACTGTCGACCTTGGTACATTTTTTAACTTTAGTAGCAATGAACCTATTATCGAAGTCGAAGAGATCCCTGAAGGTGTAGGTATGATGTACACATCAGGCACAACAGGACCTCCAAAAGGTGTTGTAAGCATGAAGTCAAGCGCTAACATCCTTGGTCCACTTTTACAGGCAATGGACGTAAAGCCATCAGAAACTTTATACACGCCATTACCACTATTTCACGGAAATGCGTTGTTTGTAAGTGTTTTGGGGTCGATTGTTTTAGATGCCAAACTTGGACTTGGTCAAAAATTTAGTGCTTCTCGATTTTGGGACGAAGTTAGAGAATTCGAAGCAGTAGAATTTAATACTTTAGGTGGAATGATTTCAATACTACTTAAGCAGCCTCCTTCTCCAAAAGACCGGGAGCATAATGTTAGAGTTGTACTATCTGCGGGTTGTCCAGCAGATAGATGGGAGGAGTTTGAAAACCGGTTTGGGGTCAAGATCGTTGAATGGTTCGGAATGGTAGATGCACCAGGAGCACTTATAAATACAGAGGGCCGGGTTGGATCAATGGGTAAACCAGTTGCAGGTTGTGAGTTCAAACTGAGAGACCAAAACGATAATGATCTGGGACCAAACCAAATTGGTGAACTATGTTTTAGGAATCCAGAAGGTCAGGCAACTTATTACAACAATAATCCTGAAGCCACAGAGCAGGCTTATAGAGGTGGGTGGTTCCATACGGGTGATTTAGCAGAAACTGATGAGGACGGATTCTACTACTATCGTGGCAGAAAGAAGGAGTCCATAAGAAGGTTAGGTGAAAACATCTCTGCATGGGAAATCGAAACCGTTGTAAATAGTCACCCTAGTGTTTTAGAATCTGCCGCCCATGCAGTCGAGTCAGAACTCGGCGAAGACGAGGTAAAACTTGTTGTTGTCTTAAGAGAAGATGAGGTCATTGAACCAACCGAAATACTTAATTTCTGCGAAGGGAAAATGGCAAAGTATGCAATTCCCAGGTACGTAGAGTTTGTCGATACACTTCCAAAAACTGACACTCACAGGGTTCAATACGCAACATTAAAGCAAAGAGGAATTACTGATAATACTTTTGACAAGGTAGCAAAACGAAGTGAAACCGTATAATTTTAAATTAAATTTAGCTAACACATACTTACATCAAACTTGTTGGACAGTCTCTTTTAATAAGAATTCTTTCAATTTGGCTAATATGAGGTTAGCTACAGAACATGAAATGGAGAAACATTATGCGTGACGCATACATTGCTGGAACTGGAATGACCAAGTTCGGAAAATTTATGGATTCAAATATTCGCACCCTTGCTGAAGAGGCTGTTACTGAGGCACTTAAGGATGCAAGTGCACAAGCAAGTGACATCGATATGATTTTCTTTGCAAATGCAACAGCTGGCATACTTTCAGGTCAAGAAATGATTAGAGGTCAAGTTGCACTTCGCAATCTAGGTCTTCTTGGAAAACCGATTATAAATGTTGAAAATGCTTGTGCTTCAGGGTCTTCTGCAGTTTATTTGGCAAGGATGGCAGTGGCATCTGGTGCAAGTGATGTCTGTCTGGCTGTAGGATCTGAAAAACTTACCCACGAAGACAAAGCAAAATCATTTGCCGCCTTTGGCGCTGCTGTTGACATGATCATGCTTGGTGATGTAATTAAACTGTTAAAAGAGCAGGAGGAGGCTAAGAAACTTGAGAGAGCTAACTCCCCTGAAGGTTCTAAAGGAAAGGGCTCTGGCGATGGCGGTAAATCAATGTTTATGGATATATATGCCGCTTGGGCACAGGGTTACATGAGCAAGAGTGGGGCGACCAAAGAAGACTTTGCCCAGGTAGCAGTCAAAAGCCACAAAAATGCATCTTTGAATCCAAAGGCACAGTATAGAGATGTAGTTACTGTTGAAGAAGTGCTTAATTCACGATTAGTAGCCGACCCTCTAACCTTGCTTATGTGTGCACCAATTGGGGATGGAGCAGCAGCAGTACTTGTATGTTCAAAAGAGTTTATCGAGAAAAAAGGTTTGCAGCCAATCAAAATCCGCGCTTCAATCCTGTTGTCTGGTCGAGACAGAGCTCTTAACGAGCCCGGGGTTGCTCAGGTTGCCTCAAAACTAGCATATGAAGAAGCAGGATTGGGACCAAGTGATATAAATGTTGTTGAACTTCACGATGCCGCGGCACCGGCAGAACTGATAACCTGTGAAGAGTTAGGACTTTGTGCAGAAGGAGACGGTCCTAAACTTCTTAAGTCAGGTGATACGTCACTTGGAGGTCGAGTACCAATAAACACTAGTGGAGGCTTAATCTCCAAGGGACATCCAATTGGGGCAACTGGTTGCAGCCAAATTGTCGAGCTTGCTGATCAACTTCGTGGAAGAGCGGGAGCAAGACAAGTTGAAAATGCAAAAATAGCGTTGGCCGAAAATGGAGGTGGTTTTCTTGGAACAGATGCCGCTGCAATGGCAATCAATATACTGTCACGAGATTAATTAGAAGAAAGGTTAAGAAATGGAATTTAAAAGAGTTGTAGGAACACGTAGAAGTGTTCGGTGGTTAAAACCTTGGCGACCTGTTGAGAGAGAAAAAATTCAGGTTATGTTGGAAGCAGCAAACAGAGCTTCAAGATCCATGAATGCTGACTATCCAAGAGCACTAGTAGTTAACCGAGATGACATTCCAGAAGAGGTCAGAGAAACCCTCTATAACCCAACTACGTCCGTTGAACTGGATTTAGCTCCTACCTATATTTTCTGGTATATCGACATGAACTATGCACAAGGAGCTCCAGATAGGTTGAAAGAGCTAGTAAAGCAACACGCGCTCTCACCTTCACATGGTTGGTCAGAGTCTTACGTTGACAAGTTTCTTTGGCCACAGGTATTAAAACCAATTGCAGAAAATCCAGCAATATTAATGTTTATGGGTGCAACTGAAGTTGGAATCGCAATTTGCAATGCGCTCAATGCTGCAGTTGACGAAGGCCTAGGAACTTGCCTACACGCTTTTACTGCTCCCGAGAAAGTTAAGCAGGCTTTTAATGTTCCCGATTCTTGGTTCCCAGTATGGCTACAACTCGTAGGCTACCCACTTGAAGAACCTGAAGCAGGTGGACAAAGACCAAGAAAGTCATTATCTTACATGTTCTTCGAAGGGAACTGTGATACACCTTGGAAAGAAGATGAAAAAGTCACTGAAAAACTTAAAGAAGAAGGACTAATTCAAACCCCTGGGCCATTCCCGTACAGGGAGCAAGAAGTAAGAATGCTTTCAAGAATGTTCGGATTACCAGAGTAATTAAGGAGTACAGATGAGTGTTGAAAATATAAAAACAGTGGAAAGTGTAAAACACTGGATAGAAGATGCTGGATATAATTCTCCTAAACGGTCACAAGAGGTCGAGCATCTGCTAAATGAATTAAGTGACTTTTGTGATTTCACGGAAAAAGACCCTGACGAACTCGTTGAGAGCTGTCTGAGAACTACAAAATCAGGTGATATAAGCATCAGCGCAAAAGGTCGAAGAGAAATTGACGACACGATAGGTGAATTTGTAAAATCAAAAGGTCTTTCAGGCCACAATGCAATAGTCGTAGGGAACAACATCAGAGGATTTCTAATTCACAATGGTGTGTTCATGCAAGGCAAAGTTTCCTTGTAATAACTTTTGCATCAGTAACTAAAATCTAAATCTATTCTCAAACCGTAGGTTTTTCGGTAACCAATTAAAAGTAGAAAGACTAACGTTTTTTAGAGATTAAACACGATGAATTGACAGTTTCATTAGCATTATTTTATTTTAAATAAAGCTTTACTGCTGCAAAATAAGATGAGAAAAATGCACTGCAATTGATGTTAAATACAAAAACTTTTGTATTACCCAGTCGCAGATTTACGAGTACCTTGACCTCTTGTACGATTTCTCGAAAAAGTTTTAGGCGCCGCTGATTTTCGAAATCTTGAACTTGGGTTTTCTTTTGCACCTCTTGAATCAACGGTTGAAAACTTGGAGTTGCCTCTATCGCCATTTTCTGAAACACGTCTGTCCGGTTCGAAATTTCTCTCACTCGAATACCTATCTCTACGGCTTGAATCACCCCGTCCTACATCCCTACGGCCTCGATCTCTTCTTGCAGACGAATTACCGCTATGTGAACTTCGGTTCTTTTCTCTCTCCCCGAATTCAGCACTTTTCTCAAGTACTTTGCCATCAAGTTCTTTTAACTCAAACTCAATTCCAAGCGACCCTATAACTTTTCTAGCGGACCTCACTTCTTCATTCTTGATTAAAGAAACAACTCTACCTGTCATGCCAGCCCTACCAGTCCTACCTGATCTGTGGACATAATCTTTGGCATCTACTGGGAAGTCGTAGTTAACAACACAACCAACGCTGTCAACGTGTATTCCTCTAGCGCAAACATCTGTAGCTACCAACACGTCAGCTCGTTTCTTGGTAAATATCTCAAGCGCCTTTGAGCGTTGTGCTTGGCTTTTACCTCCATGGATAGAGACAGCATCGACACCGTAAAGTCTAAGTGAACTAACGATTCTATCTGCTCCCATCCTAGTTTTAGAAAAGATTATTGCTGAATCTGTATCTGACACTACTTCTGTCAAAGCCTGTATTTTTGTATTATTTCTTGTAGCAATAAACTCATGACTTACCTTTGAGATGTCTTCTTCTTCAACTTTTACCTCAAAATATTTTGGATTTTTTTGATATCTTTTTGTCAAAACATCAATATCATTATCCAAAGTTGCGGAAAACATTACCAGTTGTCTATCAGGTGAACTTAGTTTTACAATTGTGTTCACATCAGGAAGAAAGCCCATGTCAGCCATTCGGTCAGCCTCATCAATAACTAGCGTCTTAAGTGTGTCTAGTTTGACAACGTGTTGATCAATTAGGTCTAACAATCTTCCGGGACAAGCAACTATTACATCTACGCCCTTTTCGAGTTTCCTTTTTTGAGGAACGTAACTAACCCCACCATAGATTGCAACTAGTTTTTTATTCTTTACTTTTGCAAATGGTTCGAGCGCCTCAACAATTTGGCAAACTAACTCTCTTGTAGGAGCGAGGATTAAAGTAACAGGTCGATGCTTTGACGGCTGTTCCTTCAACTCTAGAATCGGAAGTCCGAATGCGAATGTCTTCCCAGACCCCGTAGGTGCTCTCCCCAGCACATCTTGACCATCAAGCATCGCACTAATTGTTGCTTCTTGAATTGGAAACGGGCTGCTTATTCGTTGTTTCTCTAGTTCTCTACAGATTTCTCGCGAAAGCCCGAGATCACTAAATGTTACTGATTTTTCCATTAACCTTACCTTTGCTGTCCTCAACTGTCATTCCAAAGGTAGGAAACACGTGAAAACCATAAATGATGAAATATACATTTCAATTGTGCGCGCAATTTTATTCGCCGCAGGATGTCTACTAGTATAACAGGGATTACGACCTTAAAATAAATAAGTTCGAACCTACGTCGAATTACGTAGAGTTTAGAGAACTAATGACCAACGTTTCCAGTTTAAACTATTATCTCAGATTTCTAAGCTGCGCCTTCATTTTACTCTCTTCCAAAAGGTCGAAAATACCTCGTAGCCGCCGCGAAACCAAGGGAGTCTTGTTCCCAAGTTACACAAGGACTCTGAGACCACTTTAAGTACATGGCGGCAATACTTATGTTTTGGATAACATTTATCACGCTTTGAAGTTTCATGTTCACAGTTTTGCTCGATTTGGACTAGAAATGCTGTTCTTCAGTGACGTGCCTTAATGGGAATCTAACAAGTTCCTATTATAAATAAGAACGTCATTAAGGGACCTTTGGCACTAAAAGTAACTGCCTCTTACCTCTAGACTTTAAGTATGGAAACTTCTACTCGAAGCGCGAGTACGAACAGGCAAGTAAAATTTGATAGATCTATGAGGCCTTTTATTGTCATTTGGGAGATGACTCAGGCTTGTGATCTTGCATGCAAACACTGCCGTGCTGAAGCAAGCCCAAATCGAAACTCTAACGAACTCGATTTTGAAGAAAGCAAATCTCTGCTACAAGAAATTTCTGACTTTGGTCTTCCCCGTCCTCTCGTAGTTTTAACTGGAGGCGACCCACTTAAGCGTGAAGACCTATATGAGTTAATTTCATTTGCAAGGAATCTGGGACTAGCAGTTGCAATTGCTCCCTCCGCAACGCCACTTTTGAACTTTGAGTCAATAGAGAAAATACACAATGCCGGTGCGAGCGCGATTTCACTTTCTCTTGACGCTGCAAGTAAAGAAATCCATGACGGCTTTAGAGGCGAACCCGGTACATTCGATCGAACTCTAGAAGCAATTCAAAGTTCGAAGAAAGTAGGGTTGCGACTTCAAATCAACACTTCTGTCACACAAGCAACTGTATCCGAACTTCCAAAAATCGCTTCAATGGTTGCTGGCTTTAAAGTTTCAACGTGGAGCCTATTCATGTTAGTCCAAACAGGGCGAGGAAAAGATTTAGTTTCATTGACTGGATCAGAGACCGAAGACGTATTCTACTTTCTAAAAGACTTATCACCTTACATCCCAATAAAAGTGACTGAAGCTCCTCACTATCGAAGAGTCATAGAAGAGAGAAATCAACTTGTCGAACTTGGAAAGGACTGGACTCATATTCTTAAGCCAGGAAAACTCTACTTTGATCTTAGAACTGAAGTTGAAAAATACGACATAATATCTGGCTCAGCTATTGATAGCGACGAGTCCACTCAAAAACGTCCTCCACTCGTTATTAACTCAGGAAATGGTTTTGCTTTTATATCCCACATAGGCGATGTCTACCCGAGTGGGTTTCTTCCCGTAAGGGGTGGAAACGTACGCGAAGAGTCGCTTTCAGAAATATATAAAAATTCGACTGTTTTTCGAAATTTACGAGATTATTCACTGTATGAGGGTAAGTGTGGAGTATGTGAATTTAACAGCGTTTGTGGTGGATCGCGCTCTAGAGCATACTCCATGTCTGGTAATTACCTAGGTGACGATCCCACTTGCAACTACATACCCAAAAACTCTAACGCTTGAGTCTTTTAAGAACCCATACATTCACCCTGACCAACTTCGACTTCGTAAGGCCCAGTTTCGTCATAATCAATGTAGTATTCAGGCGAAGTCTCTGGATCTGGGAATACATCTAGATACTTCAAATTTTCTGCCACAACTTTAACCCCGCCAATTCTATCCATCCAAATTTTAAACGTTTCTCCAACTTGTCTGCCTTCAGCAAAATCTTTTACGACACTTACGGCTGCTTTTGCAGCGTTCTTTGCTGGAAGTCGTAACGCTTTTTGGCCAAATTGAATTTCACTGTCTCCTAAAGAACCGCCTAAAAACATCTGGTAACCTGGAGCAGATCGTCCACCTGCGCGTCTCTCAACTCCCATAAAACCAATATCAGCGATATGGTGCTGACCACACGAGTTCGTACAACCCGAGATATTAATTCGAATGCCTCCAACTTCGCCCAAACCTTCTTCTTCAAGTGCCTCTCCGATCGCACTTGCAAGCCCTCTCGACTGGGTCACAGCTAAATTGCATGTATCTGCTCCGGGGCAACTTACAACGTCTCTTGCAAGTTCTGCACCTGGTCTTGCCATTGATATCTCATCTAACCTATAATAAAGATCCTCAAGTTGAGACTCCTCTAAATCTCGTATTATAAAGTTTTGTCTATTTGAAGTCCTCAATGTGACGTCGAAATCTCTTACAATTCTGGCCAATCCAACGCACTGCTCTGGTGTAACATCTCCTAAACGTGCATAGCAAACCGCTGACACCGTGCTATTTTTTGCACCTCGATAAATGTTTGCTTCGACCCACCTGTCATATGCACTAGTTCTCTTTAATGAAACAGGTACTACTCTCAACGCCATTCCTGTGATTTCACTTGAATCTTTGCCTGATCTTTCTTTGCCAACTACATAACCTAGCTTCACATCTCCACCTTGTGGGATGTCTCCATTAAGAACCACGTCTTCTGGTATTCCATCTACATAAGTAACGGAAGCTATTAGAAGATCTCTCTCTCTAAGAATTCTCTTTCTAAGGTCGTCAATCCCCATTGTATCGACGACCCACTTTAGCCTCGCTCTCCGCTTATTGTCCCTATTCCCATAGTGATCAAAGGTACGCAAAACTGCCTCTAAAGTTGACATGAGGTCTTCACGAGTAGTAAAACTTTCTAAAGCTTGTGCTGGATGTGGATTTGCACCTAGTCCACCTGCAATAAGAACTTTAAAACCAGGTTCGACAGTTCCATCTGGACGAGTCCGTGTCGTTGCAATTACACCAACGTCGTTAAAAGCCGCCTGGCCGCAATCAACAGCACACCCAGAAAAATTAATTTTAAACTTTCGTGGCATTCTTTGTGCGCAGGGATGCCTTAAAAAGTGCTTAAACGCAGCCTCTGCCCACCAACTAACATCCAACACTTCTGAAGGACATGCTCCAGCTAACGGACAAGCTGTAATATTTCTAACTGTATCCCCACATGCTTCTCGTGTCGTTAGGCCAACAGAGGCGAGATCCCATAGAAGTTCGTGGGCTCTTTCTAACTGAACATAGTGAATCTGGATATTCTGTCTTGTCGTGATATGTCCCCAACCTCTTGAATACTCATTAAAAGTATACGCAATCATTTCTAACTGCTCTGGGGTAATGGCTCCATAAGGAAGTTTTATTCGAGCCATTTGGTTGTGTCCACCTTGACGCTGACCATAAATTCCAACATTTAACCTAAAGATTCGATATCTGTCCTCTTCTAATTCGCCTCGTAAATACCGTGCAGTAACTTCTTCAAAACGTTCGAGTTCTTCAGCAACTACATCACTCACTGAGGCTTTCAATCCTTTTTTGCCATGTGTCTTGAAGGTTTTAAGTCCTAAAGAATACGTATCTGTCTCTAAAATCGTTGTCGCATTTACAATTTCCATGTATCTAATAATACTATTTATGACTAATTTAGTCAACTTTTAGGCACCCCCATTAACCAGGTACTTTACAAATTATTGAATTATTTTCTCTTCACTTTGCTATTTTCAAGTATTGGCGTAAAAGGCTTAGGACGCCACCCATGCACAGATCGCTACCTATTAAGACACTTTGGGCTACTTTCCCAAATACTTCCTTCGGGACCTTTTATCTAAAAGAAATACGGCCATTAACTTACCTTTTGAACAATTTATTAAAAGACTAAACTTTTCATTCATACGCAGCAAATTAATCGACGCATCGACGTCTCAATGTTATCTCTGCATAAAGATTCGAGAGAGAAATAATACAATATCTGAATCTGAAATTGAACATTGGTTGGGTATACTTGACACCAGACATTTATGGTGCACCTAGATACATCGCTCCGTCTAAATGTCTACAGGACCCTCAACATTAAAATTGTAACCTCAAAGGGTTAAAGGCCAACAACACTTATATCACCCTTTTTTAATCCTTCGATTATGTTTTTGAGATGTTTTGCGCTGTCATAACCCATAGAGTCAGTTTTCAGAACTTTGCACCCTCTTTCTCTGTCGACTCCAAAGATCCCGAAACGAGGTTGATAGCTTCCCCACTCATAGTTGTCAATGAGCGACCAATGGAAGTACGATCTAACATCAAGACCTGACTCAATACCTTTAACAACTCCAGCGATGTTGTCTTTTAGAAACCGTGGTCTTGTCATTCCATCTTTTCGAATAAATGATCGTCCGTTTTTTACGCGGTTACACATACCGTTCTCGACTATCCATAGTGGCACAGAATCAATCACGCTAGATTTCGAATAAGAGACTAGTCCTTCTGGATTTGATGGATCTTCCCAGAGAGGTTTAGCAAAATTGTAAACACGCCCACCATCCGTTTTATGGAATGGCATAACGACATGATTTGTTGCAATTGGATCGTAATAATCTATTCCTACGTAATCCAAAGCCAGCCTAAAGTCTGATCTCTCTACAGCTTCAAGAGCCACTGCGTAGTTCGCAAAATTCGAATGTGCTTCAAAGCAGTCTTTTACGAAGTCTTTAAACAGTCGAATCGGCTCTTTTGGGTCTCTACATCCAAATAATGTAGATAGTACATCTCTTAACCTTAACTCAATATTTGAATACCTCGGCAACGATGCGTAGTACTGAGATCTTCTCTCCTTTAGCCATTCAGTTATTGATTCAACGTCAACTCCATAGTGTTTGAATGCAAAAATATCAAGAACCATTTTGTCAAATTCATAAATACTCATACATGAATTATTCGTTGAAACCACTGATTGAGGATTGATCTCTTTAATTGTCTCATACGCCTCAATGTGAGCAGCCATCAAATTTGAAATTGCAACTATGGCTTTCTTATTGGAACCTTTAATACCAGGAGGAAAGACTCCGAAAAAATAAGTGGCTAAATTAAGAACATTCATTTCATTTATAGTCACCCAATTTGATACAACTCCGTCAAGATAAGACACGACAGTTTTTACATAGTTTTTAAATAGAATTGGAGATTCACTCTTCAGCCAAAAGTCTTGACCGAGCCAGTAAGGGTGGGTAAAGTGGTGAAGCGTCACAAGTGGTTCCATTGATCTCTCAATGCAACCTAAAGCGATTTTCTTGTACTGGTCTAACGCGTCAAAGTTAATTTCACCGCTTTCAGGCTCAACTCTTGTCCATTCGATACCGAACCGAAATGCATTTAAACCTATACTGCTGGCTCGATCAAGTATTTCCTCGTAACGGTTCCAGAAATCAACGGCAATTCCAGATGGCTCAACACGACCACTCACTTCCCATTCATACCAATTATTTCTCGGTTCACCCGGGCCGTTGAACCCTCCTTCTATTTGGAATCCAGAAGTTGCTGTTCCAAATATAAAGTCATCTCTTAATTCAAATTCTCTTTTTTCTCTACCTAAACTATTCATTGATTTCCGCCTCACTTCACGTATTATTGCTCGAACAATACGTACTCTATCACCTTACGCATTTTCCTCACTTGGTGCCAATTTGCATTAAATAAAATTCGCGGCTTAAAAACTTGCTAACACTTTGGCTGATTTGTATACGATGAGTTCGTATTTAAGAGGTCGTGATGCTCCTGTGGCCACAAGCCACTTAAAGTACAGCGTCTTGTGCCCGTGTCGATTGCTAGCAAGTAACCCGATCTTGTTCCAACTGCTAATACTTGATTTGTGTAACTTCCAAACTCTCCTAAGGTCGCACTTGAGGTTACCCACCCGCCTGAGAACTGTGGAAATCCAGAAACCGAAGAGCCGTTAAACTTGTTAGCAGTTACATCATAGAGTCCACTGGCAGCCGTTATAGATTCAGCACCCTTTAAATTTAGAACGGTTGGTTGGATAAAAAATGGGAGATCGTTTATCTGTACAGGCCAACCATTTTCAATGCTAGATGTAGAGAGATTGAACAGGTCAACTTGATTTTGATTTGGACTTTGTTCGGCTGGAGCCATTGTATCTAACATTCTTCCTAAGCTAACAGCCGGAGTTGCAACATAGCTTGTAGAACCATCACTGAATATTATTGGCGAACCAAGTGCTGGTAAACCTGAGTCCAGGACACCTGCTATCACGTCCTTCTTTGAACTAAAGTTTGGTTCCTGGAGTAATACGTTCATCAACCCATTGTTTTGACCTAATGCTGACGTTCCATCCATGTTCAGAATATAAACAGGTCCTGCAGTTGACTCCACCGCTACAACTTCTTTGTTATTGAACTCCCCTACCGTAGGGCTCTGAGTAATACCGTCCCCTATATCTGGAAGCAAACTTGGTTCTAAGTCAACGACTGGGACAGGCCACCCGGGAAGGTATGCATCGATGTACTCACCACTCCCGCTATGAAGTATACCGTCATTGAAGATTGCGAACACTCTACTTTCGCCTGGTTTTATTCCTGCAATGGACAGCAACGAGCCAAGCGCTCCTAGGTTTGCATTTAAGCTATCGCCATACTCTTCATTCGAACCAACTACTATGACTGGTTTACCATTTACATAGGCAACTGCAGGAGTATCAATAAGTTTGGTGCCTTGTTCTGCGTTCGCACCAGGTAGATACGTTACGCTGTTAGTGACTGGGTCTATCGACTGAACTTTTGAAGGATCAACAATAAGGACAGGCCAGCCCGGAACATATTCGCCATTTGGAGTGAACGCGTAAACGTGCCTGTCCATCGCTGCGACTACAACGTCTAATGATTTTAAGCCTTGAAGGGGGGCCAAAACTGGCGCTGCAATGACCCCACGCATTAGACGGTTACTACTATTTCTTGCAGTTGGCATCGAAAAATTCGAATTAGTTCTCACAGGCCACCCAGGAAGCAAGTTCCCGAATCTATTCCACGCATAGATGTAACCTTGAGAGTCAGCAGCGACTACATCTGTTGAGCCATCACCTTGAAGATCTCCCGCGGCAAAGCCGCCAATTATTTCACCTCTTAAAGGACTCTCACCACCCATCATCTCTCCTGTGTAGACAGGTAAAACATTGGTCTTAACAGGCCAATTATTAAGTTCCTGTCCATTTGGCTCTATTGCATGAACATACCCGTCACTTGTTGCGAAAACTGCCACATTTTCATTTCCTGGCCCGATGGGAACAAATTTAACCGGTCCATCTATTGACCCATTGAATTTAATCGGAAAGTTCGTCAACAAATTCTTATCGGGATTTATAAAATCAGTTCTCCGAGAAAACGCAACCATTCCATTTGAATCAATCACTTCTACTCTTAACGTGAATTCAAACTGATTAGGATTACCTTCAATGCTTGAAGGTGAATTTTTAAACTGGCTCGGAAAGGTGCTTATAAGTTGCGAAACACTTATCGAAAAAGTTTCAGTTTGCATACCGTTTGATTGACCTGACGTAATTAAATGCCAGTTTGATCCTTTTGGGTTATCTCCAACCCCTACGTCGACCTTATACTTAAAGGACGAAACTCTAGGTGCTCCGACTGTCACGTTTATTTTAATATTGGAGTTTGAATTATATTGAGAGAACCAAGAGGGAGAGGTAAAAAAAGCATTCGGTGGAATTTCGTTGCTACTTATCCAAGCTAACAGCCTTGCAGCATTTATTCTTCCATAACCAGTGTAAGGATCAAATCCGGGAGTTGTCGGATATCTTGTTGTCGTTGCAAATGGAATTTCAGGAGACGAAACCTGGTAGTTATTAGCCTTTGCGCTTGCAACGCCTTTAACCGGTGTTTCAAAATTGACATCATCTGCAGTCATAGAAACAAGTTGCTTGACTTCATTTACACTTAATGCCACGTTGCCACCTCTAATATTCTTAAGGCCGGGATATGGGGAAAGTTTGTGCTGTTTTAATAGCAAGTTCGCATAAGATTCAACCAAGCCAACTATTCCTGCCGTTTTCCCGGTAGCTTCAGAAGAACAACTTGCAGATTCTGCACTTGCAGTAATGTTTGGGCCGTAATTTGTACAGCTATTTATATAAAGATAACTTGGAGGGTTAAACGAAGTATCTTTTGTTATTGAGTTAACAACTATCGTGTGATCAAGTGAAGATGGAAGATTTTGATGGCTTGATTCCTCATCAGCTGCTGAAGCAACTACTGGGACTCCATACTTGAATGCGTAGTTAATCGCATCTTGAGCACCTTTTGTGTAATCAAGAGTACCGAGAGCTTCTTGGATCACATTAGCACCACTGTCAACTGCAAAATAAGCACCTTCTGCAAAATTATTCGCGAATGCTACAAAACTGTCAGACACTCTAACCGGCAAAATCATACAACTTGGACAACTGCCAACTTCGCCTGACAAATTTCCGGGTGTACCTGACGAATCTTCTGCCTCACCAGTACCGTGATCATAGTGAACATCGTCGTAAGGATCATTATTGTTGTCAACAAAATTCCACCCAGCAATTGCGTCTTGAAAACCTTCGGGTCCATTCATTTCTACGTAGTTGGGATTTTTCATCCCATTGGGATAAATAGATTTTGAAAACGTTCGAATAAGGTCTTCCGGAGAAATGCCGGTATAGCTATATTTGGATTGCTGTGAACAAAATAACCCTCCATTCATTCTTGCAGCATTAACAACGCGTGGATCTTGTGCATACTGGTTTACATTTATTAGCCCGGAGTTATTCAAATCATATGGGTCATTGTTCGAAAACTTCGCACCTTTAATTTCACCTTTTGTAAAGCCATTTGAGTTCTCAGGAGGTGGAAGGGCTTGTGTATTTATAGCAATCTTCGATACTATACTTGGGTCACACCACTCGATACCTGAATCTAAAACTGCGATCACTGTGCTATTAGATCCTGTTGAGTAGTTCCACGCTCTATCTACCGACATTCCTTCAACACCACAAAGTTCCTGTGGATTTGAGAATACTGAAGAACTGGTACTCCTTTGAGATCCCAGCTTCCAATCGCCTCCGCCATTACTAAAATTAATAGGTAGGTTTTGATCTGGTCCTGGTACTGTAGAACTCTTAGAATGGATTGGAATGATTTTGGATTGCGTCGGACAAGAATTTGGTCTATGGTCAATATAGGACGTATTTACATTTCATTTTGGTGATACACTAAAAGTGCTCAAAGTGGTACTTTTTGAACATGAAGTCAACGTTGCAATTGCTACCAATAGCAAAACACTAATAATGGCTTTTAAAATATGTCTAAATCTTAAAATGAAGTTCATAATAACACTGCCTTAAAACCATTAACTCCTCCAAAAGGTAGCACAGTCTTAGGTTAACCGAAAAAACTATAAGACTCAAATGAAAGTTCAAGTCCGATAACTTGGACATATTTAAATTTATGATATTTGCTCAATTTAGCCTACTCAATAAAGCTAAAATGCCTTAACTCGCAATTGGCATATGTGGTAAATATCAAAATTCGGACACAACAAACGATCGATCTGCGCAAATACCAATAATAGTAACCAGGAACGATTGCACTTCAAAAAAAGATTCTTCACCACAAAATAATAAGGAAGAAGGTCAAATCTCACTCCCATATGAAGTCTAGTTACAAAAACCTTACGAGAGACACCTGTATTACAGATCAAAAGATAATAGAGTTATAGATAGTAGAGCCAATCAAAGGTTGGGATAGTTTTAAACGTTGATTAATCAACGTTTAACGCTCATTGACCATGATATGGCTTATGACCAAACCGAGACAAGAGAGGCAGCAATGACCAAAGTTGATTCAGACAGTCAAGATAGCTCAGCAGGAGGAGCAAGCTCTAAAGACAACACACCTGTTGGGCATCGAAAAAATGTAAACATGTTGGGTGCATTAGGTTATCCAAGTTCTTTCCTTGATGATCGTTTGTCATTTCATAATGATACAAACGAGTGGCGAAGAATTTTTTCAGAGTTTTTTGGAACCTTCCTATTAGTTTTCGTGGCCGTTGGTGGACCAATGGTAAATGCTCGATTTGGCGGACATGCGATTCCTGATGCTGTACGTGTGACTGCTCCAGGTTTAATGGTCGCAGCCATTATCCTCTTTATGGGTGCAGTCTCTGGTGCTCATTTAAATCCAGTTGTTTCTTTAGCCTTTGCTCTCAGAAGAGATTTCCCGTGGAAGAGAATTCCCGCATACGTAGTCGCTCAAACTGCAGGAGGTACTTTAGCTCCTTTAGTTCTAATTGCATTACTTGGACATCAAGGACATGCAGGATTAACTTTGCCAGGTTCTGGTATTGCTCCATTGGTCGCGGTAGTATGGGAATCAATTCTTACACTGGGATTAGTCAGTACAATTTTAGGTACAAGCTCAGGAGCACAAAACGTAGGTCCAATGGCAGCCATAGGAGTTGGCGCTTACATCGCTCTCGCTGGAATGATTGGTGATCCAGTAAGTGGTGCATCGATGAATCCCGTAAGGTCGTTAGGTCCTATTATCGCTTTTGGAGACTGGAACCAGTGGTGGATTTATATTGTTGGTCCGGTAGCAGGTGCACTGGTGGCAGTCGGGTTTGCTTGGATATTAAGAGGTCCCGGAGGTGGCTTTTACGGCAAACGAGCGGCTCAGGGAAGTATGGATTGGCTGTGGAAGCCCGGACCGATAAATGAAGCAGTTCCTGGATCACCTGATGACGCAGTAAAGAAAGGGGACCGCCTAAACCCGCCAGAGTAACATTTTGGCTTTTTTAGATCACGTTTCTTGTGTTTATTGTGCTCCGTGGAGTTTACCTCTGGAAGTTTAGCTATCATATTACTAAGTCACTTTCCGAAAACTTTCGGTTCATGTTGACTTTTGTCTCATATGATTGTCGGATCCTCACTTACAATTGAAATTGGTGAAAAGACTCTCCTCAAGGAGAGTTCATTTGTTGTTGGCGCAGGCGAAAAGGTGGGTCTTGTAGGGAAAAATGGGACTGGCAAGTCGTCTTTAATGTCAGTGATTGTCGGAGAAAGTTTGCACCATCTCCGTTCAACTGGAAAAGTTGCGATTAGAGGAACTTTTGGATTTCTTCCACAAACGCCAGTAAAAGGCGGACTGGGAATGGATAATACTGGATTCTCTCATGTGCTCTCCGGCAGGGGTTTAGATGTTCTAGACAGTGCACTCGAAACAGCGCGAAAATATCTTGAAGCGGATCCTTCCGAAGAAAATATCTTGCTATTTTCAGATCTTGAAGAACAGTTTCGGGAAAATGGAGGTTATGAGATAGAAGGAGTAGTGGCCCGACTTGCCGCCGGTTTAGGACTAAAAGAGGATGTTCTTTTCGAAGATATAGATAGCTTGTCTGGTGGACAAAGAAGAAGAGTAGATCTAATAAGACTTTTGTTCCAAAAACCCGAGACACTTATACTGGATGAGCCAACAAACCATTTGGATTTGAGCGCAAAAAAGTGGCTCATGGATGAATTAGACAAGTTTCGAGGTGCAATTTTATTGATTAGTCATGATCTGAAATTACTTGATACTTCAATAGACAAAGTCCTCCATCTTGCAGATAAGAAATTACATGAATTCAAAGGTACATACTCAAGTTATTTAGGTCAATTGTATGCCGATACTGATCAACGGGAAAAAGCCGCTGCAGGCGAGGAGAAGGAGATAAAGCGCCTTTCAACCCTAGCTGATTCAATGCGAGGTTCCACAAATCGTAGGGCTCGAATCGCAAAATCGTTAGATCATAGGGTCGAAAGGTTAGAGTCCTCGCGCACCGAGGTTCGAAAGCGCGAACGCCAAAAAGTATTTAAGCTTCCGATACCTGAAAGATCTGGAGTGACTCCTATTGATGTGGAAGATGTCAGCATCTCATATGGTGCGGTTACTGTTGTAAAGAACATTCGATTTGCTTTGAAGCGCGGCGAGAGGATGCTAATTATTGGACGAAATGGGGCTGGAAAGTCAAGTCTGCTCAGATGTTTATCTGGCGTTCAAGAGCCTTCGCAAGGTTCTATACGATTAGGTGCTCATGTATCGATTGGCTACTTCGCCCAGGAACATGAACAAGTTGATCGCACTATCCGAGTAATGGACAACATAAGTGACCGCATTTTAAAGACTGAAACTCAGAGACGTGCACTACTTGGCTCCTTTGGACTTACAGGCGAAATGGCATACCAAATGCCAACAACACTTTCCGGTGGAGAGCGAGCAAAGTTAGCACTTGCAATGTTAGCTGCAGGAGAAGCAAATATGCTTCTGCTAGACGAACCAACAAACAACTTAGATCCCGCTTCAATTGAAGCAGTTGGATACATGCTTCAGAATTGGAGTGGAACAGTAATAGCGGTTAGCCATGATCGGGGCTTTGTCGAGGCTTTAGAACCCACCCATTGCCTAAAACTGCCCGATGAAGTATTCACTTATTGGAAAGATGAGTTTCTCGACGAAGTGGAGCTTAGGAGGTAGGAAACAAACCTCAAACCAAGAAAAGGTTCACAGTTCTCGTAAGACAACTCAGGACTTTAGCATGCTCTTATCTTCGATCTGACTACCATAAATACTGTTTTGCTCGGCGCTATTAGTTGATTTTACATTCTTAAAGCTGTAGATAGTTAAGGCAATTAGAATATACAGGGGACCAGAGTTTGGATCAGTGCCTTGTCCTGTAAGTACTCCTCCAAAATTCTGGACAAAAATCCAGACCAGGGCCATAAATATTGAAGCACATACTAGAGTTTTATTCTTAAACTTTGTAAAAATTGAAAATGCAATAAACAACTCAACAACCGCCATAACTATTGATACTTCGGTGCCACTATTTCCAAAGAGTTTCGCTATGAAGCTATCCGTACTGGCAATAAATCCCGGCTCTCCCGATGCCATTCCTGAAATCTGAGCTTTGATTGAATCGCTTGAAATGCTTGTTGGCAAAACCTGTAGCACTGCATTTACAGCCCATAAAATACTCCAAACTAACTTCATTCCAAATTCACCTATCGGGCTCACTTCTGCTATAACAAAACTTTTTTGATTTATCTCTCTTGTAGACTTAGGTGGCCAAACTGCGATCCCCACAAGGCCATACAATAGAACGGCACCAGGTGCACCACTCAGTAGGTTTGCCGACCCATTCAACATCTGACCAAAAGCTTCTCCAAACCACCACACTCCAAATGTCCAGATAAAGGATGCCACTAGACCAACTTTCAAGAACCGCTTTGTAAGAATAGCAACCCCAATAAATAACTGGATTGCGGCAAATAGTGCGTTCCAAAGTACTATATGAGGCTCAACAAAATTTGCAATCGCATTGACTGAACTCTCTACGAATCCTGGTTGACCTGCGCCAACCCCCTGCAAGGTATCTGTAGCAAACTGTTTAGTGAACATATAGGGTTGAAGCTGTAAAAGACCATCAATGAGCCAAATTCCCCCTAGGCCAAACTGAACCTTTCTTCTTATGTCATTTGTAATCCATCGCTTAAGGCTTGCAATTGATTCAAACCTGATTGATTTAAGCTGTAACACTAAATTCCCCCTTCATATATCCCGCATGACTCATGACCCAACTTCCACAAGGAACTTCACAGTTCCAGTCCAACGTACCGGCAGTTTTTGCCTCAAAAGTAAACTTTGACTTTGAGAGTGGATTTACTGCTATATTTAAGCCAAGCGACGGCACAGAAAAAGTGTGTGGCATCGCATCTTGGTTATCAATAGTTACCTTAACCAAAACATTTGCCTTTACGCTAAACAAGTTGGCAGCACCAACTCCATTTTGGCCAACATAGGCTGGCTCTGGTCCATCGGGAGTTGTAACGTCTTTAATAACTAAGTTAATTGTTACAGAATTTCCAGAACTTAAATCAACAGCCTGTGTCGTCCAAGGTGCATTTCCACTTGAAGCTGGTATCGATGGACTCGAGTAGCGGCCTGACGAGCAGCTTGAAAGAAGTACTGCTAAAGCCAAACTTATTACAAAACCACCCGCAAATTTAATAGTTCTCAGCATTACTAATTCTCCTTGAGTTTTGGAATTCTAATGAACATTACGACAACTATCCCTAATAAAAGAATCCAGATAATTGCGACCAAACCTAACAGTACTGATACTAAATAGTGCCCAACTCCACCTAAAGGCCTTGCATAGTTATAAAGACTCGGCGAAAAACCACTCGGGTCTTTTTTCACGTCAAATGTGGTCTGTGTGGCACCTGAACTTGTCAACGTTGAATTTGTTGGCGCAGCGGCAAACACTTCGTAACCTGTCCAGGTTGGGTTATAGGTAGTGGTTGCATTCCCACCGATCACTGTTCCAGTTCCAATTTGCATAAATCCTTTTGAAGAAAATTCATTCTCTTGGACATAGAAGTTTATTGTTTCGCCATTTTGTGCTTCCAAGTTTGTATAGGTAAGAGAAAGCTTGTCATTTGAAGTGGCCACAAGTGAAACTTTCAAACTTGTTGAGCTCGCTCCTAATGCCTTATTTGACACTCCTGATATTGCAACAAAACTAACAAAAAGCATTCCAATTGAAAAAATAAGCGTGACAATTTTGGTGAATCGATTTACTGAATACCTTTTTAAACTACTGTTGTCATATTTAGCTATCAATTTCATTTGATTGAATCCTTTGCTGACATAACTAACTCCTTCATTTCAACGTCAAGCGTTTTACTTGTCTTTTCTTTCCTAATTACATTCAATGTTTTGGTTGAGATTTGTTCAATTGATCCAATTGGCCCAACTTCTTCCATTTCATCGAGTGACATTAAAGGGATAAATCTAAACAAGACCATAAGCATAAGTGGAATTGCAGAAACTCCGGCCAAAGTTATCGTTATAGATACCCACGTAAAGTGGTATGAACCCCAAGCTCCACTTACGAGTGGCTGCGTAGCTGGAGGAAGTACGATTACAATTCTTTTTATCCAAAGAGAAATAACTACTCCAACCCCTGCGACCGTCATGCCAGTTGCGTTCCTAGTTTTTTTGAAAGCAACGAGCAATATTGGTACTATTTCTCCAGCAAATACATATATCCAAAATGGAATTGCATAACTTCCTGTAAGGGTTTGCGATATCCACCCGCTGGTTATCCCGGTGTAACCTTCAGATGCAAGATCAGCAAATGTAAGGTACGCATAGACTAGGCCAAGTGCGGCCATTAAATAACCGAGCCTTTCAAAGTGCCTATTAGTTATGTACTTTTCAAGTTTGTACCCTTTTCTAAATGCAGCAACAGTTACTATTACTAGTGCAGTACCTGAATAAAGAGCTGCAATCACAAAGTAGGGAGGAAACACTGATTCCATCCATCCAGGACGAGAAGTAAGCGCAAATGCCCACGATAGAACTGAGTGAACTGAAACTGCTAGAGGAATTATCAAAAGCGATACAATCGTCAACACTTTGTGAAGAAGTTTTCTCTGCTTTTCTGAACCCATCCATGAAAGTGACAACACTGAATAAATACGCTTTTTTGCTTTTGTATTTCTATCGCCTAACCACTTATTCATGATTGCCATATCAGGTATCAATGGAAGGTAGAAAAATACCATTGTTGCAAGAATGTAGGTAGAAATTGCTATACAGTCCCAAAATAATGGTGAGGACACGTTTGGATAGACCAAAATATTCAAGATACGATCTGGTCTCCCAAGATGTGGAACTATAAAAGCCCCACCTATCAAAACTGTTACTAATGCCATACCTTCTGAAATCCGCGTAAGCGGTGCTCTCCAACTCTGACCTGTAATCCTCAAAATCGCAGATATAACTGCTCCCCCATAGCTAACACCAATAAAAGCAATCACGTTCGCAATATAAACCGCCCAAAATGCTTGATCATTGTAACCTGCTGACGCTAGCCCATGTTTCAACTGATATATCCAAGCGCCAAAACCAGCTAGAACGACCAAAGAAAGAAATGTCAGCAGCAGCCACCAATTCTTGCCTGGTTTTTGAGTAATAGATCTTGATGAAGCTTCTTTAACTTCTTCATACCAATCGACATTATTTTCTTCTTTAATATCATCTTCCAAAATATCGTTCATAGGTAAATTTCCTTCTTTCACTGCGCTGCTCCTGTATCTGAATCAAGATCTTGGCCATGCCCTTCTATGTACCAAACTCTTGGATGTGTATTCTGATCTGTTTTATAGGTAATTGCATCATTATCGTAAAGAAACTTTGATAATTTGACTGTCGTTCCCATTCCATTTACTGCTACGTCTGTGACCATATCACCGTTATAAATAACTCCCATCGGGCAACCTGCTGCACACTCGCTTAGAAGCCCACTGTTTAAGTTTCCAACACAGAACGTACACTTCCCGACTGTTCCAAGTCTTTGAGGAACCGGAAATTCAGGCGTTGGGCTAACTGAAAGCTTTGGATAGTTAACACCTGACTTCCAATTAAAGTAGCGAGCTTCGTACGGACAAGCAGCCATACACATTCTGCACCCGATGCAACGCCCTTGGTTTACTAGAACGACACCCTGATCGGTCCTAAATGTTGCGTGTACCGGACATACGTGTAGACATGGTGGATTTTCACACTGCATGCATGGTCTTGGCATAAAATACTCATTGCCGACTGTGTCTTTCATATCAAATACTTGAATCCACTTTTGATCTTCAGTTAAGTAGTGAGCTTTTTGACATGCCGCTGTACAGCTTCCACACCCATCACAATTTCTTAAGTCAATCACCATTGCCCACTGGTGAGTTGGAGAAGAGCTAGTGTTTGCCATTGCTGCAGCGGACATGCCGCTTACGCCACTTTCCCCGTTTCCATTTCCCATTCCATTTGAACCGTTATCAGCATATGCGCGATAGGAGATTAGCTCAACTCCAGCACCCGCTGCAGCAACTCCAGCAGCGCTTACGCCGATTACTTTTAAAAATTTACGCCGATTCACACTGTCATTCATTTGACCTCCATAAAACCTGTCATCCAACCAGTGGTATCCATGGCACCCCCCATTCCTAACGCTCCACTTCCACATGGTGCGACACAGAGCCACCTAAAAGTACCCTTTTCTTTGACCATAAAAGTGTAGGTCACAGTAATCGAACTCTTTCCTGATGGGACTGCAGGAATAGGAATATTGATTAAAAGTCTTGGCACAGTTAAAGTGTGAGAGATATCAGAATTTGGAATTGAAGTAATCTGATTTCCATCAACGGTTTCAGTCCCACCTAATACCACACCATTTGCAGGGTTATAACCCGAAACCATTCCCCAAGGAGATGCGGGTGGCAAAGGTGCTGTTCCATCGTCATAACTTACAATTGTCAGCACCACTGGTTTATCAACAGGTATTGAAAAATTGGAGGGCTGATACTCTGGCCAACCTGGGTGCCCATCCATTTTGCCTGTCACGATCTTTAGATTTACAGGCGTTGCTCCCTGAGACGAAAGTACACCCCCATTCGCAATTTGCGAAGAGGGTGTACTACTCGAACACGAGCCAAGAGCTGCACCAAATATAACTGCTATCAGTCCTAAAAGCGCACGTCCCAGCAAAATGTTAAACCGAATACTACGAGACAACGAAGTTGCCCTCCATGTCTCCCATAGTTGCCATAGGTCCTTCCATCCCATCAGAACCGCTTCCACATGGCGCAAAACACTTCCATACGTAACTACCAGCTTTTGTAGCTGTAAATGTATAGACCACTTTTACAGTTGACTGACCAGTTGGAACTGTTGGAATTACCACATTTAGGCCAAGTGCGGCGACGGTAAAGGTGTGACTTACGTTTGAGTTTGGTTCTGAGGTTACAGATTGCCCGTCAACCGTCTCAGTGCCTCCTTGAACATTGTCATACTGAGTCATTCCAGCTGGAAGGGGGGCACTTCCATCATCATTGCTAATTATTGTAAGAGTTACCGTCGCACCTTTCTTCACCGTTACGTCAGATGGGCTATAACTCGGTGTAGCTTTATCCAGCGTTAGGCTGATTGCTTGCGCGGGAGGGGTGGTTGAAGCAGGACTTGATGTCGTTGCAGCAGTATTGTTTGACGAACATGCAGCAAGAATTAATCCGAGTGCAAGCGACGACCCACCGCCTAAGGCTATTTTTTTGAACTTCTTAACTTTCATTTCTGATCCTTTCTCGGAATGCTTTTTTTGCAAACCTTCAATAGACCTAAGTATTAATTATTTTTGTTCTGCGTGATAGCCGAAAACTACGCTATTTTAAGTGTGAATTCTACGGAGCGTATTACCGTAATGTTCGAACTCAAATTTACTTAACAATCCGTGCAATAAGTAATTTGACCGCTACGAACACTTAGTTTTATCTATTTACCTGGTATTTCAAATTGGAACTGAAAGCCTAATGGAAGTCCCTAATCCTTCTTTCCCAGTCAACTTTAAGGTACCGCCTAAAATATTTGCTCTTTCTCGCATCCCTCGGAGTCCTAAATGAGATGACCCAGCATCAATAGTAGGGTTAAACCCAATACCATTGTCTTCAATTAACACTGAAATCATCCCTATCTGAAATTCAATTACTACAGTTATCTTCGAAGGGCTTGCATGAAGTAGCGAGTTTCTTATGCCCTCCTGACAAATCCTAAAAAGTCCCAATTCTATTTCACGATCCAACCGTTTAACTTCACCTGAAATTGACAGCGATATTGGGATATCAAATGCACTTTCTGAATCGACAATTAGGCCCTTTAACGCTGGAATATAGCCTAGTGTTTCTAATGATGGAGGTCTAAGACCTTGCGAGAGATTTCGTATACTTCTAGCGGCTGTTAAGAGTTGTTTCGTTACCTCTTCAATATCCCTAGTGACTTCCGCACCTCTATCAACGTTAGAACATATCGCTGCAAGATTTTCCTTTATGGTGTCCAACTGTCTTGCAATATGCAAGATTGACTGGAGTGGGTCGTCGTGAAGTTCTCTTGCAATACGCTGTCTCTCATCCTCTTGAGCAAGCATTAGTGAAGAAGCAAATCCTCGTACATCTCTATACGCCCTTCTCTCCTCAGTTATATCTTGTAGAAGTATCTGCATTAGTTGACTCTCTCCTGAGCCAACTGTGCTAACGAGGCACCTAAATTCATACTCTTTCCCATCGACCTTTATTTCCAGGGCATTTGAAGGTGCTACGTAGCTAAGTTCTAAAGTTGACAGAGACAGTATACTTCTAATATCTTTATCTAGAACCGATTTTCCAAATACACCCCATGCCGCAGGATTTGCATCTACAACTTTCCCATAACTATCAACCAAAAGAATAGGAGCACGAGTTTGCGCAAATAAATGTCTGAACCTAGATTCGCTTTCAACGTATGAAATTTCTGCCTGTTCTAGGTAAAGTTTTACCAGTTCTTCTTTTTCAATTCTATGGCCAACAATAATTCCCACAACGTCAACTACTACTAATGCAATGAATTCCATCAAAAGGCTGTCATGGTGATGTGACAAAAATATGTCTGGAATCCATAAAATAGTTGACCAGAAGGCAGTTGCTGCAGAACCGTGAAGCCCAAAGCGAAGCGCTGCGTAACCAACTGGAATTAAAAGCAAGAAAATAGGCAGCGTTGCAATAACGTCACCAATTGCTTTGTAATCAATATCAAGAATAAAGTGAACAACTGTAAGAAGTCCGACGCTTACTTGCACAATCCAAAATCTCGGATCTCTTAAAGGAGGATGAAGAGCTCGTTTTAAGACTTCAGTCCCTTTTAAAAGTGTGCTGTTTTCAGACACTAGTCAACAATTGTTCCGCTGTCAATCAAGTGATGGTCAAGAGCCCAGATTGCTGCTTCAGTTCTTGATGAAACTCCAAGTTTTGACAGTACATTACTTACGTATCCTTCTACGGTTCTTGTTCCAAGACTCAGTTTTGAAGCAATCTGCTTGTTAGATAGTCCTTTTGCTATCGCACAAAGTACGTCAGCCTCTCGTGAAGTAAGCTCTATGAATGGGTGCTCTTCATGATGCCAACGTCTATTAAGTCTCGCTGTAACTTCCTTATCTAAGACTGTATTGCCATTCGCCACCGACACTATTGCGCTACAAAGCTCATTCTTATTTGCTGTCTTTAATAAGTAACCACTTGCCCCTGCATCCAATGCTGCAGTTATATAAGCATAATCATCATAAGCACTAACTACTAATGCTTTTGTATCCGCTGAATCCTTTTGAATTGCTTCAATTACTGCCACCCCGCCAGCGCCAGGTAATTGGAGATCAATTAAAGCTACATTTGGCTTGAGAGCCTTAATGACTTCTATCGCTTCATCAGTTTCACTCGCCTCACCAATCACTTCGAGATTAAGGTCTGTTTCTAGTAGTTTCTTTACGCCATCTCTTACCAACGCGTGATCTTCAACCACGACAACTGTAGTTCTGATATTGCTGCTGTTTTCAGTCACCTTCTAATATAATTTTACTACCTTTTCAACACCAACCTTAAATAACCTATCTGATTGGGTCGGTTGCCACTGCATCGGCGTATAAATTAAGTGACCATATCCTTGTATCAAGTGCAGCCACTTTACTATTCCAGGTTCTACAAACGTTGCATCTTTCCAATTCGCAAATAAGTGGGGTTCAAAAGAAGCATAGATGATTAGCTGCTTGGGTCTCACTGCTGAAGTAACCCTTGCCATAAGTTCAAGTTCGCCAAAATCATTGAAAACTCTGACACTGTTAGCATCTTCAATCCCTAATTCGAGAGCGTCTCGGTCATTAATGTGAACGACTGGGCGACCACGAGTTGTCTCCAACATAGTCGCATTTGTTGTATTTGTCGCATGGATACTCCACCTTGGATGTCCACCCGTAATTTGAAACTCAAAATTCCCTCCAATATCAGGTGGTTCTTTATGGCAGGGTAACTCTTCATTGACATCTATAAACCACGGATGATCCATATAAAATTGAGCACGACCCGTAAGTGTCTCATAAGGAACGTTTTCTTCAGTATGAATCTTATACGCTACAAATGGCTCAGTTAAGCTTATAGACCCTCCTCCAATAAGTGACATTGCCTGAGGAAGTTTGACAGGAGAAACTAGCCCCTTTTCTCTTAAAGTCTCAAGGTTTGTGCGTGGAGACAAATTTCCAGTCAACACTGAATCTCTTATTACCTCATCCAGTGCATACTCTTCACCGCCTGAATCTAGATGAGTAATTTGCTTTAACAGGTGTTCATAGGTCCTAACGTTGCCATCAAATCCAACAAACTCCGTAACCCCCCTTTCACTAGCTACTTTTGCAATTTCTTTTGAAAGTCTGTTGAATAGTTCAAACTCAGATAGGACTCCATCAACTGGATCGAATGCTTTATCGGAAAACATCCTGTCAAAAGCGTGTGAATTCGCAGCATGAAGTTCAACTCTTTCGCCTTCAACTGCAATTGGCAAGAAAATGTCAGAAAACATTGCCGCTGTATTCATTCTGAAGTCAACGGTAACAATTAGATCCAACTTAGGCCAAAGGCTATTTAGCAGATTTCTTTGACCTCCACGTGTTCGTCTTAATATATTAGTACCAGCCTGAATCATGACTTTAGGTGTTACGCCAACTTTAGGTTTATCTAATACCCCCCACTGCTCCAGTGATTCTTCAAACATCTGGGAGAGTGGCTTTGGTGCATCACCAGACATATCTTTCTCCCATTCATCTTTAAAGCCACAGTGGTGATAGTAAAATAAAGCAGGTGGAACCCCACCTTGAATTGTTGCTCCTATCCTCATGAGTTCAGTAAAAGCTTTGCCTCTCGTCATTGCCTCATCAGAATCATAAAGGGACTCTAAAAACATTTCAACGGTTTCTATTGCCTTATCGCCTGCAGTAGCGCCGGCACCGTCCTTAAACATTGCAAGTACTTCACCCTCTAAAAGTGCAATGATGTAAGTGTCCAATCCAGTCCCAGGCTTTCCAAAATTTCCAGTGATTGCTAATACTAGGTCTAAAGATCTTTCCATTAAATCACCGTGATAGTGTTTGCACGAGCCTAACCCATTAGACACTTTTGTTTTTAGTGAATAGATCCAGTTTGCAAGAGTTTCAATGATATCTTCGCTCAGTCCACATATTTTGGCTACATTTTCTTTTGTGTACTCCTCAAGTTTTGACCTTAAGATGTTAAAAACTGACTCTGTTTGTGTACTGGTTCCATCTTTTAACGTAACTTCCAGTTCACCCGATAGATCTATGTCCGGCGAGGATCCAATTGGATCAAGCTGCCCAAGTTTAACTTCGCAAAGTGCACCAGCTTTAGACACATAAAACTTGTCCTCTCTTCCGCCTTCTTTTAAGTCAGACTCCCTTAAAAATCTTCTATCTGAAACTTTTACAAGAAGTGGCATATCGGTTTGTGAAATCAAGAACTCACGATCAATCCTTTTAGTATCAATTAGTTCTTTGGCAATTCCAAGCATTAACGCTGCATCAGTACCCGGCTTAATTGGAACAAATAAGTCTGCATGCATTGTCGCAGGTGAGTAGTCTGGAGCAATTACAACAACTTTTGCTCCATGGTATCTTGCTTCAGTTAAATAGTGATAGTAGGGAATGCGTGTAAAAGCAGGATTTCCATTCCATATAATTATTAATTGAGCTCTGAAAGTATCATCGGCCGAACTCCCTCCCAATAGGTTTCCAAAAGTTAACCAGTGCCCAGCATGTATGTCACTTACTGATGCATTAGCATCTAGATATATTGAACTAAGTCCCCTCGAAAGTCTTGATCGAGCCATCGATGCAAGCACACCACACTCGGCACCTGATTCGAGGATGATAGATTCAGGACCTTCTGTCTCAATTGCCTCAACAACATGCTCAGCCACTGTTCTCAATGCTTCTTCAAGTGAGATCTCTTCCCATTGCGCACTGCCGCGTTCTCCGACCCTCCTCAAGGGTTTTGTGATCCTATCCTTAGAGTCACGCTGCTTCTGCCAGACACTTCCCTTTTGGCACCCTAACGGATTCATGTCTGGAATTCCATCAAACCCTTGCAAGACACCTGACTGTTCCTCAAATACTGATTTTGAGTCTCGAGAGTAGAGGCGGTAGGTACAGTTGGCTATACAGTTTCCGCAGTGACTTGACCAAGTTACCTTCTCCCAAGAAAATCGTTGGCGGTAATTATCCTCAGATGAACATCCGTTAATAGTTAGATTTTCGTATAATGTCATGCTTATCTCCTGTATTTTTTATAAACATAGGATCCTATAATTACAAGTAATACTACACCAGTCACTTTCAAAGTTTTCCTTGAAATTAAATTTTGATTCCTAAACTCTCTAATACTGTTTTCACTGTCGATCTCACTTATTTGAGTGAGTTCATAGAACGATTTTGGAACTGATAGTACAAAGCCAGTTCCTAAAACGGTTATTAAATTTTTTGACTTTGAACTACCAAGACTTAAGCTTATATTTTTTTCACGGAACGCTTTAATTGGTGAACTTCTGCCACTTACAACTTTTGCCATGTTTAACCACTCACCTTCCATGACAGGTGACCGATCTATTATTGGTTCGGGAACATCAACAGCATCTCTTACTGTTACCAAACCCCTATCAAATGTAAGTACAACTGCATAGTCGCGATCTTTCGCCTTTAAAGTGACGTCACCCTTAATTAAGCGTGTTGCGAAACTTCTAGACCTAAAACCACCTAAGTTTTCTACAAGTAACCCCGCGACCATATTAGCCATACCAGAAGCATTTTCTTCATCCTGAAGTATTACCCTGACGTTACTTTCACTGGTCACACTTCGCGCCACCAACTTTCAATCCCAATATCCTCCGCAATAATTGAAAGAGCATTATATGCTGGTGCAAACGTAATAAATCCATGGGGGTGTTGAGTGGAACCAGCCATATAGAGACTTTCAATAGGTGTTCTGTACTGACCAAGTTCCGGTGTAGGCCTTACATCAAGCATATTCTCCAACGTAATTTCACCCATCATCCAGTCGCCTTTAACCATGTTTGGTAGTTTTTCAGTTATATCATGTGGGGAGTAAGTCGCAAACTCTATGATCGAGTCTTCGACATTCGGAGCAAACTTATTCCAAGTTCTTATGCACGATTCACCATAGTGACGAGATTCAACGTTCCACTCTGCTGAGCCACCATTTGAGTTATTCCCAGTTTTCACCTCATAAGGTGCAAACTGACGCAACAGACCAGTATAGAATCCTTCAGGAGCATCCGTTGGATCGTATAATGAGTTGACAGCTGCATTTGGATGAGGAGTGGGAAGCCTACCCTCTTTTATAAGTCGCCAGTCATTATTCAAGTCACCAAGTGAGCCGTAGCCAAGATTTACTACCCAAGCTCTGTTTACATCTGGATTAAATGACGAAGCAACGTAATTTGGCAACTCTTTCATCGCTAGATGTACTGAAAAGAGACTGTACTCTTGATGTTTTACATTTTTTACTTTCTCAACAAATTCATTTCCCAGAATTTCATTTTTCTCATTTTCATTTAAGAACTCTAAAAATGTCTGTTCTACTGAAACTGTTGAAGCAACTAACTTACGCGCAACGATCTCATTGCCATCACTTAGCCGAACTCCTACTGCTTTTTTATTGTCAACTACAATTCCTTGCACTTCTGCATCAGTTATTAGGACTCCACCATGAAATGCAAAATCACGCCAAAGGCCATGTGCTAAGCGGTGTGAACCTCCTACTGAAAGGTGCCAATTATTAATCTTCCCAACAAGTAGCGGAAACCCTATTGCAAGACCGACTTTATCGTTACTGTATCCACATATAGCACCATGGAAAGCTAAGTGAGCTTTGACTTTGTCACTTTCAAAGTGTTCATTTAGGAAGTCATTTATTGTCTCTCTTCTTAGCTTAACCGATAAGAATTCAGACCTCTTATTAACACCAAAAACGCTTAATGCCTTTGTTAAATCTTTAACAGACATCGGCGGTTCAAACATTAAAGTACTTAAAAGAAGGTTTACATAACCGTGTGCTTCGGTAAAGAGCTTCTTGAATGTCTCCGCATCCTTCTTTGAAAATTGTGATATGGATTCGACCGTTTTATCAATATCTTCATAGACAACAAGTGCGCTACCATCCTCATATATGCTAGCCATCTGCACTTCAGGTCTCACATATTTTACGCCATGGCCTCTCAGGTCAAGATCTCCAACCGGAGGACTTAGGTCGACAAAAGTATGGTAGTTGGCATGGACATTGTGCAAGAACCCAGGAAGAGTTAGCTCTTCAGTAGTTAAGCCACCACCTTCTTCATGTCTGCGTTCTAAGATAACAACTTCAAGGCCCGATCTTTGTAGATAACAGCCAAGTGCAAGACCATTATGACCTGCTCCAATTATGATTACATCAGCTTCTTTTAACATCTAACTATCAGCCTTTCGCACGTAGGGAGGTTTCCCAAGCGGCCACTCAGTTTCCACATTTTTCGTGTATGCAAGTAGCAAAGTTTGTACCTGATCAGCTTGACGAAGCAGGAACCTCATATCACCTTTAACCTTGATATCACCACCTAAAGCTGCATCAATTGGGTCAAGTGTACCAGCGGCTATTGAGTCAAATACTTCAGCATTTCCTCTAAAACGATAATTTAGCTTTACGTCAAGTGACTTTCCTAGTTCAATCTCTTCATACCACATACACTTCCCATCCTCAATTGAAACTAAAAAGTGTCTTTCAGATCCTTCATCAACATATGGTGAGACTCCATCCCCAACAATCTCAATTACGAGAATCCACTTCCCTTTCGGTACTTCTTTTAAGGTAGAAGCACTTTTATTGATAGCATCTTTGACGCTTTCGTACCACTCATCTGTATAAATTTTTGACAATTAACACTCCTTATTAATACCCTCGACTAGCCACAACGGGGGTGTCGAGTGAAAAATCGTTAGCAATTACCTTAAAAGAATTGTATCCACATGCGGCATGAACACCACCTCCTGGATAAGCTGACGGTCCACAGAGGTAAAGCCCTTCTACTTCAGTTCTGTATGAAGATGCTTCAGGGAAAGGTCTGTTTGGCCCCATCTGATCTGGAGAAAACTCACCATTTGAAAAATCTCCTTCCATCATCATGTTCTTTCTCTCCATCTGATCGGGAGTATAGACTCGTTCTGCAATAATATTGTCAGACGTCATGTTTGGTGCAAATCTTTGCCACACATCAATAAACTTCTTATTATAGGTTCTTCTAACTTCTTCCCATTCTTCTTTTGATAGCGCACTTTTTGGGGGCATAAAGTACCACCCTGTTGCACTGTGCCGTGATGGAGGTGCTTGCGACTGATCCCAAATGCTGTTTACCCAGGTTCCTGCTGCTGGTTTCGGAAGGTGTCCGTTATAGGCATCCCTAATATACTGAGCCATGTCCAACTCATTTTCAAACCCAACTAAGGTGTAAAAGCACTTATTAATCTCCTCGTCATACTTAGCTGACTTGTAGTTTGGCGCTTCATATAGGCACATAGTCAAAGTACCTAATACATGACTTGGTCCGTATCTAAATGCCTTTGCTCGCTTAACCCACTTAGGTGACAAGTTATCTTGCCCTACCATATCTAAAAGAGTCTGTCTTAAGTCCGCATTCGAAGCTACTAGTTTTGAAGCATTGAAAGTATCTCCATTTGCTACCTTTACCCCAGTAGCTCTACCATTTTCTACAATAATCTCTTTTACTTCAGAGCTTTCAACTAAATCAACGCCAGCACTGTAACAAGCTTGAGTCATTGCTTTTGCCAATGAATGGGTACCACCTTTACACATCTTCCAATTACCCATCGTCCACATTATGAATGTCAAGAACGCAGCTCCTGTGCAAGCTGTATCAACAGGAAAACCCCATTCGACTGTAGAGCGGTAGAGAAGTGCCCTTAGTTCAGTGGATTCAAAAAGTTCGTCTATCACTACTTTTGGTGTCTTCATAACAAAATCAGCAGTTATTCCTAGATCACCAAGCAAAGCATCGATAAGCTGACCCTGCAGTTGCGTATCTCCTTCAAGTGGCGGAGAGTACAAATTTACTGCCAAAAGGTTTTCCATGCTCATTACTCGTTTTTTCAATTCAACATACATATCTGCATCACTTTTTGAATATACAGATATAGATTTATGAGTTCGATCCAACAAATCAGGACGATGAATAATTACTGGTGGCCTTCCATCTTCAAAAGCAATACCGGCCTGAGCTTCAGGCATAATTGTCCTAAGGCCAATTCTTTCTAGCTCAAAGTCTTTAAACATCGGCATAATGTCAAAAAACTCCATGTATTGAGCGTGCATGTTATGCCTGTACCCTGGCAAAAGTGGCTCTTCGGTATTTACTCCACCACCTTCTTCATGCCGTCTTTCTAAAATCGCTGTTTTAAGTCCGGCTCTCGCCAAATAAGCACCCAAACAGAGACCGTTGTGACCTGCGCCAATTACAATAGCGTCATAATTAAATGTTTCAGGCATCAACTACCTCTTTTTGAGGCTCAGTCATTGCACGGAGACGCGGAACACGTTTTTCCACTACTTGAACTTCTGGTTCTAGTTCAACTGATTTATTCTTCAAATGGAAAAACCACCTAAAACCCAGCTTCCAGACTTTAGGTCTCATAGCGACCTTTAACATTCCAGGTATATCATCTTGTGACACTCTTATAGAGAACTCCCATGTTACAGGGCGTTGAACTGTACCAGATAGTACCAGCTCGCCATTTTCAGATTTAATTTCACAATCTTTTAGATCTATTACCAGCTCTCTTTTACCGAGCCCTCTCGACTTAAGCTTCAAGATAAGCCTCCTTGTACTTCTCAATATACTTAGGTGTTTTCCACCATTTATCTATCTCAAAATCTTCAGCAACTGTATTAGCGGCTATATACCCAGGGCCACCAATTATTAACCCACCCGGATAACTAGATGCACCACACAGATAAAGACCATCGATTGGACTTCTTCCTGCTATAACTGAATCATGAGGGCGGAACACACCCATTTGAAGTGGGTTATAATCGCCGTGCTTTATTGAACCACCAACCATAGTTTTTATCCTTGTTTCGATATCTAGTGGAGACTCGTGAGATGATGCCACAATTGAATCTTTCGTAATGTTTGGTGCATACTCACTCCACTTTGAAATTAGCCGATCTCTTAGGTTTGCCCCAACTTCTTCATAGTTAATTTTGGTTGAAAGTGGAACATGACTCTGCAAGAATGCAACTTCATGCCCTGGAATTCTTGGAAGAGTTGGGTCATAACGAGTTTCAGTGGTTGCGTGTCCTCCTACTTCATCACTATCAGAAATCTTGCCACTCAAAACAGCATCAAAATGCGTTGCCAACTCGTTATAAGTTTCAAAACCTAAAATAGTCATTAGCGCATCATTAACCCACGGATCTTCAGAAATATATCTCGGGGCTTCTTTAAGTGCAAGTGAGACAGTGAAAAAAGACCACTGATCCCATTCCCAAT
The DNA here is from genome assembly GCA_021790815.1 of Actinomycetes bacterium. Lineage (GTDB taxonomy): Bacteria > Actinomycetota > Acidimicrobiia > Acidimicrobiales > JABEUL01 > JAJYFT01. Next base: position 38,907 of record JAJYFT010000001.1, read on the forward strand.
TTTCAGCTGTTTGAACTAACTCACTTGGAACTAAGTCCCTATCGATAAGCTTTCCAAAAGTCTGAGGTGGTGGAAGACTAGAAATTATTGCCGATGCATTAATAACTCTTCCATCGTCTAAGATGACTCTTTTTGCTTGGTTGTTCTCTACGTCTATTTTTACGACTTCAGCATTATCAAGGATTATCCCTCCTGCCTGGTGAATCGCCCGTGAAAGTGAACCCGCTAATTTATGGGAGCCTCCATAACACTGTGCTTTATTTAGGTTTCTAGTTACAAGCAGTGGGACCAAAAATCCGAGACCACTATCTCTTGGATTCAAGCCCCACATGGTAGACATGTAGAGAAGTGCCATTCTTAACTTATCGTTTTCAAAGTTTTCTTCAATGATTTCCATTGGTGACATTTCTGTAAGACGAAGTGCTTCTTGACCCGATTCACCCCGATTAAGTGCTTCAATCATATCAATTGGCGACATTGGTGGCACATACGTCCCTGGAGCTAGTACATCATCAACAATTTTCTGCCACTGTCTCATTAGGTGGCCAAACCTTCTTGCATCTTTATCAGAAAACAGCGCTATTGAGTCTTTTGAGTCTTCAATCTGCTGACAAAGTACAAGTGAACTACCATCTTTAAATACAGCTGCAGTTTGGATATTTGGTTTTATAAAAGTTAAACCGTGAACTCCTAAATCAAAATCCTGGAAAAGCGGCATATAGTCAACCATTAGATGATAAATGGCATGAGGGTTGGTATAAAAACCTGGGAATAACGTCTCTTCAGTTGCTAACCCCCCTCCAATTTCTTGTCTTCTCTCAATGACGACAGTCTTTAAGCCCGCTTTTGCCAAATATGCTGCCGTAATTAATCCATTAGGACCCGCACCAATTACTGCCACATCAAAGCTTGATTCTTGTGGAAACTGTGCGAGTAAATTTACATCTGGAGTTGCTTCGTAACTTTGCCTCATCAGTTTTGACTCCCTTTCTTTGTATCGGCCACATAGTATGGTGATGGGTACCACCAGTTTCCTGGACTTGCTATTTTGTCTTCTATCAAAACGTGCATCAAATTATATGGAACAGCCATAAGACAAAGCCCCCCCGGGTGAGAAGTATGGTTACAAAGATAGAGGTTTTCTATCGGAGTCTTATATCGACCAAGCTCTTTGATCGGTCTCGATCCAAACCATTGATCTTCAGACTGCCTGGCTCCGTACCAGTTTCCACCTGACATTCCAGCGTTCCTAAACTCCGAGTCATAAGGTGTGTTCAAAAATACCTCAACTATATTATTGCTATTCATATTTGGGGCGAGTGACTCAAGAAGGTCGAGCGCAGCCTTGGTTATTTCATCTTTATGGCGATTTATGCCTTCTGGACCTTCAACATCGTATTGAGGAGGAGGAACCTCCAAGTAAATTGGAGATAAGACGTGATATCCCTCTGGACAACGAGTCCTATCGTATACATCATGTTGACAGATCATCATGGTGAGATGCTCTTTAGTAAGAACTGGCGCCTTTTTCTTTGAGTAAGCGTCTTTAGTTTGAGTATGAAAGAAGTCAATCGAATCAACCGGAGCAGCAACACAAGATGGGTAAACCTCTTCTGGAAACGCATCCTCTCTGCCGTGATATTTGGGAAGTTCTCTGCATAATACTGACAACACGTACAAGCTTCCACCTTTAAGTGAAACGTCTCGTACCTTTTGAACAAATGAAGCATCAAGATGAGTTTGGCCGATTAACTTCAAGAATGTCTGCTTGACGTCAACTGCCGAGATAACTGCTTTGTCAGCCCAAATTGTTTTTTCTGGGTAGGAAGCTTTATCGTCAAGTTTTACTCCAACCGCCCGACCATCTTTAACAAGGATCTCTCCAACCGATGCGTTAGTAATAACGCGAGCTCCATTTGCAATAGCTGATCTTATAATTGCGTGTGCATAGGAGTGCATTCCACCTCTTGGTGACCCTGAACTATACCCTACCAACAGCGTCCCACCGAGTGAAGGAAGCAACATCCCGTCCCAACCAGGGTGAGCTCCGCAGTACCATGCAGCAAATGCTTGAAAGGTGCGAAGCGGTTCCCAGGGAACGAACTCATCGAGGAAATCCAAAAAGCTCATTTCGACGAGGCGCTCACTCCAAAGACCTGGAAGCTGCTTTCTGAACTCTTGCCACATTGGAGCATCCTTAGGCTCAATTTCAACCGAATCTGGAAGTGGTGGTGTCCAAAATATTGACCTCAAGAGATCCCGTAAACCATCATCTCCCATCGATCCTAAAAATACCTCTTCGGCCCCAACTGCATCTTGTCCCGTGTAATAGCTCACACTTTTCTGTGCTACTTCACGATTCCAACGACCTCCTAAGTTGGCCGCTACCCCGTCAGTAGTAACCAAACCAGCCATCGACTGATAGTAAACCATTCTGAATCCGTACTTAGCTAGATCCAACTGCTCAAACCCTGGCGCGGCACCTCCATAAAGGTACGTAGCATGTGGATCAATCCTGAAACCAGGACGTGGTTCGGTATTTTCTTGACCTCCACCACATTCAGGTCTTTCTTCAAGTATGCAGACTGAGAGACCGCACTTAGCCAAATAGGCAGCTATCGTTGTGCCGTTATGACCTCCCCCAACTACAACAATGTCAAAGTGCTCTTCTCGCACTTAAACCTCCTTACCTACACGATTTAAAATGAAACATGTCACGCCGCCAAAATCGACTGCTAAACTTTGTTTACAAAACCTCAATAAAAGTAAACTCTTTTGAGGTAAAATGTGATAGGGACTAAAGTCCCTATTATGCAAAAAATTGTGAGGCATGGTGAGTTCTAGAGGGATCAAAATTACTGCAAAGATAGCTCTAATTAATAAAGCTGTGATACGTTGAATCTACACATGAAAATGGTTACCCTCGGACCACCAACTACCAACCACAAGATCAATACAATTGTAACCAGGGATTTCCCATCACAAATAGATTTGCTTATGCTTAGTCGCAAGTCAATATTATTATTTAGAGAACTTTCTTTAACTGGAAATTTATGCCAAGAAATACGAGTTCATAATAGGAAAGATTTACACAAATATGTCAAATAATCCTGCTAGTAAAAAACTTGTTCTTCCTGCAAATGAAATAGAACTTCAATTAAAAATTGAATCGCTTACCCAGGTAAATAAGAGCTGGTCGAAAATGTTGAACGCAGCACTAATCCTATTTTCTGAATACGGCATTGCCCAGACCACAATGGAACAAATCGCTGAAAGAGCTGACGTATCTAGAATGTGGCTTTACAAGACATTCGGGAACAAAAGCGGTTTGGTTAGAGCAGTTGTAGACATGGAAATGAACAACTTTTTCTTTAATCTCAACTCCCACCTCGCACAGATCCCGAATGGAACAGAACTAATACTTGAAGCTTTTGCGCTAACAGTCAAATTCTTAAGAGGCCATGCATTGCTTCAGAGATTACTGGACTCTGAACCTGAAACTCTGCTGCCAATGCTTACGATCGACGCCAAAGAGATGGTTGCTAGAGGAATTGAACTTATGACGCCTTGGTTAGTGGTACGCGGAGACGTAAAGAAAGAAAAAGCACAATTAGTAGCCGAGGTTCTGGTAAGACTACTAACCACAACTGTAATCATGCCAAAAGGTGAAATAGATTTAGATGATACTAATGAAATCAAGAATTGGCTTCGAAACTCAATAAACTTTAGCTAATTTTGACGTTCTATTTCTTCTGGTGCTTAGATAACTTAAGCTTTTAGAGTACAATAATGAGTCGCAATCTAAAAATAATTTACATCTCCAGAATAACAATGAGCGCTTCAAGAGCATTGGCAGCCGTCTTGGTACCTATTTACTTTGCACTTCTTGGGTTAAAAGGAACACAACTCGGATTGATATTTTTTGGAGTTGCTATAGTTTCAACTCTAATTTCAACTTTAAGTGGTATGACATCAGATCGCATCGGCCGCAAACCTTTTCTAATTTTTATACCACTTCTAGCTTCAATTGCAGCAGTTGCATTCATTTTAACCACCAACATCTATTTGCTGGCACTATTTTCTATGCTCGGAAGCTTCGGCCGAGGTGCTGGTGCTGGTGCTGGCCAAATTGGTCCTTACCAACCTGTTGAATCTGCATTAGCAGTTGAAAGCGTCGAGAGTTCTAAGAGAAACCAGGTTTTCGGAAGACTTGCATTTGCTTCATCAATTGGAGCCTTAATTGGATCTGCCATCGCCATCACTTTCCCAACACAAAATCATTTAGTACTACATTCACTTGGAATGTTTAAAATTGGTTTTCTTACTACAGCAATTGGCCCACTATTTAGCTCAACACTTGCTGTGTTCATAAAAGAAACCCACCAAACAAACAAGCAGGCATCAACTGAAACTGCTAGACGAAGTTTGAACGGATCGAACAAACCTAAATTTCAACTTCCCAAGAATTCGATGTGGTTACTCAAAAGATTATTTATAACAAATGGAATTAACGGTCTTGCAGTTGGAATGTTTGGACCATTTGTCACCTACTGGCTATATGTAAAGTTTGGTGCCTCAGTTTCTTCAATTGGTGTTCTATATACGCTTGTCAATATCGCAACACTTCCATCAACTCTTTCTGCCGCCCCAATAGCGAAGAAACTTGGTCTTGTTAAAACTGTTACATTGGTTCGTACCATCCAGGCTCTGCTACTTATCCCAATGGTTCTTGCCCCAACATATGCTATTGCAGGTGGTATTTATCTTGTTCGGATGGTCTTCCAGAGAATTGGCATGCCACTTAGACAGTCTTATGTTGTAGCAATGGCAGATAAAGATGAGCGGGCGACTGTAACTGCATTGTCGAATATTCCAAGCCAAACAGCTAATGCAATCGGTCCAGCTTTTGCTGGTTACTTATTCGATAACGTGAGCCTTGATCTCCCATTTATGTTAGCCGCAATTTTTCAGCTTTTAAACAGTGGACTTTACTGGATCTTCTTTCACAAGATCCCTCCTCAAGATGAAATAGACTACAACGTGAAGTTAGATAAAACTAGCACAGAAAATAAAAATTCTCGACAAGATTAAATTTCTCGTTGTAACACTTTGGTTTTTCTACGATCGCTTAAGAAAACTTTACCTAAATGGCAACTTTCACAATTAATTTTAATTTCGTCTCACTCTTTAATCATGAGATGTTAGTATTTCAATATGTCAAAAACTGTACAAGAATGGCTCAATGCCTATGCTGAGAAAATTGGCGGTGAGGCTCCGAATGAGGCAGAAGTAAACGATCTACTTTCAATCGCTGGAATCGCTGCCCACAGCTCAGAAAGAACTGCTGCTCCACTTACATGCTACATGATCGGGAAGTATGGCCTAAGTCCAAATGATGCTCTTAGTTTCGCGAAAGAACTTGAATCTGAGTAATTAAGAAATACTCAAAGCCAGAGTTGCTTGCTTGCTAACGTATAAAATCGTTCTCATCTAATTAGCAACTTATCTAAAAAGCGTTTCTTTTGGCTTAAGATATTTTGGCTCTAATGCAAATCAAAATAGAGTCTTCAATTGGCCAGAAAGACAAGCTGCAAATGTGACATTTCGGCTTCCAATCAAAGAGTGACATCAAATATTAGAAGATTTAACACTGGCTTATGCAATTTTGACAAATCACCCAGAATATAGTGTTTTGGACAAGTTAAACCAATGACCACTAAAGACCGTGTTCTTCTACACTACGTTTGATTTACTGTTGTACTGAAGTGCAATAGGCCTATAAAGATCAAAAAGTATTACTAGTAGGGTAAATGTAGTTTCAACAGACGCTGCGCGCAGAGGGTTAAAACATAATTACGATTTTTTAAAGATTGGCGAGAGGTAGATTCTATTTCGAGCTTCACAAATTTATAACTAAAACTATGTTTTGCGTGTGATCCATTTTAACTAGGTTGATTCACAATTCACAAACTATAGATTTAAATTAGAGAATCAATGAGAAAAATAAAAAAGTGAGTACCGATTGGCACTTGCTGAGATTTACTTATTTAAACCCAAATAAGATTGGCAGATTTCACGGGAAAAAGCGCAGAACTGATTTGTCACTATCCGTAAAACGGTACAACTATTCCCTGGTTAACACATATATTTGCATTATTCGTGCAGTTTGTTCTCGTATAGTATATTATTATATGAATGTCTACCGCTGATGGCTCCTTGAAGTTTGAATATGTTGCAGTTCACAAGAGGGGAAATTTGCACATCTTTAGTAGAAAGCTTGAGTTATATCCAACAAGACCTTCAAGATACCTATTTTTAATTGTTGTCGTTTTATCAACAATCATCCTTTACTACCAGCAATACGTTGCTGGAGCAGTTGGCCCATCGATCATTGCCTACTACCACATCTCTTTTAAGTTCTATGTAAATATAACTGTAGTTGCAAGTATTGCTGGAGCAGTTGCTTCACTAATAGCGGGGCTCGCAGATAGATGGGGTCGTGCAAATATAGTTGTCTTTGGTTTGCTTGCAGCAAGTCTGGTAACTTTTTTCGGGGTTCCCCACGCAACTAACTCAATTGAGTTCGGCTCATTTGCAGCAATTGTCGGTTTTATAGAGGGACTCGTGCTAGTTGCAACTCCAGCTCTTGTCCGTGATTTCTCTCCACAGACTGGGAGAGGGGCAGCCGTTGGGTTCTGGACTCTTGGGCCAGTTATGGCTTCTTTAGTAGTATCAGAAGTATCTTCACATACATTAAACCATCTCCATGCATGGCAAGACCAGTACACGATAGCAGGAAGTGTTGGTTTGTTTATATTCATTATTGCACTTTTTGGTTTAAGGGAACTTAAACCCGAGTTGAGAGATCAACTCATGGTTTCATTGAAGAGTCGAAAACTTATTGAACTGAAAGTAAACAATATCGATGTAGCTACAGCACTCAAACATCCTTGGAAACAGATGACTCAACTTAACATTGCACTTCCAGCGCTCGCGGTGAGCGTTTTTCTTTTAATCTACTATGCCGCAGTCGGGTTTTTTGTAGTCTACTTCGTCTCTGTGTTTGGGTTTAGTGAAGCTCAGGGAAACGGTCTTGGAAATTGGTTCTGGGCAGTAGATGCAATAGGTGTAGTTGTCATAGGAATAATTTCGGACAGAATTAGGGTCAGAAAACCACTAATGCTGATAGGTGCTCTGGTGGCGATAGTGATGACAATTATATTTCTCTCGAAAGCGACAGAGCCAAATACTACTTATTCTACTTTCGTAGTGATAATTTCAATTCTTTCTGGATCAAGGGCTGTTGCCTACTCTCCTTGGATGACTGCGTTTAGTGAAACCATAGAATCAAGAAACCCAGCTCTAGTTGCTACTGGCTTAGCAATTTGGGGTTGGATACTTCGTGTCGTCGTTGCCGTTTCTTTCCTAATAGTTCCTTACGTTGTGACATCAGCAACTACACTTGTAACTTACGGCCAAACCGCTAAACTGTATCTCAACGAGTATCCTAGTCAAATTAAAACGGCTCAGGCTATCGATACTACAACACGTGCTGAATTAAGAGCTAACAGCAAGAATACTGTAGCTATCTTTAAAGCAATTAGTGAAATTAAAAGTAATGAACACGTATCGTCCGCAATAGCCATAAAAGATTTGATTGCACTTCGCAATGTGCCAAAGCCCGTACTTACTTTCTTAGATGCACATGGGACTGCAGTTCAAAATGCGAGCAAAGCCGCACCACATGAATGGCAGCGATGGTGGTGGGTATGTGTTGGAGGTGAAATATTCTTTGTTCCTACAATATTTCTTCTTAAAGGGAGATGGAGACCAAAGACAGCAAAACAAGATATTGTAAACTACGAAGCTGCACTAGAAAAAGAACTTACCGCTATGGCTTTTAATCGAACACCAGAAATTGGTTCTTTATAACGCAACGAGTAAAAACTAGCGTGAATTGCCTTCCTTCTATCAGACCTGTTTAACATAGTAGGAGTCATAACACGCATTCGGTCGACGATAGACTGCTTTAAACACGTTGACATATACTGAATTTTATTCTTTGCAAAACAATTAACTTATCTTGCTCGTATTAAACTTGTCTTAGAGTCAAGCAACATTTATATTCCGAATTAAAACACAACGGTTCACTGCGGACTGTAAGCAGTCTCGTTCTAAAGGCCGCACCTCTCTCAAATTAACTATCGTTAAAACACCTTTTTATCTTTTAAATTTCTTTTGATCAAGTCACCTAGGCTGTCATATAGTCAATAACATCTTTGGCGGAGTAATCTAATCCATACTTTGACACGATTGGTTTAAGAAATGACATATCCTGACCCATCGTCACAATTGGAGGTTCTTCCCTCCAAATTCTTTCAGAAAGATTTTCATTGTCATACTCTGTCTTGGATCTGCGACCAACGAGAGATTTTATAGGTCTTCTCTGTCCAAGTCCAATTGTTGCAAGTAAACCATTGCAAAGACATCGCCTTTCAGATGTTTCATCCATGTTCCCACCTTTTCTGACGAATGCTTTTTCTGGCTCAGCTGAACATCGATAGGTGATTTCATTGTTTTCATCTAAAACTGGAACCCTCAAGTACCCTGCATCGCAAACTCGTTTTCGCTCTTTGTAGACCACCTCATCTGAAACCGTTTTGTCGAGTTTCGCCACTTTAAATGGAAATCCAGTCGGTGATGATACTGGATCGTTGAATACCTCTAAGGTTCCGTCCAATGATTTATTTATGATCTCATGTTTGATATCATCGTTCATTGCAGACTCTTTACAAAGAGCGAAAGCTGATCCCACTTGAACACCGCTTGCACCAAGCTCTTTTGCACTTTGAAGTCCTTCTTTGCTAGCCATAGATCCAGCTATATAGAAAGGTAAGCCAATTTCTTTCATCTTGGAAAAATCTACTACATCTCTTTCGCCATAGATTGGTTGACCAGCATCATCTAAAACAAGGTGTCCCCTAGGTGGCGCACTGTGTCCTCCCGCAATTGGACTTTCAACCACAAAACCATCAGGTTTTGTGCGATCACTCCTTGCTAAAAAATTGGCTAGAACATGGCTTGCTACAATTGCGAAAAACTTAGGTCTCTTTATTTTGTCTTTGAGCTTTGGAATTATGCCAATGCTAAACTTTCGATCTTTGGCTCCAATAACATCAACTGAGATGTGGCTTTCCTTCCCATAAGAAAGATCTTCGATCAGCGATGGAAACTCAGCTGGTATACCGGCACCTGCAACAACATAGTCAACACCTGCCAACATCGCTCCGTACAACGCTGACGGAGTAGCCATTTGAATCTTTTCTAAGTAGTTGATCCCAACTGGATTGCTGTGACCTTCCTTAGCAAGATGAACCTCAACAAAATTTCCTGCAATTGTAACTCCTTCTGCAAATTCGGTTTGATCTAAACTTGGCAACAAAACTGGCTTGAAAGCCTTTGTTTCATCGATCCCACCTTCAACAAAATACCTTTCAACTATCTGATTTGCTAGTTTTTTTAATGGGAAGTGTGAAAGTGCTTGTCGAATATGCCCATTTATATCACCTAACTGCAGTTTCCTTATGAGTTGGGCATCAAGAGCTACTCCCGAAATGATTCCCAATCCTCCAGCGATTGAAACTGCTTTAGCCAGTTCCCATCCGGAAACTCCTACTCCCATTCCACCTTGAATTATCTCTGGTAATGCATCTGCCGTCATATATTTTCTTTCTCTAGTTGTTAATAATTTTTCAAATCCAAAAGCAATGGAAGTTTAAACTACCGCTTCAACTTCTTTCGTCACTTTTGAATTTACAATATGCCCAGGTTTAAGTCTTAAATCAAACTCCATATATGCAGTTGCAAGCATAGTGCCTACTTTAAGTCTACTTACTGGATCTTGGGGAGACTCAAATGGGTATGTAACACTTCCTGGACCCATGAACTGGATCTGATCACCAAAAGCATCTTTATGAAATGCCATTTCTGACTTCCAAGCAACAAGCTCGCTTACCGTTGTGCCCCCGGGAGGACCCGGAAGGTAGCGCAATGAATAGAAGTATGCATCTTTTGGAAGTAGAGCATCTAGTAAAATTGGATCAACTCTATCGACTGGAGATGTTGTAACCTTTACAAGCGGAAGGTTCGAAGGTCGATTTAATTCTCCAACAATGACGTTCGTTGACTTATCAATTGAAATGTCCGCCATTTTTTTTGGAGCTCCTAACACTTCTCTCCCCGAGGCAAGTGCTACATCATTCGTAACATATATATAAGGTATGTACAAACCAATATTGTCCTTATCATCTTTAACCTGGATGAAAGAGACAAACTCTTTGTATGGCCCTAATGTTGAAGCTCCATAGTCGGCTACAAATACCATTCCTACACTCGGAGTCGAGGCAACCATTAGTCCTTCAGGAATTAAGTCAGTTACATCGCCTTCAACAGTGAAAATACCAGCAACTGCACTACAGTTCCAATACTCAGCTCCCCTTTCAGCGTTAATCTGATACAAAGGTGCATCTAATGGGATGCTTCTCGCAGTTACCACTGTGCCATTACCTCCTCAAGTTGGTATGAAGAATTTTCATAGTTGCTCAATACGTCTCCTACCGCGTCAAAGGCAAGAATTTCAAGAGTACCGTCTTCGATAAGTAAGCATCTTGCATCTCTAAAGAGTTTTTCCGCAATTGACTCTCTGCTTAACCCGAATGCTCCAAGAACCTGAATTGCGTCATGAGCGACTTCAAATGCAATCCTCTTCGCATATATTTGAGCAGTTCTTGTGTGTCTTGGAGAAGCTCCAGTAGATCCACCTTGGAATCCGAGCAAAGCGTGATTTCTTACGTGATAGTTTGCTTTTCTAGCATATGCTCGAGCAGTTTCAATCTTTTCAAACATAGAGTATAGGGTTAATTTAATGTTTTTGTGGTCCGAAATGGGCCCCCCACCTTGCATTCTTGTCCTCGAGTGATTCAGCGCTTCTTCAAATGCTGCCCGTGCCAACCCAACAGCAACATTAGCTATCGATGCACTAGTAACACATAGTAGTTGATCACCAAAAACAGGATAAATAGGACTTGGCGCCACAAGGATATTTTCAGCTGGGACGAAAACCTCATCAAAGAATATTTCACCTTGTGGATCGTCTTTTACTCCAAGCATGTCTTGAACTTTTCCTTTTCTAACCCCCTCGCTGCTTAGATCAACAATTGCAAAAAAGCTATGATGGAGATCTCCATCTGCGCCTGCTTGAGCATGGACTGCTGCATGAGTTGCAACTGGCCCTGAGCTAACCCAAGCCGATTTTTGACCAGTTAATATCCATCCACTATTTGCCTGTGTCGCAATTAACTGACCTTTAGGGGAGTACTTTTCTTTTTGACCTCTTACAGTTAAGTAGTCGCTGCCATGATCTGGTTCTGTTATAGCCCAACAACCGTGATATGCGCCAACTTCGTCGTCAATCCATGGTTTCAAATACTTTTCCTTTAGGTCATCATTACCAAAGTACGCAATCGTCAAAAAGGGCATCATGTCTACCAAAAAACTAGTGGCCAGACCTAATGAACCCCACCCTAACTCCTCTAACACGACGGCAAGTGTAATGGGAGTTACCTCACCTTCTCCCCCTCCATACTCTGGAGGAAGAAAGAGCTTATGATAACCCAGCGATTTTAATCGGTTCATTACTGCATAATATGGTGACCCTTCGAGAATTCTCTCTCCTGGTGCCATCCGGTCTAGCTGGACCGATGCAGGTCTTACAACCTCAAAAGCAATTTTATGTACTTGCTCTTTTATAAATTGATCTTCATCGCTAAGATCATCTAGATCCAGAAACGTGACTCCGAGGTCATGCCCGCTGTGATCCATAGCAATACTATACAAAAGCGAGCCTACTTTAAGTAGGGTCTAAAGTCCCAATTTGTTGCAAAGTTTAAGCTGAAAGCAGTTCGAGGCATTCTACTTCTTGCTTTATTAGGGAGGTTGAAAACTATTTTCTTGAAAGAACTAAGAATCCAGAACTCCTAACCCACGGTTATATATCCTCAGGTCAAGTAGTTGGTCAGAGAATCGACTCTGAGATATTCAATGCAGAGGCGAGCCAGCTGTTTCAGACTTACTCACCTTGATAACAAGCTACTTTATACAAAACGGTGAGCAAAGAAAAGAATTGACTTTGCACTATTTTTGCCACTATGTCAGGAGTTCTGGAATCTTAGAGAACGTTTTCCCAATTACGAGCATAACTAATTCTTGAACTATCTTGGATTGCTTAACTCAGAATGCGTTCCTCTGTTAAAACTGTGAATTTATGGAAGAGATACATAACCGTGTTTTGCCTTCCACATAAAGTACTTCTCAAATGCTAGTTTCATTGAGTGTGCTTGAGGGCCAGGGATTAAAATTCCATGTTTTCTAGGTGGCAACATTTTATCAGCGAACATTATGACTCCGTTATTGCCAGCGTCCATTACACATACGGCTGGAATATCTCCAAATGCTTCGTGCGATGTCAGAGATTCTCCCTTGATCGATGAGGCAATATTTTTTGCGGCAACATGTGCCATCTTTTCTGTCGGAAATCCAGTCTTAGGAATTCCAACAGGATTCGAAGTATGCCACGGTACTGGAACTTGTGCAGCTACTCCAACACAATATACATCGTCATATTTTTGACTTTGATACGTATCTCTTACTATTACATAACCCTTTTCGTCTGCAATTTCATTGGTTCTTTTTACAAAGTCCTGCCCAACAAAAGGAGGAATTATCATTGCGTACTTAAAGTCAATTTTCCTGCCATCACTTAAGGTAAGCATGTTTTTCTCTACTCTTTCCATACCAGTATCGACAACCGCCTCAATACCCTCTTTCTTGAAAAACATTTTTAATAGGCTCTCACCGTGGGGAAGCCCACCAATACCAAAATGACCTAAAAACGGCTCTGGAGATACAAATGTAAGCTTTACCTGCTTTTTTAATCCAGCTTTCCGCAGTTGGTGCGCTGTATTAAATAGGTACTCGTAAGCCGCTCCAAAACAACCTGCTCCTTGCGTAGCACCAATGACAATATTGCCAGGATCATTCAAAAACTTGCGCCAACCTTCTCCAGCTTGCATTGCATCTTTAAGAGTAGTTATGGTATAAGCAAAACCATCTGGCCCCAGTCCTTCAATAACGTTAAAATTGTTTCTATAACCAGTTGCGATGACAAGATAGTCGTAGCTGTAGTTGCCGTTGCTAGTTCTTACTTCTTTTTTCAAACAGTCCATAGAAACAACCTCTTCGTGGATGAAATCTATTCCGTGTCTATCAAAAGTCGGAGCTAATGGAAATGTAATATCTGAGGCTTTACGCTTTCCAAAGGGGAGCCAGATGAGTGAGGGATTAAACAAGAAGTGATCAGATGCTGAAATCACTTTTATGTCTGCATCACCCTTTAACTCATGATGGAGAGCAAGTGAAGCAGTGAGCCCTCCGAAATTACCACCTAGTACGAGAACTTTTGAAACCATAAAGTACTCCTTTCCTCTTGTTTAAAGAGTACAAATTGTTTATGACACTTTAAAAGGGACTTAAGACACTTTCAACGTTTATCAGTCGACAAAAACGTCAACTGAGCACTGCGTGTTCATTCAAGTACAACTTCCATCCAACCGAGTACAGTTTTCGTCGCTCATTCCAAGAATTTATGGTCCTGCAGCATTCGCATCTTCATTCCTACTTCTAAAGTTGTGGATTGAAATCAAGTTGACCGTGCGCCTAACGTCAATTGCACTTCTATATTAACAGCAGTAATCATAAATCTATATATATGACAAGATGATAAGATTGTCATATATGAAAATAGTCAGCATGCTGAATAATATAATATCTAAGCCTGTTTCAAAAGGGTTTTCTAAAGGTAGGAACTCTTCTTCATCGCAATCCCCAAATAGATCTGTTGCATTTCGCCATGTCGATGTAGGTTCTTGCAATGCTTGCGAAATAGAAATTTCATCCGCATTTGGTCCAGTCTATGATGCATCGCGCTTTGGTATGTCTCTAGTTGCAAGTCCTAGACACGCTGATGGGCTGCTTGTGACAGGAGTAGTTACGCAAAACATGTACGGCCCTTTGATGAAAACATATGAAGCAACTCCAAAGCCCAAAATTATTATTGCATGCGGTGACTGCGCTATAAACGGTGGAATATTTAAAGATAGCTACGGGGTCAAAGGTATTTTAAGTGATGTACTTGAAGTTAGCTATTCAATCCCGGGATGTCCACCACACCCACAACAAATAGTCGAAACTTTTAGAAATATTAATAGATAGAAGTGCATCTACTTTTTTATTCATTTCTCGTAGGCTCTATTGGTTCATTCGCATCATTAGTGCTAACAAAAAAGTACAGAAATAAATTCGCATCATTCTGCGTAGTTCTTGAAGGGCTTATATGTTCATATGAAAGTCTTTCCATAATATCAAGCGGGAAAACAACTACCTTCAATTCAAATCAACTTCTTCCTTTTTTTGGAATTAGACTCTCCTTAGATCCGCTGAGCGCTTATTTTATTCTTATTACGTCGTTGCTAGCAATAGCAGTAGGGATATATCAACTTGGGTACATCAGACACTCAACTAAAGCAAAGACTCCTACTTTTATTTATCCATTTTTTTTCACTTCTATGGTCCTAGTGCCAATCTCTAATTCGGTTGCTACATTCATGGCTTCTTGGGAGATAATGGCAATAACATCGATACTTTTGGTGTTGACAGACCACGCTAAAAACAATAACTCTGGGCATGCAACGCAGTGGTATGCACTCATGACTCATCTAGGGGCTGCGTCAATATTCATTGGCTTCTTAATTCTGTCACTTGGGACGAAGCACCAACAATTTTCATCTATAGTTATGTCTTCATCAAGTTTGTCAACAATTGAGAAGTCATTAGCTTTCTTTCTTCTATTTATAGGCTTTGCGTCCAAAGCAGGTGCTACCCCATTTCACGTTTGGTTACCACGAGCTCACCCACAGGCCCCTAGCCCAGTCTCAGCAATGATGTCTGGAGCTATGGTCAACCTTGGAATCTACGGAATTATTAAAACTGGCATGACCCTGATTAAAGTCAGTGAAGGTTGGTGGTGGATAGTTGTAATTGCCATTGGAACGATATCTGCAATTTACGGGGCGCTCCAATGCGTAACTAACTCAGACATAAAGAAACTTCTTGCTTATTCTACAATTGACAACGTTGGACTTATGATTATCGGTATAGGCGCATCAGGGCTTCTAGCGACTGCGAAAGACGAAAAGTTTGCGTTGTTCATGATATCCGGAGTTCTATTTCAGATGTTAGCCCACTCAATTTTCAAAGGTTTGCTCTTTTTAAGTGCTGGCTCAATCCAATACTCTACTGGAAGTTTAAACCTTGACCAACTGGGAGGATTACTTAAAAAAATCCCGCTGACATCAACATGTCTATTGATTGGAGCATTTTCAATCAGTGCACTGCCGCCTTTTTCGGGATTCTCAAGTGAGTGGGTTTTGTTCGAAGGGCTGTTTCGCTCAATTCTTCATTTATCGGGAGTAAATCGTCTGGCCGTCCTTTTTGGCCTATCTGGATTTGCTCTGGCAAGCGGTTTAACTGCTACTGCTTTTGTAAAAACTACGGGTATTGGATTACTCGGAGTAGCTCGATCAAGTCATGCGGAAACTGCCAAAGAAGTCCCTCCGACAATGCTGTTTTCAACGTTTCTATTAGCCCTATCTTGTTTAGTCATCGGAATAGTGCCTGGTTATTTCCTCAAACTAACTATGAAATCTTCACAGCTCCTATTCCCTGCTAAAAAACTATCTCCAAACTTTAAGTATGGAAGTATAGATCTTCCCAACCTCGCTACAAACATTGACCCATTGTTGCTACTAGTCCTCTTCACAATTGCACTTCTAATGATCCTTCTCCTTCTTAAGGCTGCGATCAAACGCAAAGTTAGAATCACCAATTCTTGGGGATGTGGGAATGAGTACAGTAATTCAAAAACTCAGTATACTGCGACATCTTTTGCTGAACCTCTACAAAGAGTTTTTGCTGATGTAATTAGACCAGATCAAGATTTAGTTGTTTCACACGTCGAAGAATCCCGTTTTTACGTAAACAATATTACTTATAGCAACTTATCCCAAGATAGTATTGAACGTTTTGTCTATGTTCCGATTAAACGTGCAGTGACCACTTGGGGCAAGTTCGCCTCTCAGATGCAAAATGGGAGTACACATCGCTATCTAAGTCTAGGGTTTATAGTCCTCCTAATAGTTATACTGGTTCTTTCTTGATATGACGAGAAAAGAGTAGCATGACCGTCTTTAGTTTTACAACATCTTTACTTCAATTAATTTTTATTCTCGCTTGCGCACCGCTACTAAACGGCATAATGTTAAAGCTCAAAGCACGTGCGGAACGAAGAGTTGGTCCGCCAATCTTTCAAACCTTCTTTGACCTAGCTAAGCTTTTCAAAAAAGAAAGACTCCGTTCACAAAATGCTAGTATCTTTTCAGCCCTTGCTCCTGTAGTGCTCATTTCATCAACAGTCGTAGTAATCATTGTTTCGCCAATACTTTCAACTCAAGAACTCTTTAAAACTTCAGGGGATCTCTTCGCAATAGTTTTCATACTATTAGTTGGATCTCTAATGATCGCTCTATTAGGACTTGATCCGGGAACTCCTTTTGGTGGCTTAGGCTCAAGTCGCGCTATGACTATCTCTTCTCTTTCTGAACCGGCACTACTCGTCTCAATTGTAGCTATTTCAATTCAAGCAAAATCGACTAACCTTTCAACTATCGTTTCTGCCAACCTTTCCCATCCCATTTGGCTGGTTAGCCCACCGCATCTTTTAGCGATTTTCGCTCTTTTGATTGTAATCTTTGCTGAAGCAGGACGAATACCTGTTGACAATCCTGCGACCCACTTAGAACTGACCATGATTTACGAAGCCATGATTCTTGAAAGCTCTGGGGAAGACTTGGCATTAATTAAGCTTGGGGAATTTATGAGATTTACTCTTCTCTTATTGATTGTTGCAAACCTCTTCTTCCCATTTGGCATTGATACCCAAGCAAACTGGATTCAGCTAATTTTAAGTAGCGGAATTAGCCTTATAAAATTAACAATACTAGGAAGCTTAGTAACGCTACTCGAGGTGACTCAAGCAAAGCTCCGCCTGTTTCGTGTACCTGAACTTCTTGCTGGAGCATTCGTACTAGCAGTTCTCGCTGTCATCTCGGAGTTCGTGGCCTAAAATGACGACTAACTATTTTTCGATGACCTACCTTTTTTCAGGAACTGTCTTAGTTTGCGCCATTATCGCATTGTGGAGAAAAGACATTAAAGCAATAATATATTCCGTTGCTTTTCATGGTGTAGCTCTCGGAATTGTTGGATTTTCAGAGGGACTTAGTCGACATGACTTAGCCTTAGTTCAAGCTGGAATTGAAACATTCATCCTAAAAGGAATTGTATTCCCAATCTTAATTTTTAGAATATTTAATAGATCAGGGGGGCAGAGAGACGTTGAGCCACTCATTAATACGACTGCCTCAATGCTTTATACGTCCTTATTTATTGGAATTCCGTTTTTTAGCATTGGACGTCTTCCATATATTGCAAGTAGCCCACAATCAAAATTAGTTCCAATTGGATTTGCCACGTTATTAGTTGGGTTTTATATTTTAATAACAAGGCGACGCATAATTTCTCAAATAGTAGGTCTTATTATTTTTGAAAATGGAATATCTCTTATCGCTTTTCTGCTTATTTCTGGGCTTCCTCTTTTGGTTGAACTAGGCGAATCATTAGATGTCTTGCTTGTGGTAATAGTTTTGCGAGTACTTGCAATTACAATTCAAAGTCGAATTGGCAATGTTGATCTAGCTGAAATGAAGGAATTACACGACTAATGCTTATTGATTTGATCCTAATTCTCCCACTAACTTCCATATTACTGAGCTTACTATTCAGATGGTCAGTTGTATTAGGTGCTACCTTGGCCTTTTTTAATCTAGCACTTTTAATTTTTGGGATAGTTCTCGCTTTCAATATTGAGACAACAGGTCCTGTAACTGCAATTGATGCGACTTTCTACGCAGATTCTTTAAGTTCGTTCATGGTGATTGTGATAGGCCTAATTTCATTTCTTTCATCCCTATTTTCAATTCGTTTTTCGATCAAGGAACTTGCTAAAAACCAATCTACACTTTTGGAAATATCTAGATACACTCTTTTAACTCAGATATTCATCTTCACAATGCTTTTTGCAGTTGTCTCCTCTAGTGTTGCGATGATATGGGTTGCTGTTGAAGCAACAACAATTGCAACAACGTTTTTGGTAGGATTTCGAAAAAATAAGAAAGCCCTTGAAGCCTCTTGGAAGTACATAATTATTTGTTCGGTTGGTGTTGGGCTTGCTTTCGTTGGAACCCTTTTCTTTTATTTTGCTTCTGCTCACATAGGTGGCCCCATCTCAAGTAGCAGACCGGTCTCTTTAGATTGGACATTTTTAATAAAGAATTCAAAAAAACTGAATCCGCAAATAATCAAGTTTGGATTCGGATTCATTCTCCTTGGTTACGGAACTAAAACGGGGCTAGCCCCGATGCACAGTTGGCTTCCAGACGCTCATAGCCAAGCACCTGCTCCAGTTTCGGCATTAATGTCTGGTGTTCTAATCACTGTTGCCTTTTATACAATTCTACGATTTAAGGCAATAACTGACATCGCAGTAGGGAGATGGTTTTCTCAAGATCTCTTGATAGCAGTAGGTCTTCTCTCTCTTCTTTTAGCTACATCACTTTTAATAACTCAAAAAGAAATTAAACGAATGCTCGCTTATCACAGCATTGAACACATGGCTCTAATCGCACTTGGAGCTGCTGCAGGTTCTGAAATTGCAATTGCTGCTGTACTGCTCCACATTTTAGGTCACGGGCTTGTTAAAGCAATTCTATTCATTGCTTCAGGTGAAATGCTCATAACAGAAGGAAGCACAGAAATAGCAAAACTCAAGTCATTATTAACCCATAAGCCTCTACTAGGTGGCATTTTTGGTGTTGGGCTGTTGGCACTTTTAGGGTTACCACCTTTTAGTCTTTTTACAAGTGAGTTCGCAATGATGAAATCAGAGATTTCAGTAGGTCTAGGTTGGGTGGTAGGAATATCCCTTGTGTTAATGGCAGTAATCTTCGGAGTCGTTGTAAGTCATGCTAGACATATTCTCGTTGGTGAAAGTTCAGGTAGACAAACGTTGAAAACTAGCAAACTGTCTAATCCAATACGAGCATCTCGTCTCACTACAACTCCTTTAGTTTTGGGTTTAATACTAAGCGCAGCAATTGGCGTTGTGTCTTGGCCATTGCAAACCCTTCTTTTGTCTGCTGCAAAAGTGATCTCAGGATGATCTGCAAATGACAAATAACAAAGGATGTCGGGAACTAAATGTAGACCCACAACATTCAAGCTACACATTTGAGCAAAAATTAGTTCCACCAAATAATCTCGTCGTAGAAAGTGAAGAACTTCTCAAGAACGGGTACCGCCTCGGGTTAGTATCAGCTCAAGATTATGGTGAAATAAAGTATATATCATACGTATTCTTGGCTGGGAATCCTGATCGAAGAGTGGAGATCATAGTGGAACTGAATCCCAAAAAGTCTGAGGTTCCATCATTAGGCTCCCTATCTTTTAGCGCCGGTAGATTTGAACGAGAATTTTTTGATCTTTTTGGCATAGTGCCATTAACTCATCCATTTTTACGACCTCTTGTATTCCATGGAAATTGGCCGATTAATTGGCATCCAATGGCATACAATGCAACTCAGCCGAAATTTGACGATGAAGGTACATACGAATTTCCATTTGTTGAGGTCAGTGGGGATGGCATATTTGAAATTCCAGTAGGTCCAGTTCATGCCGGACTCATCGAGCCTGGTCATTTCAGATTTTCTGTGGTCGGTGAAACTATCGTAAAGATGAAAGCAAGACTTTGGTTTCTTCACAGAGGAATTGAAAAATCTTTTGAAGGCAAAACAATCGAAGGAGCACTTGAACTTTCTGAAAGAATTTCAGGTGACAGTGCGGTAGGTCACTCTCTTGCATTTTCATTGGCAGTTGAAGATTACCTCAACATTAAGGTTGATGAAAATGAACAACTTCAACGAGCGCGTCTTCTTGAGCTTGAACGAATATATAACCATGTTAGTGATATTGGTGCCCTCTGCAATGACGTCGGTTACGGTGTTGCGAACGCATATGCTCAAATACTCAAAGAAGATCTTTTGAACTTTAATGCCAGCCTTACCGGTCATCGCTTGCTTCGCAACTGTGCTGACTACTGCCGAAATAACAGACTTGATGACTTTAACATTAGTCAAATCAAGGATTTCACCGATAAGTTTGAAGATCTTATAAATCTAATTGAAAACAACTCAAGCGTCTTAGATCGCTTCGTTGGAACCGCAACTCTTTCACTAGATGATACAAAGACGCTAGGTGTATTAGGAGTCGTTGCAAAAGGTTCATCTCTCCCATCTGATGCAAGGTACTCTCATCCCTTCGCTTTCAAAACCCCTGGCGTTACACCAACCACTGAAGAATCAGGGGACGTATTTTCGCGATACCGAGTAAGAGTCAACGAGGTTCGAGAATCATTTCAATTTGTCAAAGACCCTCATCAAGGTTTCGCTCTAGATTCAAATAGTAACTTTAAGAACAACAAAAACATAAAACAATGCGGTATCGGGATTGTTGAAGGTTGGAGGGGGACAATTGTTTCACGAGTTGAACTAAATAGCGATAACACTATTAAGCGTTACAAAATTGTTGATCCATCATTTCTAAATTGGCCTGCACTATCAGTTGCTCTTAAAGACACCATTGTGCCCGACTTTCCTCTCGCAAACAAGAGTTTTAACCTTTCGTACTCTGGAAATGATTTGTAGTTAAAATTCGCGTCTGCTTTTTTGATTACACCTTAACTAACTTGACTCATTAGTATTTGTTAATACTAGATTGAGACACTAGATTAGACAAACAATTTGATAGCGATGGTTTTAAAATCCAATAATTTAGTGATTACAATAAATTAGAACCACAGATTTGAGAAGTTCTAGGTGGGGAATTTCAGTTAGCAGGTCTGGGGATTTTCAGTTAGCATCACCATGACCTGCAATTTACTTCAACTCGAGGTGTGAATCTAGATCATGAACAATTTCAAACAGACTTTGCTGTTCGTCCGATTTTGCCTAATGAGAGTGATTCTTTTAATGAGGTGCTTAGAACTTCTCACTGGCTTGATAGTGGTCTTGTTGGTGAGGCCATGCGCTATGTAGTAATAGAGAATGAGTAGAGGTGGCCACTTGCAGGTTTTGGTTCTTCTGGGCTTTAAGTTAAGCTCCTGCAATGAGCTTACCAATTGGAGTGGCTCCTAGTTATATAGGCATTTACACTACACAACTAAAAGCCAACTGTTATGTATCCGTGAGAAACGAGGCGGGATCATAGGTAATTCATCTTTCTAGACATATCGTTTAGAAACTCCCAAAAGAAAGACCTTTTTCGCTCTTACTCCTCTCAGCGGTGATCTAAGTCTCTTCAATTTTGCATTAAATGACTGAATGATGTTTTGAACAATCTTTTCATACAAACATCAAATTTCCTTTTTTCCTATCCAATAGGTTTACTGTTTTCATAACAGTCTAAAAACATCATTGAAAGTTCAGTATTTTGCAGGAGCAACGCTCAAATTTATACTCAACTTTTCAAAACCTTCGATTTCTCAAGTTTAGAAGTTTTCTTTACGTACACTTTCCTAAACCGTTGCGAAAAGTAGTTGGTTCGTGAATCTATCTTTTAATACCTGGAGCACTTTCCTGATTTATGTCGTAAGAACTTCCAAAATCCATACTATTTAGCTCTATTAACAACTGAGAGAACTCTTTTAAAGATGACGACAGAATATTTTTTGATACCGCTAAAAGATCAAAAATCTTACTGTCAACGACAGAATAGTAGACGGTAGAACCAACTTTTCTAGTTTGAAGTATATTTGCCTTTCGAAGAATCGCAAGTTGATGTGATAGATGGGACGCTTCTATGCCAACTTTTGGAATTAACTCGCTTACGGAAAATTCACCTTCTTGCAACACTTCAAGTATCCTTACGCGAGCGGGGTGTGCAAGAGTCTTAAAAAAATCTGCCTTGACCTGGTATATCGGCAAAGTCACATCAACACCATATCAGCAATCTATGACTCAAATTTGTATTTTGGAAAATACTTATAAGTGCACAACACATGCCTTTAATTTTAACATTTGAACGCTCTAGAAGTTTTCAATTAATAATGGTTATTTTCACTTCTATTTAATATTAAAATTATTTGCTATGCGACTTTAACTTCTTTCAAATAAACTCATTCAACTTAGGTCAAAATCACAGATAAGTGTAGGGTGCCTAGCATTTGAACCGACGCCTTGTCGTTTTCGAAAGCAAGACCGGTTTTAATGAATATTTCTCTATGGCTACTCAGCCAGCTTTTTTAATCGAAACATAGATTGGCCGATCAACTGGAGCAGGCTGCCACTCCATAGGTGCATACCTAAGATGGCCGTATCCGCCTGCCATATTTAACCATTTAACCATTCCAGGTTCAACTTCATTTGATCCGTCATGATTCTTAAACATGTGAGAGTCCCAACCATTGTAGATTGTTAGACCACTCGGACGTTGAGAACTTGAAAGTTTCACTCTTACCTTATACTCTCCAACGTCATTAGATACCTCAATAAAGTCATTATCACTTATACCTAGTTCTTTTGCATCATTTGGGTGCATGACTGCATGAGGTTCACCTCTATGGGTCTCTAACAACCACTTATTTCCCATATTCATTGCGTGAATTGACCACCTGTTATGACCGCCTGACATTTTGAAGTAGTGATCGCCACCCATTAGAGGTGGAGACTTATGCACTGGGATATCTTCTCCAGCATCAAAAAACCAGTCATGTTCTATTAAAAATTGTGCTCTTCTAGTTAACGTCGGATAAGGTGTACCTCTCTCAATATGGTCACGAAATGGAGAGTGTGTTTCATTTTCTGGAAATGGCGAGGACTGTCCTTTAGCCATTGGCGAAATGCCCCATTCTTTGAACTTTATCCATCCATCTTTTCTTAGAGTTTCAAGTGTAGTAGCTTCTGGAAGCGTACCCGAATAAGCAGTGTCTCTCACCATCTCATTTCCAACGTCTTCATAGTTAAGTAAGTAACCATTTAATGTAAAGTTATCCCATAGCTTCGCATATGACTTGGAAATTTCTTGGCCAAACAGATCCTTCCCTTCATCAAACTTTTCAAGACCTCTCTCTGCTGCCACTTGCGATATCTTAAGTGATAGCGCTGCAAAAATCTCCCACTCATCTTTTGCCTCGCCAGGAGGTTCTGCTGCCTTATCGCTTAGCTGAAGAATTAACATAGATGGACTCGGCAGGTGAAAGTTAACCTTTTCGTAGTGCTGAGCTGCTGGAAGAAGAATGTCTGAGTTAAGACCGGTAACCGACATTCTCACGTCTACTGTAACGATAAGCTTAAGCTTGTTAAAAAGTGAGTCAATGACTACCCTTCGTCCACCTCTTGTTCTTCTAAGCATATTGCTTCCACATTCAATCAGCACTCTTAGATTTGTTTCAGGCCCAGGTTTTACTAAGCCGTCATACCAACCCTTCCCAATTGCTTCGTTTAGATAGTCATCAAAACTCTTTATCATCTTAGGATCATTAAAAGTTTTATTGTTCCAACGCTCCCGGTGTCCCTCGTGGAAGTACCACAAGAAAAATGCGGGGAACATCGCTCTTCCACCGCTAGCAGCCATCTGCCTCCAGAGTTCAATGCTAGCTAAGACTTCATCCAGAGAAGGATCCTGATCCATCATTGCTTTTTCAACTTCTGCCATTGAGGTAAAAACATCATCAGCGCCTGCTACTCCAGGTCTCTCCTTTACCATCGTAGAAGTCTGTCCATCAAAAAGTCCTATTGCCCAGCAGTTTATCCCTGTACCTTTCTTGCCCCAATTTCCCGATATGCCAAGCAATAGATTCATCGTTCTTTGATACAGATCGGAGTGGTAGGCTTTGCAAGCTCCCATACCCATGAGAATCTTTGTTTTTTTGGTGGCAACTTTCCTGCTAAGTTGTCTTAAAAGGTCAGGATTCACCGTAGTGATGCTTTGAGTCATTTCGGGCGTGTACTCTTCATTAAGTGTTCTCTTAATCTTCTCATATAGTGGCTCAACTTCAACCTCTGAACCATCGATAAGCTTAACTTTATAAGATCCAGTTAACTCTGCAACTTTAGAAGTTAACAGTTCAGTTTTGCTCGCCTCTTTTAACTCAAAACCAGAATTTAATTTAACTAAATGATAAAAAAGTTCCTTATCACCACCTTCTCTTAATTCAGACTCTCTCAAAAAAGTCCCTCTGTCTTTTCTGATCAAAAGGCTTAAGTCGGTCTGCGTCTTAATGAAATCTTCATCAGCTAGTCCCTCTTCTAAAATTACCTGACACATCGAAAGAGCAAGTGCTGGATCCGAACCCCATTCAACTGGAACATGATAGTCAACATGAGAATGCGAAGGAGAAACGTCAGGTGAAAACAGTACGATCTCTCCACCATGATACCTTGACTCACTTAGATAATGAAAAAATGGTATACACGTATAGGCAGGGTTAGTGTGCCAGAGTATCAGCAGTTCTGAGTGAAATATATCATCATTAGATCCGATTGGATAAAATCTTCCGAAAGTTAAATGGTGACCAAGCGCAAGGTCGTTAATGGAGCCATTAATATCTGTTATTACGCCTCCAATTGTTCTCATGAATCTGTGAACAGCTGGAGCTACTACAACTTCAGGTGTACCTTCATGGATTATAGATTCTGGCCCATCTTCTTCTATCGCGTCTACTATTGAATTTGCAATCTCACCAAGTGCCTCATCCCAAGTAATTCTCTCCCACTGTCCACTTCCTCTTTCTCCAACTCTCCTCATTGGGTGCAAGAGCCTGTCTTCACTGTCAAGCTGTTGTGACCATGCTGCACCTTTCTGGCACCCTAAAGGATTCATGTCAGGCACGCCTTCTTCAAAAGTTGGAAGAGTTCCAGTAACCTCTTCTCTTATGATTTTCCCGTCTTTTACATATACCCTATATGGGCAAGCTCCTGGATAGCAATCAACACAGTGTGAACCGTGCGCAACTGAATCAAACTCAATTCGCTTTCTATATGAATCTTCTACTGTAGTCATTTCTGCCTCCTTTTGGCTTTAACTTCTTTACTGAGAGCACTTTCGCTCCCCTTGAGTTCTTTTGAAACTGTACTTACTGGGAGGTTTAACTTAGCAAGCTCAACCATCCGCTTGAAAATAGGACCAGTATGCACAAAATACTGTTTGAGACCAATGCACAATTCGTGAACACCGTCACGGGCTCCGTTACGACCAACTTCATGAACAATTACATAACTGCTGCCTAATTTCTTTCTATCTTTAGGACATCCTCCTCGACACAGATTTAGAAACTCACAAGACAAGCAATCATCACTTAATCTATCTTTCTTTGCATTTCCAAATTCCTCTTGAAAATCGGACTGAATCATGTCAATTAACTTATCGTTGGAGATATTTCCTAATAGATGCTCGTTGTTTACAAAGTGATCACATGAATACACCGAACCATCATGTTCAACAACAAGCGCATTCCCACAAGTCTCTGCATTAATACAAAGACTCGCAGGTTTGTTTGAATGTGCTAACAGTGACTCAACAAAAGCCTGAACTATGATTGTTTCAACATCGTTTCTTACCCAAATATCAAATACAGTATTTAAAAAGTATCCGTACTGCTCAGGTTTGACTGATTCTTTTTTTAAGCTACCATTTGAATCCCGGGCAACTATTGGAAGAAACTGTAACCAATTTGCTCCTAGACTTTTGAAGTAGTTGTATATTTCAGCCGGGTGATCAGCGTTAGTAGAATTTAAAGTACATAAAATATCAGGATTTATGCCAACTTCTAACAAGTTTTTAAACCCTTTAATTACATCTCGATGCGTTGAATACCCGTTTTTATAACGCCTCGAAGCATCGTGTAACAATTTTGGTCCATCTAAACTCAATCCAACCCAGAACTTATTTTCGTAGAGAAACTTACACCACTCGTCATCTAACAAAACACCGTTAGTTTGAATAATATTTACAATCTTTTTCTCTACATCTTGCTCTTCAGCAATTCGTTTTTGAATCTCAAGTACTTCTTTAAAGAACTTAATGCCCATTAAAGTTGGCTCACCACCATGCCAAACAAACTGAACTAATTCAAAATCTGAGGATTCAATTACATTTTTTACATAAGAATGCAAAACATCCTTTTGCATTCTAAAATGTTCGCCTTTTTTAAAAAGGGATTTTTTTTCTAGGTAATAGCAGTATGTACAGTCCAAGTTGCATATCGGACCGCATGGCTTAACCATAGTAATAAACTCACGACTTCTGTCCTTTTTAATCTCGTTACTAAGATCTTGTGCCGTGGTCATTTTCTCACCGTTTACGTCGCCAATTCTTCAGAATTACAATTCTTACTATTTATCAACACCGAGTTGCACTTCTTTCCAGCGAAAACTCCCGTGTAGTAAAAGTCCGTCATGTTTTCATTTCTAACTTAACTAAACCTAACTTTGAATCTATTTCGTCTCTTTCGGGACAAAAGCTTCCGCCTAGATGCTCTGTAGATAATGATGCTGCAACGTTTGCCACCATAATTGCACGATCAATCGAATCCCCTTTTGAAAGTGCAGCTAAAAGCGCACCTGTATGAATGTCGCCTGCGCCTGTTGTGTCTACCACAACACTCGTTATTGTCTTTACATGAAACACTTTCCCAGAACTGTCGTTATAGTAACATCCGTCATCCCCATGTCTTAATACCACTAGACCATCTTTCTTAATAAACCCAGAAAGTGTTTTTACTTGGTCAAATGGATCGTCTTGCCCAGTTAGGATATTCGCCTCAGTTTCATTCAGAGTCAGAATGTCAGTATGCTTAAGTGCTTTCCTCAACTCTTCTGTTCCAGGTGAGATAGGGCCTGGATCAATTACTATCGTACGGTCAATCGAATTATCTTCAATGAAGGATTTAATAGTAGGACCGCTAACGTCATAGAGTAGGTCGTAACCTGACACATATATAAAGTCTCCACTTCTGACGTGAACTTTCTCCAAGTCACTAGCCAACAGTTTCGATTCAATCCCAGGAGAAGTTATAAAAGTCTTTTCCCCATCTTTTTCTACAATACCAACGGTAAAACCTGAATCACCTTGTTTCGAAATACCAAGTGGTGCTTCGACCCCTTTAAATTCAAGATCTCGTGCTACAGTAAGCCCGAAAGGTCCATTCCCAACGTTACCTACGTACTGACTCTTTAGGCCCAACTTACTAGCAGCAGATAGAACGTTGTAGCCACCCCCAGATGATATCTGCTTTCCTGTTGCGAATATATCTTTCCCTCTTACTGGCAGCGTGTCAGAATAAAGCAAAACATCTACCAAAATCGATCCCACTACCAACAACCTTGATGGGGTGTCTATTTCATTACGCACTTTGCTTCTAAGATATTTTTCAACAGCTTCACTTGCGCCAACTTCACTTGCGCCGACTTCACTCAGGCCAGTCTCTTCTAGTTGCCTAATTAAAGTATCTGAATTAAAATGCGTTTTTCTCTTTATGATCAAAGACATCACAATATAGACGAAAGAGGAAATTAGAAATGCCACTACGAAACCAAAACTTCCACTTCCTATAAATCCTACTGCTAAAGGTCCTTTAAACCAGGGGCACGTAGTCGCAAGAAGTCCAATACTTGAGCCCACAAAAAGTGCAGCTAGCCCACTCATATTTGCATGGAAGAGATCAGATGAATTCGATAACATATATTGTGTCGTTCGTTTCAAATATCTCTTCAATAAGTAGTCAGCAATTACAACTCCACCAAACGCAGCTAGAAAGGCTGCCAAAAGAAGCAGGAAATTTTCAAAATCTTGCGTAATGGATGAACTCACAAATATTAAATAACTCGAAACTCCAAGTACGATTGCTGCATCAACAAATACAGTGAAAGTTCTTTTAATCGGAACCCTTAAAGCAAGAAGATTAAGTCCCGATGAGTAGCAAGCTAGATCAGTTTCTAATATCATGCCTCCGCATGCAGATAGAAATAAAGGTACTGCAAAAAGTAGCGGAACCCCTACCCCTAAAACCGCTACTGGGTTCAAGGTTGCATCAAGACTGCCGTACTTAGAACTCAATAAATATCCTGCGAGAACTAGAACACTCACAGGGACTGATGATGCAACTACAACTGAAGTAAAGAGTTTCTTTGAACTTAAACTGCGTGGAAGATACCTGCTGTAGTCGCCAGCTAAATTGATCCAGCTAATTCCCGTTCCAGCCGCAATGATACTTATTGCAATTAATACATCATTGAAACTTGATGGCTTAGCATTAGGCAACGAAGTATGTTTTATGAGAATGTAAACAACTACCAACACAGTAAGTAATCCAAAAATATAAGATGCAACTTTTTGAAACTTTAAAATTACCCTGTGACCGAAATACCCTAATGCCAACGAAACAGATACTACGACTATTACGCAGATTATTTCACTTGTCTTACTGACAGGAATCTTAAATATATCGTTTAAGAGTGCAGATAGCGACCATGCAGCAAGAACTGTTGTGATAGCCTCCCAGCCAAGAATGTTCACCCAACTAACAATTGTTGGAACAAAGTTTCCCGACTTACCGAACGCAACCTTTGAAGATGTGAGAGTTGGCAAGCCAGAGTTCTTCCCAATGACAGAGACCATCCCAACTAAAATGAATGACCCAAACGATCCAATTACTGTAGCTGCGATTGCCTGGGAAAGATTTAGTCCAAGTTGAGCGATTATTACGCCAAAAACTAGTGAAAGTATCCCAATATTTGCCCCAAACCAAACCCACGCCACAGAACTAATGTTCCCAGCTCTCTCGCTATCTTCTACTATCTCTATACCTTTTATCTCTTTAATCATGGACAAAGTCTACCTAAGTTTAACGAACTCTTTTATCAAACTTCATCCAATATATAAAGCATCCCATTTGGATCTGACGCAGCAAGCGCGCCTGTTACTAAATGATTTCCAACGTAGTTTGAACTATCACTCTGCGGAATAGCTAAAGATGGCGAGTAAGCTAAAATCATCGCCTGATCTAGAAACTCCCATAACGCGTCAATTATTTCATTCGTATCTGGATCCGCAGGGTTAAGGTTCATATTTGGTAAAGGAATTCCAGTTGCTTCATCTAAGAACCAAGTCGGATGAGAAGCTAACATGGGTCCAGATTCCGCCATTCCATAGAGTGTGAGCGCTTGGCCAACGAATCCTGAAATCTCTCTTCTTAAATCAGGAGAGAATACTCCTTCAACTCCAATTACCGCTGTTTTGAACGTTGATGGTCTTCCCTTTCGCCCTAGTGACAGGATATGTGATTCCGCCGTTTCAATCGGGAGAATCAACCAACCTAAAGATGGATCTTTGAAGTTCTCAACAAAGTGATCTTGAGTATCACTAAGTGTGTAGACACTCTTTGAATACAAAGCTGACACCAACGAAGTAAAACCCTGCCACGTGCCGGGAGAATAAGTACTAAGCCAGCCACTTCCTTCGCTTTGAGAGAAAAATGCTGCAAATGAAAGTCCTGAAGCAAGCAGCGATCTATTTGAATGCCAAGCATCTCCAAACTTGCCACTAAAACAGATATGCGGGAACCTGAGTTTTCCAATATTGATTAACCCGTCCTCACTGCTTTGACTTTCATTACCCACAATTTCATCCAGGCTCACAACTTTTCCTGCATCAAACCCTGACCCTAACGAACCTAGATCGTCAGTTAAAACTAGAGAGGGATTAATCTGGTTAGCTTTATAAGCCTCGTTCTTAGGGTAGAGATAGACATTACAGTTCGACTCTACTGCTCCTAGAGCAAGGATCGCACCCTGAGGAGTTGCACCGATTACAATTGCAACTTTTCCGTTTTCACTTGCTGCCGAGTTTATATAACATTTGACTTTTTCGACGAGATCCCGGACCTCTTTATACGTATAATTGACGCCTTGACCTCGTAGTGCAATCTGATCACTATTTATCCATCTATCAACACCAAGTTCAATAATTGAATAAGGTGGAACTCCGATAACTCGACTAAGTCCTTCCGGCCAATACCAACTTGGGGTAGTAGCAATTGTTTTTGGCATTTAATACCTCCTTATTTCGATATCGCTTGTGACCATGCAAGTGTAAATACTGCAATTAACGCAATACTCAATTCAGCTTTTAGCAACAGGTCCATTTTCTTGATGCTTTTGCGCCTTCTCAGTTTCATCTCTTCTAATGATAACTCTGCATCTTTTAACGAAGCTCTTTTATGAGAATTAGGATGAAGTTTCACACCCATTAGCATTACAACTACAACCAGACCTACCCAACAAACTGCACCAATTGCACCTTGAAGATAGGTAACTCCCTTTATGCCAAGACTTCCAGAGCGAAAAAACTCATGGTCAGATAGGCCAAGCAAAATCCAGCTAATCCCAATAACACTCAAACTAGATAAAGCAACCCACTTATACTTCTCACCCATCTTTTCACACAAAACAGCTGTTTGCTGTGGAGCTAATCCCTTTTGAAGAGGTTTCCAAACTATTGCCATAATAAGTGCACCGCCAATGTAAATAGCCCAAGAGGCGCTAAAAAGAAAATTAAATATAGTTTGAGCGCTACTGGATATTGCTATAACTTTCACTAAAGTATACCGTTTCCGTAAACCATTGAGGCACCGAGCAGTACAATAAACAGAGCAACTCCAAGATCTATTCTTGTAATTAGCGACACTTTTTTAGCAGCCTGGATTTGTGCTTCTAAGTTTGCCTGAACGCCTGCCCCTCCTCCTTTAGAAGAAGCCTTCTGATTTAGTCTCGGCCTATATATAAATGTAATAATTGCACCATTTATAACCAATACCAACCATAAAAACATCATTGCAAACAGTGTTCTACCATAGGTTGTCGTAAAAAATTGTGTCCCACTAACTACACTCTGATCCTGGATACCAAAAAACAGTAGCATGCCACTTATGGGGAATACAACAAGTGCACTCCAAACTAAAATCAAAAATTTATCAGCTGATTTTTGACCTATTACTTGCGCCTGGGCAGGAGGAATAAACTTTTGTGCTGGGCCCATTATGAACTCCATGGCAACCGATCCTCCCAGATACACTGCAACTGCTAAAAGGTGCAAATAGGAAGCCACAATTCTAATCCAAGTCGCTGTCATAATTATTTTCTATCCTTTCTTATAGGGATCAACACTTCCTTCGTGGAAGTCATTAAAGTGGCTTAGAATCTGCGGTGTAATTGCGTAGCCGTCTCCATTTTCTGTGTAGTACTGACGATAAAAATCAACATCAATGTGATGCACTTGAGCTGAAATTTTTGCTCTGACAGGGTTTATATGTGAAGGTGCACAGCCATACTTATTAACTATGTATTCGACCGTTTTTGTAGCAGCCTCAATTGCCCAATCTGAGACGTATGACTTAGGATTTTTTAGTATTTCTTCTAAAACATCTTTTTTGTACGGACCGCCAACGTGATCCAAAAAGTTGTCTTCCCTTGAGAATGCTGACCCTTTCTTGTTCTTAAGGTCCACTACATATTCAACTGCTGACCGTGCATCTTTGAACTTAGTGCAAGGCACCATGACTGATTCTTTAAAACCTTCTAAACCTTGACAAGTTTGAGTGGTCGAAGGATTGGTCTTTGGGTCCCTAGTCAAAAATGAAAAACCTAAGCCTTGAGTAATCTCTGGATAGGCACCGAGAACTAAATCATCTGCATAGCTTCCCGTCATCCAAGCTCCTAGCCCAAGTGCTTCAGAGGCAAGGCGAATATTTTGAACTATCGCGCCAACTTGACCAGCGTGAAGCATAAGTGCAAGTTCGTCAAACGCTGGGATTGGAAATCCAACCTCTAAAAACCCTGGCTTAATCCATTCTTGACAACCTGCAGGTTCATTGGTGTCAGGATCCAAAAGGTAAAATCCAGACCATTCGTAAGAGATTAAAAGTTGGTTGAACCACTCAACCCCAACATCACCAATAGGCAAGAACCATGTACTTCCAGGCCGATTTAGATTATACTGACCAGGACCAGTTGCATTTACTATCTTGGTTCCTTCGGGCGATGAAGGCCAGCTAATTTTTGGTCGTTCTTTTGAAACTACAACTTTGCCAGAGCGGTAGTAATCAAGAATCTTATGAAAATCCTCTTCACCTTTTATCTCAACAAGACTTAAATCTTCGCTTGGAGGACGATAGATTGACACACCGTCATCATTTATTATAAATAGTTCAACACTCAAATCATTCGAAGAGGATGGAACTGTTCGTCCAACGTACGATAAAAGACCTGAAAGTGCTCCATTAACAGGAATATCACCGAGTATTAGCCCATTAGGCCCTAGCGCAGCCCAACAAATTAAAGCCTCCTCAAGTTCACTTAAGGGTACTGGTTCTCTAGTCGAAACATAGTTAAGCGGACCTTTTGCCTGCGTTGCAGGTTTTTCACTTGACCATTCGAAGTTCTCTTGCTCTCCTGACTCAATTTGATAACCTAGCCCGACTCGACGAGTTCTAAGAGTAGTAAGTAGATTGAAAAAACTACCAGTTCCATTAAACGCTTTCTTAATCTGGCTAAGTTGAGACTCTGTTATCTCATCAGAGACACTGTCATTTGATAACGAGTCTTTTTTCTTGAAAATCATCAGGCTTCCTCTCTAACTTTTTCAATACTTACCGCAATTGCCCTGTCGACAGGGACAGGCTGCCATCCAAATGGCAAATAACGTAGATGACCGTACTTGCCAACTAAGTGAAGCCATTTCACCATCCCTGGTTCAACTTCATTTGCGCCTTGCCAGTCTTTAAAAGCATGCGGCTCAAATCCATTGTAGACAATTAATTGCTTGGGTCTAACCCTAGCTGAAACTCGAACAACTCCTTTAAATCCACCGTGATCATTAAATACCCTAGCCTCGTCGGTATCTCCAATCCCGCAAGCTTTCGCATCACTTACACTCATTACTATGATTGGCTGGCCTCTGTGAGTTCCGAGTAAGTCTTTATTCCCCATGCTGACTGCGTGGACAGTCCAACGGGAGTGTCCACTCGTTAGAACAAAATCTCCAGTTCCCCCCATGGAAGGATTTTCTTTGTGTCTTGGCAGGTGTTCGTCAGCGTCAATAAACCACTGGTGGTCAATGTAAAACTGGGCTCTTCTTGTAAGAGTTGGGAATGGAAGTAGCTTTTCAGTATGCCAGGTGAATGCAGTCATTACCTTATCTTTTTTAACGTCAGTTGCAACAGCTAGTCCTGGAGCGAACATCCCAAGAGAAGTGAATCGAAGACCGCCAACACTTTTAAGCGTTTCAATAGAGCTACCAATTGGCAAAGTTCCTGCATCTGCTGAATCACGAATCCATTCGTCGATTATTGCTTCTTCATTTGAAAATGCACCATCTAAATCAAACTGTTCTCTTAGATTATCTAAACGCCTCTCTTGTCGACGTCCATCCATAAACTCTACGACACCTTTTTCTTTAGCAATTTTGCTTACCCTTTCACAAAGCAGAGTAAATATTTCCCACTCCGTTTTTGATTCACCTCTCGGTTTTACTGCTTCTTCACTGTATTGGACTCTTAAGGTATGCGTTATTGGGTACTGTACATTAGGTCTTTCATACTGCATCGCGGCAGGCAAGACAATGTCTGCATTTAGTGCAGTTGAAGACATTCTGATATCAATTGCAACTATTTTCTCAAGCTTAGGCCAGAGCTTTTCGATTAATATTTTTCTTCCTCCACGAGCTCTTCTGATTGGATTTGTCCCAACTGCAAAGAATAGCTTGGGTGGATTATTAGACTGGGGCCGTGAAATTCCTCCCCACCAACCTCGCCTGATCGCGTCATCAAAGTAAGCACTAAACGGCTTTGTCATTGCAGGATCTGACCAAGATTGGTTGTTCCAAGAATCTTTGTACCCTGCGTGATAGTAGTTAAAAAAGAGCGGGGGTGAGGAAGTACCCTTTGTTGTTGAAAGCTGAAGCATCTGATTACCAAGCATTTCGTCAGTTGCATCTGGTTCCTTCTGTCTCATCTGATCCATCCCCATGTCTATGCCATCCAACAATCTTGCAGTCTCTTCGACACCCTTTTTCGTCTTCATTGAAAACAGCATGTAACCATCTAGTCCCGCTAGTGCGAGACCTTGGATGCCCGTACCAGGTTTGCCCCAGTTTCCACTTAGGCCTAGTATCAAACACATTGCCCTCTCCATAAGGTCGCCGTGGTAGTACTTGGGAGCATTAAATCCCTCAAGTATTTTTGTCTTGCTCGTCGAAACCATATTAGCTAGCGTTCTGATGGAATCCGGTGAGACTCCACAGATCTTAGAAGCCATTTCAGGTGAGTAATCAGCTACTCGTCTTCTTAAAGAATCAAATACAGTCTCAACTTCAACCTCTTTGCCATCTTGAAGTTTTACTGAAGAAATTGCTGAAAGTTCAGGAACTATGTCACCTAGATTGAGCGTAGCTTTTGGAGCTAAAACTAATTCCTTATCTTTATTCATGAAGTAAAACTGCTCTTCACTGCCGCCCTTAACGACATCACGTTCTCTTAAAAATCTATCTGTATCTTTACGGATCAGGAGTGGTAGGTCAGTTTGGGTTAAAACAAATGATTTGTCAAACTTTTCTTCCTCAATTAGAACGTAAGCGATAGATAGAGCTAGTGCAGCATCAGTTCCAGGAGTAATCGGAAAGTAAAAATCAGAGTTCACTGCAGATGCATTGAAATCAGGCGCAATTGTCACGACTCTTGCACCATTATATCTTGCCTCAGTAATAAAGTGATGATAAGGGATCGACGTATAAGCTGGATTTGAATGCCAAAGCAAAAGCAGATCTGATTTAAAAGTATCATCAACTGTACTAGCACATGCAAACTTTCCAAAGGTGATGTGATGACCAATTGGAAGGTCATTTACTAGCCCTTGAGCATCTAAGGTTATTGCACCGATTAGAGAAGCAAATCGCAGAAAGGAAAGTTGGCCCATCAACCCACCTTCAACACTTTCCTCAAAGACTATTGATTCTGGACCATATTCGTCAATTGTTTCTACTATTGAAGTTGCAATTTCGTCAAGTGCTTCATCCCAAGTGATCCTTTCGAACGCACCATCGCCTCTTTCCTTTGTTCGGCGCAAGGGATAAAGAACCCTATCTTCACTTTTTAGCTGTTGCGACCAAGCGCTTCCTTTTTGACAACCTAATGGATTTAGATCTGGAACGCCTTTCTCAATTAGATCAATCGAGCCGGACTGCTCTTCGAATAACACTTCACCGTTGCGAGTATACACACGATAAGAGCAATTTGCTAGACAGTTAAGACAGTGGGTTCCCCATGTAGTGCGGTCCCATGTCCACTTCGACCTATATTGATCGACACTTTCCATGTAAAACCTTTCATTAGCCGAGAAGCGACGTTATATATTTAAAATCTGCTTCGACAAATGCATTAAGTCTGGTAAGGCCCCAATTGAAGGGGTCAGCAGGATTAAGTGCGACTGCCTTGTCAACTATATTCGGTATTTTATTAACTAAATTCTGCTCTAAAAAGTCGCGCTGAGCTCGTCTGTAGGAACCTTTAAGTCTTGGAGAAGGAGACGCAGCTTCTTTAAAACACACGTACTGCATAAAATCAAGCGCAGTTGATAGATGATCGAGTTTTTTGTCCTCTCCAACCCCTAAGCCAAAGTACTCATAGTCACGTTTTAGCTGTGCAATTACATTTTCATCATCACCAGCTAATAGAAGTGAGCCAGCACCTAATTCATCACCAAAAACTCTTACATACTCGCCCTTGTAGTCATCGAACGTTGAGCCTTCTTTGATAGAAGGAACACCAGTATCAAATTCAAAGGGTAGCAAAGAGGCTGACTCTTTCATCTCTTTATCAAGGTGATCATTGATTGCCTTGTCATACTGCTCCTGACACACTGGCTGGAAGAAACTTCCAAGAACCATATAAACTGCAGATCTTGCTGTAGTTTCGTTCTCTTCAACTTCAAGCGGACCACCGTCTTGAGTCTTAATCTCTAATCCTGATAGTGAAAATGTAAACATATTCTCTCCTTTTAATTCTTGCGAGTAGCACCTAGCGTGACTGCTACCTTTTCTGGACTTCTATCCAGCGTTCCAGGGTCAACAGTATATTTGCCAAATAGGTCTAGCCAGTTGTAAACAATAAGCGTATCTAAAATTTCCGAACTATTTCCTTCTCGCACACCTTTAAGTTCAGATTGAATCTTGCCAAGTGCTGAGTGGACTTGAGGACCAAAAAGGTACTCTAGGTATTCGGGTGGAATCCTTGGAGTTTCATAGTCTATCGACATGTCTTCCTTTAGGCTGTAAGGCGACATCGGTGGAATATAGAAAATATTGGGTTCAGTTCCGAATTCTGGATGAAGCGGAAGTGCGACCTTCCATTCATTGACTAGTTTATAAATGGGTCCTGACTTGTCCTCTGGGTCTCCAACAAAAACCAGTCTTCCAGGACACTGCCTGGCACAAGCTGGTGCAACATTTTCTTCAAGGCGGGGGAAGCACATTATGCAGTGTTGGGCAACGTCTCTAACGTAGTTAAAGTAGATCTTCTTGTATGGACAGGCTTCCATGCAGAACCTTGCACCTTGGCACTTTGACTCATCTCGCAATACAACCCCATCTTCGTGTCTTTTGTACATCGCTCCAGATGGGCACGCTGTAACACAAACTGGGTTGGTACAATGGTTGCATAGCCTTGGTAGGTAGAAGTAGTAGGAGTTTGGATATTCACCAGCACCCTGGTCCTCATCCCAGTTCATACCCCATTCGGTAGTCTTGTCTCCCTTGTCTATTGGATGCAAGTGGGTTGAACGGCCTTTCCCGCCGTAAAAAACCTCTTCGTAGTTAAAGTCCCATCCTCCACCAAACTCGGCGCGCGTGGGCTGATGCCCTTTTGCTGGTTGACCGTCAATAATACCTCCTCCCATCTGTTCCCAGTCTTTGGGAGTCCCTTTGCCAGGTTGCGTATTACACGTCATCCACCATTGGTGTTCTTCACCTTGTTCTTGCGTCCAAAGTACTTTACACGCTATTGAACAGGTCTGGCATCCCATACACTTATTGAGATCAAAGACCATAGCAACTTGACCCCTCTTTGATGACTTGTCCGCCTCGTTTGTAGCTGTTTCATTTGTAATTGTCATTTGTTTATTGCTCCTTTTGACTTAGATTTCGATCCAATTTGACGATACTGCACCTATCCCGGCCCTCTCATTGTTTGAGCCATCCCAAACAACAATGCCAAGCTTTCTTGATCCTTCAACAATGTTCTTGCCTCCAGAAATTACAACACTCCATTTGCCATTCGATAGGCTAGCTTCGGCATTAACTGATTGTGATCCTTCAACCGGATGGAATACACCTGGACCGCTTGAAATTAAATCCGTAGAGTTTGACAAACCTGACTGAAGCTCAGTTCTGTTCTTCCACATCCAAAGTCTGACTGGATTTGATTTTGTCCCAATTGTTTCTGGAGATTCTGAAGATCCTGACTCAGGGAAAAATACTCCAGCCGCATCTTGAAATTCAATGTTTGGCTCATTTGAATCATCCCATTCAAGCCTAACAAAAACCTGGTTGTCATGTTCAGCTACGGATAACGATACTTCTCCTACGTTGCCGTAAGGAGTGTCTTTATAAGCATTCCTAATATACTGATTTGGCTGGGCATCCACTGGCACAGGTTTAAGTTTTATAACTTCTTTACTGACCTCTGACCACACTGAAGAGCTCGGGTTTAGCGGACTCTCACCTACTGTTTTTAATTCCATTCTTATTTCCTCACTTTCCAGTTTTCTTAAAATTACAAGGGACTCCTCTATCTGTAGGGATCGGCTGCCATTCAGCTAACGAGTAGTTGATGTGACCGTATCCACCTGCAAATGCAATCCACTTGACCATCCCTGCTTCAATCTCATTTGCGCCTTCCCAGTTTTCATACTGGTGACCATCCCAGCCGTTATATGAAATTATTTGTCCAGGCATTACTCCAGGTGAAACTTTGGCACGGGCTGTAAACGAAGTTATGTCGTTAAAAATGGTAATCAACTCATCGTCAGAGACACCTCTTTCGTCAGCATCATTAACAGAAATCTCAACCAGTGGTTCACCTCTGTGGGTTTGAAGTATAACTTTGTTTGCCTGATTCATTGAGTGAATAGACCACCTGTTGTGACCTGACGTCATTCGCAGTGGGTGATCTCCACCTGCCAAAGGATTTGGCTTATGTACAGGGAGGTGTTCATTTGCCTCAATCCACCATGGGTGGTCGATGTAGAACTGTGCACGCCGAGAGTACGTAGGAAATGGTGCGCCTCTTTCAACGTGATCCCTAAACGGAGTATGTGTTTTATCTGGGAATATCGGAGAAGCTTGCGCTAGCGCAAACGGACTTGATCCCCATCCGATGAATCGCTTGTAGCCATCTTTTCTAAGGCTTGAAAGATCTGTTTTTTCAGGAAGTGTTCCAGAGTAAACAGAGTCACGAATAATTTCATCTGCCCATTTGTCCTCCTCAGCAATGTAACCATTTATGGTGTAATCATCCCACATGGTCTCTGGCCTGAAGGTAGCCCCGTGACGATTCTGATATTCGATTACTCCTCGCTCTTTCGCTCTTTCTGCCAATTTCTTGAGTATTAACTGGTAGATTTCCCACTCTGCCTTGGCTTCTCCAGCAGGTTCAGCATTCTTATCAGAAAGAGTAAGATTCATCACATGTGACGTCGGAATATGGAAGTTTACTTTTTCATAGTGTTGCGCAGCCGGCAAAACTATGTCTGAATTTAGTCCAGTAAAATTGAGACGAAAATCTATGGAAACTATAGTATCAAGTTTATCCCAGAGGTTACTTCCAAGCTGAGTAAAACCACCTCTAGTCCGCCGAAGCATGTTTCCACCACACTCAATTAACATATGAGGGGGGTTCTCCGGTCTTGGACCATCAAGTCCTTTCCACCAACCTTTTTCTAGAGCCTCATCAAAGTACTCTTCAAACTTCCTCGGAAGTGATGTATCACCCCATTCGAACTTTTCCCATCGCTCTTTGTAGCCACCTTGCCAGTACCACCAAAAAGCTGGCGGAGATCCCGTAAGACGAGGTGCATCGGCACCCATTGGTCCTAACTGAGCTAGAAGTCTTGCAACTTCTCTTACAGCAAGTTCGTCTGTAGTTAACGTTGGGTCATTAGCTCTTAGCGCTTCAATAGCCATCTCTTGAGCACCAAATAGCTGCTCAGCTCCTTCAACTCCTGGCACTGTTTTTACCATCATCGAAAACATGCCATCAGCCATGCCTATCATCCATGACCTGATTCCGGTTCCAGCCTTGCCCCAGTTTCCAGTAACACCAAGAAGAAGACACATAGCTCTTTCGATTAAGTCACCGTGGTAGTACTTACAAGAGTTCCAACCAAGCATAATGTCAGTCTTCTTCGCAGCGGCTTTTCTTGCGATCATCCTTACTACTTCTGGGTTTATGCTAGTTATCTCTTCTTGCATTTCAGGGGTATATTTTTCATTTACATGACGCTTGAGAAGTTCCATAACTGGAGCAACCATGACTTTCGTCCCATCGTGAAGCGTTACTTCAAACTCGCCATATAGTTCGACTTCTTTGCCATTTAGCAAAAGATTTCCTTTGTCTGCTTTGATAGGTTCTCCGTTATACCAATGGTAAAGTTGATCTTCTTTCGCACTATACACATTTCCTTCTAGATCAATCTGTCTTAAAAA
This sequence comes from Actinomycetes bacterium, assembly GCA_021790815.1. Lineage (GTDB taxonomy): Bacteria > Actinomycetota > Acidimicrobiia > Acidimicrobiales > JABEUL01 > JAJYFT01. The sequence continues at coordinate 78,999 of JAJYFT010000001.1, forward strand.
TCTTTGTGTGTCTAATCTAACCAAACATGGCAAATCAGTTTGTTCTCTAACAAATGTTTTGTCTTCAATTCCTTCTTCGATGATTACCTGTACCATAGCTAAAGCAAATGCAGCGTCTGCACCAGTTTTAACTGGAACATGATAGTCGGAATGCATGTGAGATGCATTTAGGTCAGGTGATATCGAAATAACTTCTGCTCCCTTATACCTTGCTTCTAGCATGAAGTGATAAAAGGGAATCCTTGTAAATGCAGGGTTCATGTGCCATATCAAGATGAGTTCGGAGTGAAACCAATCATCAGCTGATGAAACTGGATTCCACTTTCCAAAGGTTTCATGTAGCCCAATTGAAAAATCATTGAATGAAGGGTGAAGGTCGAGCATTCTTCCACCAAACATGTTAAAGAACCTGTCGGTAGGAATTACTGCTGCAACTTCAGGAGTTCCTTCACGTACAACTGACTCAGGTCCTCCTTTTTCAATCGCGTCAAGCATCCCATCAGCCACTAAGGTAAGAGCTTCGTCCCAACTAATCTGCTCCCACTCTCCACCCCCACGCGGGCCTTTCCTCTTTAGAGGATGAAGTAACCGGTCTCCATCATATAGTTGCTGACTCCAACACGCCCCTTTGTTGCAACCCATTGGGTTAAAATCAGGCACACCTTCTTCCACAGTTGCAAAGGTTGCAGCAGGCTCTTCTCTAATTATCTTCCCGTCTTTTACGTAAACACGAAATGGACAGTTTCCAGGGTAACAGTCAACACAGTGTGTTCCCCATCCAACCTTGTCCCAACTCCAACGACTTTCGTAGTTAGCAGCTCCTGTTCCAGTTACTTTTGATTCTTGATCGTACTCTATGACCACATGGCCTCCCGATTTAAACAGATTTAATTACTTATACACAATGAGACATATATTGCTACATTGTCTCACTTTATGTAACAAAACAAAGGTTTGTTACTGTAGGTAACGTTTATTTTGCTATAAATTAGACTAAACGTATAGGGTCTAAAGTCCCTATTTTTCTTACTGACAGTGATTTTGGAAACCACTCCACTTTACGAAGGGTACTTAAAAATGAAATAACCAGCATAGCCAACAAGTTTCTGCACTACATACATATAGGCGCTAAAGGACTATCTATTTGGACTAAAGCCCTAAACTGTATCTAAAGGCAGAATTTTTTAAATTGCATTGATTTAGGCCATATTATTTAGACAACTTGATGGCACCTGAAACTATAATGAATCGACTAGAACAAGTACGTCGCACAGGTAGACAATAATCGATTGATAATGGAGAACTCAGCCGAAAGTATCAAAGTATTTTGGAACAATAAACTTATCAACAAAACCAATTAACCTTAAGCGGTGCTTTTCGCACATGCGACAATAAATTGAAACTCGACAACTAGGTGAATAGCAGTTAAACTATTCACCTATGTTAGCCACCCTTACACACGCGACAATTATTGCTCGAGCTATGCTCCGCAACTCTTCTAGCTTTAGTTGGTCAACAATTCCTCTTCTAGGAATTGTTCTTTACATCTACTCTGTTGAAATTGAAAGCAAAAGATGGTCAGTAGTTTTTGCAGGTTTAGCTCTTTGGCTTATGGACTGGTTTAACGAACTTATTAATTCAATAGTCCTTCACGTCTCTAACCATGCCGCTTTATGGACAGTTACAGGACACACAAGCTACTTGATACTTATCGGCCTATCAATTGAGATCTCATTCTATTTTGCAGTTGCTGGAATAGCTTTTGTCAAAGCACTACCTTCCGACCCGAAACAAAAAATACTGGGCATCCCAAACAGAACTGTTTATGTAACAATCTTTTCATTGCTGTCAGTAGGAGTTGAGATTATGCTCCACGCCATTGGTGTGCTTAACTGGGCATACTGGTGGTGGAATGTGCCCTTTATTCCTCTCATCGTTATCCTTGGATACGGGACTTTCTACGCAATAGCGGCGTGGGTATTCGACATGGGGGAAAACCACCGTAAACAAATAATTGTCGTTGGTGGCCTTGCTGCAGTCGATGCTATCCTTGCCGTATGTCTCGGATTTGCTGGTTGGCTTTAAGAGATTTACAAAAATATTAACTTCAATATTAAAATGAGAAATTTTAATAAAATATACAGGCTGAACACATTTTAACCGTCTCTTATAAATCTTATAGCTAGTTTCATAAAAGACTTAGCACACAAAATTTATGAAGTTACGAAACTCTTTTACTTAGTTTTTCCCTAACTGCACAAAGTTGTTCTTCACTAATTGGATAATTAGCGGGATAGCTACCCCTTACTGCCTTCTTAAGTTTGCTCGAATTTGTTGGATAGTTTAAAGTTGAGACAGTTTCTAGTACTCCGAGAACTAAATAAGTAAACTCTACTTCACTTACACATTCATCATTCAAGTATTCGGCGGCGAATTTAACGCCTTGTGCAATTGAAGCCTGATGTGCTTTCCATAACAAAGATTGTACTTTTGATTCATGTGCTTCTTCATCCTTAAAAACCTTTAAAAATTCAACCCACAATCGAGATGAACTTTTGTGACCAGAATTAACCTGTGAAGTAGTCAGAGAGCCGTCATAAAGACTTAAACCTGAATTCAAATCACGTGTGAGAAATCCATTAACTACTTTCCACCAATTTGAACCTGAATCGTCACTTATTCTTCCCGAATCTACTTCCCACTCATAAAAGTCCAAAATAGCCTCACCATAATTTAGGCTCAAAGAGATGCCTACGTTTATTCTGCCAAAAAAGTCTGCGATGGAATCTCTTCTTTGTTTAACCGTAATTGCTATTAGTTCTTCTACCATTTAGACTTAATCATAACCAAACATCCACCAATAGTTTATCCAAATTACACCTGATGCCAATAGAAGTAGGCAATGCAACCCACTGATGCGACATAACATAAGTAGGTGAGAAGTTTACTTCATCTCCGCTGGATTTTTATAACTTTCGCAACCTCTCATCGTATGAAGACCTTTTATTGATATCCAAATCCGTCAGGACTCGGTCGTCGTCAAGTATCTTACGGATAGAGCGCATGAACCGGCTTGGCGTTAGTCTGCTACCAATATCGACTGCTTTCATCCAACTCGGAATATAAACATCCAAATCTTTTTGCAACTCGAGCACATCGCATATCCTTCTAGCGACATCTTCAGGCTTAATAGACATAAATCCTTTACCTTTGGGTACTCCAGAGCCAAGTTCAGTGTCAACCAAGGTAGGTAGTATGAGAGAAACATTTACGCCGCTGCCTCTAAGTTCGCTCCTAACCGCTTCAGTAAGACCAATTACCGCAAATTTAGTGCCAGTGTAAACAGCAGCTCCGGGTAGAGCAACTCTTCCCCCCATTGAAGCTACGTTAACTATCTTACCCTGTCTTCTTTCAATAAACTTTTCTAGGGCAATTTGCATACCGTAGATCACGCCTATTAGGTTGACATCAATTGTTGCCTTAGTAGATACGTCATCCATGCTCACAAAAGGACCCAAAGGCATAATGCCTGCGTTATTCACAAACCCAGTTAACAATCCAATACGCTTTTCAGCTTCTTCGAAAAATGTTAATATCGATTGGCGATCTCTAACATCTACTTGAATACCAACTGCCATCGGACCAATGGTACTGGCCACTCGCTCTGCAAGCTCACCGTCAATGTCTCCAACCGCCACCATCGCACCTTTTCTTGCGAGACGTTCCGCAGTAGCGCGGCCAATTCCCCTAGCAGCACCTGTTATTGCCACGATCGACTTTTCTGGTCGCACACTAAGACGCCATTCCGGTTAGCATTAGCTTAACTATCGCCTCAATCCATCTATTACGTTCAATTTCAGGTTCTTGAAGGCTAAACGTTCTTAATGCTCCGGCAAAAATCATCCCATTGATCGCCCTGGCAGTAATCTCTACGTCGAGACCATTTCTCAAGAACCCCTTTGTCTGGCCATTTACCAAGTATTGCTCGACGAAGTCTCCAAAAAGCTCTAGTGCCGATTGCATTCGAGCGGTAAGCTCCTTGTCTACGCCGTAGGCCTCGAAAAAAAATACCGAAGCTAAGTCACGGTTTTCAATAAAAAAGTCAAAAAGACGATTTCCTATTTCTCGGAGTTGGTTCTCATATTCTAAAAGCGTGTCAGCAGCTTCTGGATCAACATCAACGACAAGCAGTGTTATTTGATCGACTATATACCCAACAACATTTTCGGCGATGTCCCTCTTGTTCTCGAAGTATCGGTAAAATGTACCGTGGCCGATACCAAGTTCACTAGCAATATCGGCAATATTCGACTCTCTATATCCTCGATTTGCAATAATCTTGCTCGCTGCCGCAAGTATCTCGCCGCGCCGTCGCGAGACAAGGTCTGACTTAGGCATAGCCTATTTGACCAGGTCGCTCTTGAGAGCAAAGTATGCTAAAAGTGTATGTCGTTCCTGAGAACCTTTCTGCGATCGCCAAAGCATCTTTCCAAGGTAAACCCCAGGCACTAGCTGAACTAATTCATCGCGAATCGAACGTATTAAGAACTTTGGATTAGACGGCACGGATTTATAATCAATAACCAGTACCTCGGTTGAAGGATCGAGTTTCCCTGGTTCAGTCCATGTCTTAAATCCAAATCCAGAAGTTTTATCACCGTACGACTTAAATTTATAAATGGGCCAAACCAGCCGTCCCAATACACGTACAACACCCTCCATTAGATTATCCCCAGAATTGTCTTGGGCATCGAATCGTTTTCCGACCCATGGAAGCCATAACGATGTTATCGTTGACATTGCTCGGTCTGCAATCGGTTGAGCAGTCCATCCAACCAGAGCCCCAACGGTGGGCCCATCCAGTCCTGAGGGCTTGTCGCCGTGTGCGAAAAGCTCAGCGAGTGAATTCATTGCGGTATCACGATCTTTACTCAGTTGCGATCCTAGGTTTTTGATCAATGTCCATGCCCTTTGCTGTGCCCCTTCTGGGTCTGTGGGCGCAGTCTTCCGCAATTCATCGACAATATCTTTGACGTTTCCTTTTCCACCATCACCTTCATCCAAAGAAACTAACTTTTGAACTCCCTCTCGTGAAACTTCCATTTTCAATACCTCCAAGCGTTCGATTCTGTAACAAAACGGAATGATATGTCATTCTACTTTAAACAGACGCCTTTGTCAACTTTTATATCTAGAATTTTTGAAAATTTACTTTTACCTTTCCACTGGTTTTCATCAAATATGTGTCTATCGGCCCGTTCTAGCGATTCAAACTACGGGATTCCTTGTGGCAACAACTCACACTAATTTAGAAGTTGTCGCTACCATTTTTAGCCTAGACGTTAAAGAAGGTGTTTAGTTAAGGACCGTGAATACCAAGAACCCCCGCTGCTTTCGCTACTCCTGAAGACGTACAAACCGAAGTAGGTTGAAAATTGTCGGTAGAACATATTGCTGCCGTTAGAAAGTTAGCACTTCCAAGTATCGCCTTTGTCTGGGGTAACGAAGCGTTTGAAAGGGAATTTGCAACTTCTGTTGAGGTCATACCCATAATGGCTTGTGGTGAGTAGCTCGCGGCTGATTCCCACCTATTACCTATATCTACGAATGGAATAGCGCCTTGCTTGTCATACATTGAGAATATGGATTCTTGAAACGGCGTGGGGATTTTTAGTGACTGGTGATTTCTGCCTTGAATCTCGACAGAGACAAAGGTAATATATCGCGAACTATATGAGACAGACGTCATGAAGAGTGTCGGAGTATTTGGATACATATCAGTTGAGCTTGACTTCCCTAACACAAGACCTGAAAGGGTTCCAAAGCGCGAAAGTGCTACAGCTATAGCCCATCTTTCAGATGCGCAATATGGACACCACTCGGTACCCATATAGAGTAACTCTGGCTTTCCACTCTTTGTCAAAGGGGTTCCAGCAATTGCTTCGGGTAGTCCAGCCACTTTGCCATTGCCAGTGCCAACGGCATTGTAGACCGAATTTGGAATAGACTTAATTTGTGCCGTGATCGCCATAGCCTCAACCTCAGAGAAATTTGAGAATATGAAATGCGGGGCATTATTTCTCGGATTTGTGGTACTCGCAATTGTTGGCATTGAAACAGTACTAGCAGAACGATTAATCTCCACAAAAATACCGGCAATTACAAGCAACGCAACCACAATTGAAATTATGAAGAAAAGTGGTGCTTTCCGTCTTCTCTTCGGAGGCATGTCGGACAACTGATATGTCAACGAGTTTCCAGGCTGATCTGGGACTGATACTGGAACTGTTGACCTGGGTAGGGAGTGTTATACTGCGACTGGACATATTGGTTTTGAGGTAGTGATAAATATGGTCCTTGGCCTGGCGGCGAATAGCCTGCTCCTTTTACATCTGGAGCGTTCACATAATTGGGATGCGGAGTGGAGTAGGCACCAAATGCACCTTGTGGGTTGATGTTTCTCGATTCTTCGTTCACAGTGAAATATTACTTGTCAAAGTTAAATTGTGCCTTCTCCATTTGAAAGTTTCTTGCCAAAGTCCCTCGATTAAATCTCCAGTCCCAGAAGATCAATTGCAAATTAAATCTATCACACCGCAACTAACAATAATTAAAGCCTCAAGGACAATTTTAAATCGCTACTTATTTTTTATCAATGTTACTAACAATTAATGTACTTAAATCGATTTTCACCGCTTAGAATAATCTATGTGATAGAAAGTAACGAATTTTGGGATGAGAGATATAAAAGTGTGGATTGGCCGATTCATCCAGATGCTTCTTTGGTTGAGTTGGCTGGTGACCTGACTCCTGGCAAAGTTCTAGACGTTGGGTGCGGTCCTGCAAGAAATTCGATATGGTTAGCAGAAAAGGGCTGGGAAGTAACTGGAATTGATGCTTCAAAGATTGGCCTTGAATTAGCTTCTGTGCGAGCAGAACGTGTAGGGGTAAATCTGAATCTAATTCACGATGATATCCTCGCTTACGATTACGGAAAAGAACTTTTTGATCTAGCTATAATTGCAAACATTCACATGGCAACTGAAGTTAGCAACTCTTTATTTGATAAAGTCGTTGACAGCCTAAAGCCTCAAGGACATTTATTTGTCGTTGGACATCACGTAAAATCATTAGGTGTTGCAGGCCCACCGGATCCCGATCTGCTCTACACATTAGATAAGTTTGACAATTCCTTTACAGCTTTATCATTCGTCCACATAAGCGAAGTGGTTAGAAACAACGACAATGATGAGCCGAATCTTTATGATGTAGTCATATGGGGATCAAAATAAAGTTTAAAACTTTATTGCATATTTTTTGAATTAAATGGCCTGTTGCTAAAGTTGCTTAAAATCGAAAATTCGCCGAAAAGTCATCTCTTTAACAACGTTTCTTTATGTCTAACTTTCGGACAACTTGCACCGTGGCCGGATTCGCCATTTCTACATTTTGCGCAGATCCATGCAGATTCAGTGTTTTCACGCCATAAAACAGAACCACACTGTTGACAGTGTTCTTCACCCACCGAACACTCCCAGCCACCATAGCGCTTTGATGAAAGAGGACATCCTCTGCCGTAACACTGTGCCCATTCTAAATCGAGTTTTATCGCATCGGTCGGGCAAAGTGGCACACAGCGGATACAGTCATCACAATTTAGAGGATCGATAACGTATAGAACTGGATAAGAATCTGCTTGAAAAATAGCTGAGTGTGGGCACGCTGACTCACAAACCCCGCATCCAATACAGTCAGAGTTTATAGCGTAAGCCATACTAACTATTATCCCGATTTGGCTGCTTCAAGCCCGAGAGAATCAAATATAACCTGGAGTGTCTCCGCATACCTATAAAATTTATCGCGTCCAATAGGGTCATCAGAACTTATTCTAAGTGGAAATTCTGCCAGACTTAACGTATTTAAGGTATGAAATTTATCGGCTCCTCTATTTTCAACAATATTGTCAAACATTTCTTTAAATGCATCGAAACTGCCTGACAGCGTCGCTTCAGGCTTGAACGAATCAATTCCGGATATTTCACCTTGAGAATCAACATCATATCCATCCAAAACAAGGCCAAAGATCTTGTTGCTTCCATCTTCAAATTCAACCTTTATTGCAAGTCTAAAATCAGCGATACCTAAGTCTTTCAAACGATCAGGATCCCTTTTTACTAATCCAACTAAATAGTCCAACCATTTTGGATTGGGAAATAGGCTTTCGTTTTCCATCATCCAACCACCATTTGAGGAGGATTCTTTGACACATCATTTGCACTAGTCCCTTCGAGAATCTGCTCAGGAAGTTTCATCCGTCCTCGTCTTGGAATCCCGGCTCTATCGCAACGCTGTAGGTACTCTTCAATCATCCTTATTCTAAGTATGTTCGATGCCTCGTCCCCAATACTTTCAGCTGCCTTTACGCTTCCAGTTGCCAATATCGCAGCTGGCTCAACGACTTGGGGAGTTGTGACGATCATTGATATAAGATCTTCACCCCTATCTAAAAATGCATGGAAATCTTCAGCTAACAATGGGTCTCTTTCAAGCCGGTAGCGTAAATGCATCGTTCCATACGCAACATGCCGAGCTTCGTCTTGCATGCAAAGTCTAAATATCTTTTTTTCGACATGTGTAGGAGCTATTAATTCCCCAGCTCGAAAAACAGAGAGAACTAAACCTTCACCTAACAGGTGCATCAAAGCTGAACCTTCATCGTAGTTCTTTGCATCTAGAACAAGTTTCAAAAACTCTTCACCAACAGGAGATGCTTTACCTAAACCGCCGCCGTTCGAAAGTGCTCTTTTCCGAAACACTTCCGAATGCCTCGCTTCATCCATAATTTGAGTACATAAGAACATCTTTGCTTCCAAAAAATCATGGTTAATACGCCACATCCACTTTGCCGGGAAATCAGACGCTACCATCTCAACTTCAGATAAAAAAGTTGCCAGTTGACACATAGCGTGTTCAACATCTGGATCAAGCTCTTGTAGCTCATTCCAAGGAATATCTCGCGTTGCGCTCCACTGCCGACTTACCGCTTCTTCATAAAGATCTAGCAAGTTGTCCGCCCAGACTTCAGATTTTGAGTTTATTGTGTAACCCATGTCTGGCAACTCTGAATCTATATCGCAACCCCTCGGGGCCATCGTGCGTCTTGGAGCAGTTTCGGGAATGTCACCATAACTACCTACAAAAATATCACGTAAAGTCAAGCCAATCTTGCTGGGTTTAGGCTTAATGCCCCACTCTGAGGTTACGTTATTGAGCCAACCCAGATCGAACTGACCTGACCTGACTTTTTCCAAATAGCTAAGATCAATGTCACTTTTCATTGCTCCTCCTTATTTTATTGTCTTAAGGCGTACGACTTACAAATTTAAAATCTATACTCTCCGAATCTACATCTTAGGTAACAATATTTGCAAATCACAAGATTTCCTTTTATTTTCTAAATAATGAGCCATGCACCTACAAAACTAATTTAAGGTTTAGCGAGTTGTAACTTTAGCCGCACCTTTCTTCTGGCCTGTTATTGAAGACGCAAAGTTGTCGATTCCACTTAGGTCAACTGTACCACCAAGAGTTGTCTTAAAAGCTTCTTTCGACTGAATCTTAGCTCCTTTACCTTCAAGCTCTTTAGCTAGATTACCTAATACGTCTTTCGGATTGAAGCTGTAGGTTACATAAATCGAAGTCGGCAAACCACCAAGTGGCGGAAGAGTTTTTAGCCAAGCTTTTGTGAATTTTGGAAGACCAACTTTAGCTACTACAAAGCCTTCAACCCAAGTACCTAAAATCAGGTGGTCTGCCCATGCAATATCTTCCATGGTTATGGTATTGAGTTTTTGAACCCTAACTTCTACATCACTTGATGAAATTCTCTTTTGAATAGCTTCACCAATTTTAAGCGTAGTACCTCCCCTGCTTTCAACTGCTATGAGAACTTTCGCTGTCTTTGTTGCATACAGACCTACCTCAGAGCCTCCACTCTTACTTGGCTTATGTGTGATAATTGCGCGAGCTGCATCACGACCATGTGCCATTGCCTCAACAACAGTGGCTGGCCCGATTAAAGCATCGCCGACAACCCACATCCTCGGTCTTCTTGGAATCATACTTAATTGATTCGCAATTTCACGAGAAAGGCTGATCACTCCAACATTTTGTCCTCGAGCAAATTCAGGAGCTGGGTTAGCAAATATTCCACTTGCAATCCACCTTCTGTCAACTTTTTCTGCAGGCTTTTTTCTAATTGGAGCACCATTCAAGGCTTTCTGGATATCTGGATCTACTCTGTAACCCATCGCCATAACAACTAAGTCCACTTTTTCATCAGAAGTTGATCCCGATTGAACTTTAGGAAGCTCTTTAGCTGACGTCTGGGTTGTCTTAGCAATTTTTGCAGTTGATACCCTACCGTTGTTTCCAGTTAGAGATACGAGAGTAGAGCTAAACGTAATTTCTACACCTTCAGACTTTGCTTCAGCAAGTTCATCTGGCCTAACTGGAGCAAACTTTTGATCCATCCAGTCAATGGCTCGAACTGATGCTCCCAATCTTCTGGCAGTTCTTGCGACATCCATTGCAGTGTTTCCAGCACCCAATACTAAGATATGAGGCGAACTAACTCCTTTAAGTCCAAGTACTTCAATCTCTGAAATACTTGATCCGTTATTTATTGCTTCTTGCCCATTTTTTAAGAAAGTTGTCGCATCAACAACTCCTTTAAGGTCACCACCTTCAACAGGAAGCTTAATTGGCTGACTTGCGCCACAAGCAATAATAAGAGCATCGTAATTCCCCAAAAGATCGTTTACTTCAGCCTCTTTTATCTCTGTGTTAACCTTTAGATTCACACCTTCGTTGATGAGTCTATCCCACGGCCTTTTTGCCACTTCATGTGGAAGTGTGAAGTCTGGAATCCCCCAAGTTATAAGTCCACCAGGAGTCGAGTCTTTTTCAAAGACTGTCACTTTTGCACCTTGTTTTACAAGCTCAGTTGCGGCAGCAATTCCTGCCGGTCCAGAGCCAATAATAGCAACTTCAAGACCTGTCGCCTTGTTTCCCTTTTCAAGCGGAAGAAAGTCTGCGTTTTCAGTTATAAAGCGCTCCAATAGCCCAATTGCTACAGGTTGCTTTCCAGCCAAAGACCACGAACAAGACCCTTCACATTGAGTTGCTTGGTCGCACACTCTTGAACACACATCTGGCAGTACAGAAGTTCTCGAAAGCACACTATGAGCTTCTTGCAGGTTTCCTTCTCTAACTGCTCTGATAAATGATGGAATGTCATTATGGGCAGGACAACCCCTGAGACAAGTTGGGTCTGGACAGTCAAGACACCTCATAGCTTCCTTCTTTGCGTCTTCAAAAGATTTGATTGGCAAACGAAGTTCGTCAGCATTGTGATCAATGCTCATTGGCTTGAAATGTTCTTGCTTTATTCGAACATCAACCATTACTGGTCCATTTATTTTTATGGCCGTAAACGGGCACGTTCTTTCACACTGCCTACATCCAACACACAGCTCATCCTCAGCGACTACTGTCCACGATAATGAATCCATCTTAAGTGCATTGGTTGGACACCTTACGACACACTCCTGGCAACCTGCACAGCGATCTGAAAAGATATGTATATCCATCTTCTCCATTTGATCTCCTTCAGAGCTTTTAGTTTTTTCACTAATTAAAGTCATTAAATTCTCCTTTTAAATATTTCTAGGTTGCGGCGTGCATCATTACGTAAAGCCAAGATGCACCTACTCCACAAGCAAGCACTGTGCCATATGCAACTAACTTGGTAGCAAATGGACTCGTTGCAAATGGAACAATATCTCTTTTAATAATTTTTCTCATTGCATAGAGAGAGGCCAACATTCCAACAATTATTACGCCTACCTGAACAGCAACAATTTGATTTCCGCTTAATATCTCAGCGTTAAATAGTTTTGCGTTAGTTCCACCTCCTATACCGAACCAAGCTCCTACGTCAGGGACTAGCTTTAGAACGTTCAAGAAAAACTTAGGTAGCTGTCGTGCAAAGTAGTCTGCTCCAACTACGGGAATTAAGCCATATGAAAGAGGAAGCATAAATGACCTAAACTGACTCTTCTTATCTACAAAAGAGTGCTTAATTGTCTTGCTGCTTGCCTTTGCACCTGCAAAGTTCACTGGTGATCCACTTAGGTCAAGTTGAACTGCATCTTTTTTCATTGCTTTGCTTCCAACCCACGCAATTCCAGCCATAATTAAAGTGACTAGAAAAATGATGCCAATATAGTCAACTGGGTTTGGGTACTGTGGAAAGTGCATCTTTGTGTTTAACCAGTTGTCAATAGTTCCATAGAGACTAACAGCATTAAACTGCTGGAAAACAACGAGACCCCAAAGTAACAGCACTGACCAAGCAACGTCTGCTCTTCTCCTAAGAGGAGCTATCATTGAAGTAAGAGGTTTTTGAATAAAAAACCCAACGTTGTCAGAAGGACAGGCTTTATAGCACTCACTGCAAAGACCACAAGTTAAGTTGGAGTCTGCACTACCTGGCCATGTATACCACGGACATCCGAAACCTTCGTCTCCACCTCGCATACACTCTTTCGTCTTGCAGTTTAAGCACTTGTCCCTATCTTTCGTTCTGAATCCTGCAGCAGTCCCAGCTGCTCCAACTGAACCAATTAGTGCACTAAGAGGGCAAACGTACCTACAAAATGTCCTTCTTTCAAAGACCATAAAAAACGTAACTGCACTTATAACAATTCCAATAACCATGATACTTGTAGCTTCTGGATTACCTGGACCTGCAATATTGAAGAATTCTTCAAGCCAGGTGAGCAACAAGAATGTACCAACTGAAGTTATAAGACCATATTTCGCAATTGACTCAGGAAATTTCCTCCCAAGGCCTAACGCTTTCTGGGTCCTATTCCAGAAGCTTTTACGCTGTATCCATTCGGCAAACCCTCCGAAGGGACACATGACACACCAGGCTCGGCCAACCACGACCATCATGACGAATACTAGGGCAAACCACAAAAACCACGTAATTGCCGTAGCAAAGTTCAGATCGGGATTTACTGTGCCAAGTATTCCTAAGAAAATAACTCCCCAGAAAACTATCTGGTTAGGTAGTATCAAGAAAAACTGAAATTTCCTGTTTTTCAATACTCTTCTCACATGCTTATTCTTTGAAAGTTCCAAACCCTTGCTTGGATCTGTCAAACGAAATCGCTGTTCAACATCGGTTTCGTAAGGTTTCCTTAGCCTTACCGCAACCCTCTGGCTTCCAGTTGCACCACTTATCGTTGAGGGGCTTTCACCCTTTACCTCATCTCCTACTTGTGATGCTTCAGTGATGGTCATTAACCAACCTCCTTTTGCTACCTAATCAATACACGTATAGTTTAAAACTATACTATAAGTGTAATAGTAATCGTTTCAAGACGTAATGTCAAGTTGTGAGCTATACTTTAAGTTATGAACATGACGTTATCTAAAAGAGGTGACTACGTAGTGAGATCGGCTATCGCTCTCGCACAAGTTTGGGAGGGGGGGAAATTCAGGAAGGTAAGAGAGGTAGTTGCTGAAATGGCAGTTCCTCAGACCTTTGCTTCACAGATACTGTCCGATCTGGTTAGAGTAGGACTTGCTGAGTCAAAAGCCGGAAAAGACGGTGGATATAGGCTAAGCAGAGCTCCAAGTGATATTACTTTATTAGATGTTATAGAGGCCGGTGAGGGACCTTTGCGATCCGAGCGATGTGCGTTAGGTGATGGCCCATGCCGCTGGGATGACGTTTGTCCGCTACATAATGCCTGGTCAGAGGCGACTAATGCTCTTAGGGAGGTTCTGCGATCCACAACATTAAGAAATATCCAAGAAGCAGACCTAAAACTTTCCAAAGGAACCCATACAATACCTCTCGATTCCCATAGACATACTCCAAAAGCTCACGAATTTAAGGATAGTGTCCAAGTAGAGCTTTCAATGGTTCAGGTAAAAGAGCTCCTCCTTGACTCAAGCGAATGGTTAGCCGAAATTGCTAAAGATTCCTACAGTGATGGTGAAAAACTGAGACTTTTGAAGTATCCAACAACTCCCAACTGGATTTCAGATGAAGTCTTATTTTCTGTAATTGAGCTGGAACGTGATAGTAATGGCGAGAATTTTGAACCTTCAGGAAATAGTAAATTGAATTCTGTATTTTTTTCATTTGCGTGGGAAACTTCACGCCACAAATCTACGAGTTGTCCAAGGATTGATGGAACATTAGAGTTAATTGAACTTGACTCTGAAAGAAGTGAAGTTATTCTTGAAGGCAAATTTCACCAGATATTGGATCGATCACTTTCTGAAAACTACCCGGACATCTATGAGAAGCTAACTCAAGCAACAATTAGAGGGTTCTTAAGAAGACTTGCTAGGGCATTTGAATCCAGATCTTCCACGCTACTTCTTTCTTCAAAACATAGGTAAATTGTTCAAGGTAAACGGGAAAACAGACACGTCATCGTACGTCACGCATTTTAGTTAATCAACGCTCTCGGTTTTTTACATTAAAAGCACTTGATTTTGATACAACTCACATCAATAAAAATATTATTTTTAATTTTCAATTTATTTTTAAGCTCTTACTCTAAGGTTTAACTATTTTGCAGTATGGCCAATTTGAAACTGGCTGGATAAATGTTCCTGGGCATTTTGGTGGTTTTAGGGCACAGTAAGTATTAGAACCTTTAACGGCATAAAGCCAACATTGATTAAGAGGATTTGCTTCAATCCCTGGGCTTAAAGAGTGTTCATTTGTTACAGCAGTAACAAAAATAGACCATGGCACATCATTCGTCGCAACAATGCCAAAATCAGAGTTCTCACCGTCAAACCTTCCACCCTGTGGTTCGTCTGTGTATTCAAACCAGAAATCCCCAACAACAAATGGCTCCTGATAAAGGTGCTGCACATAACTTTCATAAGCCTGCGATCTCGTCATTTGGTCGGAATACGTCGGGTAGATGGGTGGCCAAGTGTTTGGGTTCAAGCCTCCTTTTGCCCTAAAGGAATACTCACCAACTATTATCGGTATTTTTATTTGATCGTAGATCGAAGTTAGAGAGTACTTTACATTTGGATATGTTGGCCAAGCTTTCTGGATAAAAGAGTTAAGCCCTGGAACTAAAGCGTAGTCATCCACGCTAAAAGCATTTATGTACTTTGCAGCAACTTTTAGCACTTGAACGGGACAGAGTTGAGCAATCATTTTTACGCCTAAAATCATATGGTTAGGATCAACACTTCTAATAGCTGCAGTAGTCACGCTAAAATACCTTGTTGCAAGTGCAGTTTCAAAGCCGTTGGGATCGTGTGCATATTTCGTTGCAACGACTCTTCCAGGAGACCCAGGAGGCAGATTTAGATACTGCGACAACAGATCATTTTGATTTGTCCAATCGGGACCCCATCTTAGCTCAGAGTCAGTAAAAAAGCCAACCAGGTTTGGATCATTCTTATACTGGCTGACAGTAGAATTGGCTTGGTTGTACGCATTCGCTACGAAAGACGATGCAAACCAGTCTGAACCACTCGCCATACTTAGAAGAACTGTGTAAGGCATTTTTGGATAAAGAGTTGAATCACTCCAAGGTCCTAACGTATTAAACCCCCATGCATGAAGCCTCCCTACCGTATCGTTTTCCCATGCCGACATCGAAGGGTAATCAGCCGCTACAGTTTGGCAGTAGGGACACAAACCTGTTTTCTGATCAACATCGGGGGACGCTGACACGTGATCAACTCCATTGATATAAAAAGGATAGCCATCAGGCGAAACAATCCACCATCTCTTGCCATTAAAATATGTGTGGAAAAACCCAGTAGATTTAAAAGGCGGGACACTAGCCGAAACTTTCGAACTAGTTCTGTTTATAGAACTTGAGAAAAATGAAAAACACACCAATACCGCCGCGGCTAGAGCAATCAAAAATGACTTGCGACCTACAAACTTCTTTGCAGCCGAATTTATGCAATTTACCCTATACATTTAGTTAAATGATATACCCAGTACTCCCTTTATTCAACTCCACCATTACATATATTGAGTTTGCTTAATTTCTAACAAGAAACTAGTAACCGATTTAAGTTAAGTTTGACACCATGGCTTGTGCAGCTTAGCCCAACTTTACCAACTGTGAAGAGTCTCTCCTGGTAGAGAGCCTAAAGGGTCATAATTCGGACACTACAAACTACCAATTATCTTGTGTTTTCTTGGAAGTTTGTCCTTAATCTGTAGGGCATCATAGATTGCTTTTTGTTCTGGTTCTGGTGTAGAAGAAACTCTTAAGTGATGTATTTGGTCTTTATTATCGCTAAAAATAAGTGTTGATCGTAAATGAGTTGATAAGACTTCTTTGATTGTTGACCACCCTCTGTTATCACCACTTTGTTTAAGGCTGTATTCAATACTTGCTAACAAGTGATAGGCAAGTACTGAAATAAAGAGGTGGCCTACTGTTCTCGTTTCTTTTTGATGATGAACTGGTCTTAGACCAAGACTGCTCTTTAAGGATCTAAAAGCATTTTCGACTTTAGTCAACGTCATGTAGAGATTCCAGATTTCAGATGCCTCAATGTCTTTACGATTTGTTGTAATGACATAGCAGCCGTAAAGGGAGGTTTTCTGTTTTAAAGAGTCTTTTTCAATTAGCTCTAAAGACTTGACTTTACGTTTTGGGCTCATCCGACAACTGTGTGGGTAGTTGGGTAAAGATCTAGGCCTTCAAGATGAAAGAGTATTGCTGTTTTAAAGTTTTTTTGGTTACGATATCCCCTTGCTTTAACTTTTATTGCTTAAATCCGTGAATTAATTCCTTCTTAAATGAGCATTTGTAATTTTAAAGTCAAAGTATGTTGTCATCTTATCGATATGTCGCCTTGGAGTTTTAGCTGCTTTGATTATTGGTTTTAACTTTGAATGGGTAGCCCAGAAGTACCATCTGCTAAAGTGTTCTAGTCCTTGGGTCTTTGTGGGTTGATCCCAGAACAACCTTAAATTCTCTTTAATTGCCCATGCTTTGGAAGTCTTAAGGTTAAGTGCCTTTAGACTATTAAAGCGTTCTTTATGTTTTTCTAAGTAGGTTTTCTTCTGTATACAGCCATAAATACTTTGATCCACTCAAGGTTTTATCTTCAGCTTTAAATAGTATCCTAGACTCTTGTTTTCTAACGCCGTGCAGGCGCCAATCGAAAATGCTGGCTGCTGGCTTACCTGTAAAAACTGTGTCCAGAACTCCTGACCCACAGTTATATATCCTCAGGTCAAGTAGTTGGTCAGAGAATCGATTCTGAGATATTCAATGCAGAGGCAAGCCAGCTGTTTCAAACTTACTCACCTTGATAACTAGCTGCTTTATACAAAACGGTGAGCAAAGAAAAGAATTGACTTTGCACTATTTTTGCCACTATGTCAGGAGTTCTGGTGTCAGGACAGCTAGGGCATGCTAAGGCGGCAACTATTGTAAATGTCTACGCTCACTTTGTTGAAGCATTTGACGCTTTAGTGGTACAAGTTCTAGGTGATCTGTGGGATCAAAATGAAGCGGTTTAAGTTTGGATTGAAGAGATAGAAGGTCAATCTCAGGTGATCATAAAAATCAGGGAGTTCTAAAAGTGCAATCTGACGAAGTCATCGTACTTGAAGGCATTACTATAAGTCACCCCGACTGCTGGTCTGAAGGCGCAGTTGTCATGGGGAAAGCGTGTCTGTTATCAGATTTGAAGAGAGCGAATCTGCTGGACGAGGTGAAAGCGAGGGAGAAGATCATCCCATACAACGCTTTACGTTCTCTGAGTATGACGTAGCCGATCGACTTGGAATATCAAGGGCTTTAGCTTATGAGGCTACCACGAGGGGAAATACCCCATATCAAGATTGGAAAGACAATTTTGATTCCAAGATGGACACCTAATGATTTGTTGTTTTCTTCTCAAAATGGGCAAGATATCACAAACAAGGATCAAGATTTAATATGTAAATTAAATAAAGTGGCTCTTATAAATAATTGTAACAGTTCAGGTCCCCCCGGGCAACCAGACCTGATCTTTGAATAATCGGTTGAGACCGTCAAGCACATTGTAGTCATGTTTTTTCATGGTTGAGATATAGCTACGAATTGCTAAGAAGTTGTCGGCTCCGTTCTTTGTCCTCCATGATCCTGATATTTTCTGTTGAAGTTTAACCATTCGTACATCTCTCTCAGCTTGGTTATTGGTAAATGGGGAGGTCAAGACCTACCAAGTATCTGTAGCCGCCTTACAGGCGATGATTCTACAAACTGTTATGAGCACCTCGTAAAAGTTGCCAGTTCTTTAGGCTTTAGCGTTGAAGATCACGCATTTTCTGGATCTACGAACGGAGACTGCTCCTTTGATCAACTCGTATTCGGGTTGAAGTGACTAATACGCCTGCCCAACGAGTAAAGACTCTCGCGCACACGAACTTGCCCATGCAATGCTGCACGCTGACGAATCTAACCGCTCTCTAGCTGAACTCGAAGCCGAGTCAGTAGCCTACATAGTATGCCAAGTACTTGGCATTGACAGTTCCGACTACACTTTTGGTTACGTGACCACTTGGGCTGGTGACGGTGACCAAGCGATAGCTTCCATCAAGGCATCGTGTGCGAATGTTCAAATAGCCACGGCAAACATCCTAGATATCTCACAAATTGTAATTGGAGAACGTTCGTTAACTTCTTCCGGCCACTGGCATCAGATGACCTAAATAAATCGCTTTATTTGCTTTACCATGTCACAATATTGTAGTTACAGTTTTATAAAGACTTGGTAGTTGGTTTTGTCTCAAACGAAACTTTGTGCCATGATTATGACCCGATCTCGCATCAAAGTCGATCAAAAGCGAGCCAGCTCGTATCGCTTGCAAGAAGCCTTCAAAATTAAAGTTTTGTAGCATTACGATGCTTGAATAATGATAGTACTCTTGTCCCTTTTCACGTTTAACTGCCGCTTGCACATAGAATGCGTTATTCAGTTTAGTTCCGGCTTTATGTTTTAGGTCATCATATCCCCAATAAGGATGAGGATCCAAGTCACCTAGACCAACCCTATTTTTGACCAAGGTTAACCAATCAGCATGCTCTTCACTAACAGCAGACGAGTCAAATGAAATTTGTATTTTCTTTTGGATGTCGTCAACAAGGACTTTAAATCCTCTACTAGTTGGGGTAGTTGCAGTAATAGTCTGTCGAAAGCTCAGTCCTTCTTGCGCGTAATGTGAACTGTCTGATTGTAATGACCAGCCATATTTAGGCAATAGGATTGAAGGTGCAAAATGTAATGCTCTAGGAGACGGTTCTATGTGAAAAAGAGTTATGAGTGAAGAAGTACTAAGTCGTTGCGTCTTTAGTTCCCATTCCCCTGAATTAGGAATAGGCAAATTGTTTTCAGTAATTCCCAATAGATCCTCAAGAGTGTTCCCTATGCCTCCAGAGTTACCTTTGCGAGCATTCGGAACCCATCCCCTAGCTGCAATCTCTTTGAGCTTATCTATAAATTCAGTCTTGGAATAAATGATTGGAAGGGAATCTGTCATAACGGAAGGCGAGTTTGAGCACAATGGGTTGCAATTCTCTCTTTAGCTAATAGGCAGTACTCTTGCGAGATCTCAATACCGACATAATTGCGATTATTGTTAATTGCTGCGATTGCCGTTGTACCCGAGCCCATAAATGGGTCGAGCACTGTCTCAGCTTGCGTAGAAATTATAATTCTTTCAACTAGTGCTACAGGGAAAGCGGCCGGATGTGAATTTTGCATTTCCTGAGTGAATTCCCATACGTCACCCACCGCGTTTGCTTTGGGGGCAAGGCGAAATTGTGGTTTTGCAATCAAGTATATAACTTCATACGTTGGCAAGAAATAGCCAGCATTAAAATTAATCCCACCTTTTCTGCGCCAAATGATAATTTGTCGGACAGGAAATCCATCAACAATATCGTGTCGATCTTGAAGCAGTCCTGCTTGAACGCGCCACTTATGATTATAAAAAATTGCTCCCGTGGGAGGAATTATTCGTAACATTTCCGACAAGCAGTCTCGTTGCCACTGCATATATTTTTGATGCGGCATACAATCGTCATGGTCACTATACCCATTTTGTAGTGCAGCATTTGCCCATTTTCCACCTCTTCCATCTTTCATTCCGTTTCCTGTAGAATTCTTAAGATTGTACGGTGGTGAAGTTATAACTAAATCAATCGACTCAGAAGGGATTCTCTGCATAATTTCAAGCGCATCACCATGGACTATTTGATTTAGGTATTCCAGTTTCTGAGGAGCAATAGCGAAATCTGGTTCCAAATCAATTCTATCCTTGGAACTTCTGAGGTGAGGTGCCATTTCAATATTCAATTACAACTCTTCTTTCTTGCAATAGATCGGGAGCACATTCTCGACCTATTGACTGAAGCTTTTATTCCAAAACATACTGAGATCGTACTCTGCGGCATCCCCTGTGACGGCGTCTCGAGATCATTCCATGTGTATTCTAAGATTCTGTGCACGTAACCATCATACTATTGGGGTGTGGCACAAATCATGAATGGTAGTGTTTGTCCGGTAACCTGCAATATTTAACAAGGTTACTTTCTCTTCGTGCTACGCTTACTTGGTCGCTGAGCCAAGTCACTAGCAGCTACACGCTTTTGCGTTCGGGTTGATTTCTTGCTTCTCAAAATTCTACCCGCCGAAGAAGCAGGTTTTTTCCTGTTGCCATATTTTTACCTCCTCTCGTCGTTGCAATTTTTAAAATTCTTTACTGTCCAAGCTTAGCCAAAACTGGCAGAAAAAACAGACATACGTTCGGAGCGTTGGGAATGAATTGGGAATGAAATGCCTGATACTGCGTGATGCAGGACGATACTGGGCGGGACTGGCACCGCTACTGAAAAGGCAAAATGATACTGGACACTACCAGCCGGACGAACCCAGTCTGATTCCTAAACTGCGACTCTTAAACTGCGACTCTTAAACTGCGACTCTTAAAGTTTATGTCCTGCTACTTGCAACGAGTAACCCTCAACCGATGAGAGGGTACTTTTTACCGTACCAGAGGAACTCTTTACCAAAGAGGGACAACGACCTACCTGGCACTATCTGGATCAACGGATTACGTTCTACTGTCTGAAAGATTTAATTGAAAAGGTTGGATGAACCATGAAAGCTAGCAGAAAGTTAAAAAGCCACGTTATAGTTATTGCTCCCAATACGCTTCTGAGCAAAATAAATCGAAAATGATTATTAATCCAGATTGTTACGACAAAAGCGTTCTTGTAAATGGAATAGCAAGAAAAGTATTTGCTACTGAACTTGACGGAGCGAAAAGGCAGGATCACTTCAGAATATGGCTCGGATATTGGATCAAGTGACACGCTTTCATCCAATGCCAGAAGAGAAGGAGTATGCAAGGGAAAATGGCTATCTGACCATTTCTATTTGGACTTTACCTCATTTTGAACTTCCCCGCGGACGCCAATGGATAAATCATCTCATCTATACTTATGCGATGCAATACTACTTATTACCTTGTTGGGATACAGCTTGTAGGTAGTTACATGTTGTTATGTTATATTTTGGTTTGGTAATCTGGGAGTTCCCAATGATATATTAAAGTGGTAGAAATGCAATTTGCCAATTGCAGTTCATTCCCATAAGGTATTTCCCAATTGCTATTAAGCGTATCTACGCTGAATGAATTTCGAAAGGATCTTGCTAACGCTAATAGCTATACGTCTGACTTAAATGAAGCTATTTTGTCGTTGTTAGGAGGAACTAATCCGCCACCTTGCGGGGTAAAGTGAGGGACTAGCGCAGCTTTTCCTTCGTGAACTGGACCTCCATTTGCCTCTTCGATTAAATGCCCGACTTCTTCACCAGAAATTGTTTCTTTTTCAAGTAAGAGTTTCGTCACTTTGTCGAGCCCTTCTTTGTGTTGAAGTAACATTTGCATCGCACGTTCTTCTTGTTCTTGTAGTATGCGTGATACTTCTTCGTCTACTACCGTTGCAGTTGACTCTGAAAAATCTCTTGAATGCATTAGGTCTTCCCCCAGAAAAACTACGCCTTCCGAACCCCATGCCATTGGACCGAGACGTGAAGAGAAACCCCATTCACGAACCATTTTTCGAGCAAGTTCAGTATTGCCCTGGAGATCGTTAGAGGCACCTGTTGAAAGATCACCGTAAACAATAAGCTCAGCTACTCTTCCGCCCATTCTCACCGCCAAGCGGTCTTCAATTGACGATTTTGAATAAATGTGACGCTCTTCAAGAGGTAGTTGCTGTGTGACACCAAGTGCCATACCAGTGGGAAGTATCGTAACTTTATGAAGTGGATCAGCTTCTGCAAGTACATAAGCAAGCACAGCGTGGCCAGCTTCGTGGTAGGCAACTCTTTCCTTTTCATCTATTGAAAGTACCGTAGATTCTCTACGCTGTCCCATCAACTCTCGGTCTCGCGCTGATTCAAAGTCAGCCATGTCTATCATTGGTGACCCTCTTCTAACAGCATGTAATGCTGCTTCATTCACTAAGTTTGCCAAATCAGCTCCGCTCATACCCGGAGTGCCTCTTGCGACTAATTCCAGATCTACTTCAGGTGAAAGTCTCATGTCTTTGCAGTGGACAGCTAGAATTGGTAGGCGCTCTTCCAAATCTGGAAGAGGTACAACGATTTGCCTATCGAAACGTCCTGGACGTAACAGAGCCAAATCTAAAATGTCTGGTCTGTTAGTTGCAGCCATCATGATAAGGTCATCGTTAACGTCAAAGCCGTCCATTTCTGAAAGCAGTTGATTTAAAGTTTGCTCTCTTTCATCGTGACCACCCCCCAAGCCGGCACCTCTTTTACGGCCAATTGAGTCGATTTCGTCAATAAAAATAATTGCTGGAGACTGTTTGCGAGCTGTTTGAAACAGGTCTCTCACTCGTGACGCACCTACGCCAACAAACATTTCCATAAAGTCAGAACCTGAGACTGAAAGAAACGGAACTCCAGCTTCTCCAGCTACTGCTCTTGCAATTAAGGTCTTTCCTGTTCCAGGTGGGCCTACAAGTAGTATCCCACGTGGGATTCTTGCACCTATTTCACGATACTTTCCTGGAGCCTTAAGAAAGTCAACTACCTCCGAAATTTCTTGTTTAACACCTTGATAACCTGCTACATCAGCAAAAGTAGTTCTTGGCCTTTCTGCTGTATATAACTTCGCTCTCGTTCTGCCCATTGACACAACGCCTGCCATTTGTCCCTTTGCTGCGCGATACATCATGAATCCACCTATAACAAGGATTGCAACGAGCAAGATATTGCCAAAAGTAAATATCGAGTTTGAGGGCGGTTGGTACGTTACGTTGACGCCATCATTTCTCATTGTCACTTGATCGGCGTTTATCGACGGAAGAGGACCAGAAAATGAATATGATTTTCCGTTTGTAAGTTTTCCTGAAATGTTTCCCGATGTGACATCAATTACTGCGTTCGACACTTTATGATGGCTTACATCATTCATGAATTGGGTATAGTTAGTTACCGCAGAGGAAGTTGGCTTTGCAAGCATACCAGGAAGGAACAAAAGTGCAAGTACAAGTATGACAACGCCTGCAATTAGAATTGATCTTAAGTTGTCGGGTTTTTTACTGTCTGATGAATTTTTAGATTGGGGAGAATTTTCCACGTATCTATCGTATTCGAGAAAAGTACCTCTGTTGCATCAATAATTAAAAAACGTCAAATCTAACCTGCGTTTTTGCGCTAGCCTGCCTTTAATGGATGAAATAAGCGATAAGTTGGCTGAGAGGCGCTGGTCGCTATTGTTTCCCATTTTAGGGTTTTTAGCAGGGATTATATTGTCGGGGATAGGATTATCTTTCGCTAAGGCACTATTTCCACACTCAATTTCGAGGGCAAACGGGTCAATTGCGGTTCCTTCTGAAGTTGGTTCTTTTATTGGCCTTTGGCTTGGATTTTTAGGTTCTGTAGTACTTTCCTCAAGAATTGTTGGAACAAAAAATATTATTAAAGATTTTGGGTTTAAAGTTAAGGTAGCAACTGATTTGCCAATCGGACTTTTTGTTGGATTGGCATCTCAGGTTGTTTTTGGATGGTTAATCTACTATCCCTTCGAAAGGCTCGATAAATCACTTTCTACCTCGCTATCAAAGCCTGCCAATCAACTGGCAGGTGGTGTTCATGGAATTGACGCAGTAATAATCGCAATATTTCTAACAATTTTTGCTCCAATTGTAGAGGAACTGTTTTTTCGAGGACTGCTCTTAAACTCATTTCAAACAATCTTTAAAAATGTTAAGAGGTTTGAACTGTCTTATTCAGCAATCTTTACTGGAGTATTCTTTGGACTTGCTCATGGAGAGTGGCTGCAACTACCTGGTCTTGTTCTGTTTGGTATCTTGTTAAGTGCGATGAAACTCAAAACAAAACGCTTAGGTATGTCAATTTTTGCCCATATTGCTTTTAATGCTGTGTCAGTTTATTTTCTAATGGTTCAAAGATAGTCGATTTGAAGAAAAACTCACGACTTAAACAACTATTTATTCCAAAAGGTGGAATACTCGAGGTAGCAGACGTCTTACTTCTTGTTCTCTGTGTTCTAGGCGTCATATTAGTGGTTCGCCCTGACCTTATTTTTTCCTCTACTATTCCTACAGGGGGCGATTATGGAGGACATTTAGAGGTACCATGGTATATAAGAACACATCTTCTGTCGCAAGGAAGAGTGGCTGGTTGGAGTCCTGATTGGTACGATGGATGGCCTTTAAATGTTTTTTACTTCCCAACA
>JAJYFT010000011.1 GCA_021790815.1 Actinomycetes bacterium
AGACTGAGCGGTTAAGTCCCACCTTCTGTCGGACGTTCTTGCCAGAATTGTCGATAGTGCCCATGGCTGAGCGGACCATGTTCTGAACCTTTAAGTCCAAAAGCAGATTGTGTCGTAATCTGTTCGATTCAGTCAAGGTCGAAAAGGGCTTATTGCTTGACAACTGACGAGCCTTCTTTAAGCCAAGTCTCCTGCCGGGTGGCGGGCAAGAACTAGACTTTCGCATTTTCTTGGGTTACATACCTTCTGCTGTGCGACAGCTCGATAGAGGAAGATGTCATTTACAATGTCTTTGGTGCTCTCGTTCCGAATGGTTCGATCAATGGGTAGATTAGAGGAGAGGGCGAGATTGCTGGTTTCGTTACGAATGTCGTTTGCGCTTTTGTCAACCGTCTTACAGATTGGTAGTAGCTTTTTTGGTGTGTTGGCGTAGATGATCCGAGTGCTAGTTGTCACTAAGAACCTGGACTTTGCATTTTGGGTACTCGGTTGTAACTGTCGCCTGTATTTCCTTAAGTCATAAAGCCAAAAACCATACGTATGGGCAGTAGCAAGCATGTCTTCGGTCATCTCCTGTTCTGGTGAATACGATGGCTGATTAACTAACATGATCTCACACCCACCTTCTTCGGCTATGTTAGAGATGAGATCGAACCCAAACCTAACAAGTCTGTCTTTATGAGCAATTATGAGACGCTCACCTTCTCCGTGTTGTATACGATCTATTAGCGCCAGGAACTTCTTGCGCTTGAAGTTCATGCCTCCGCCGACTTTTTCAATCCACTCATCTACAGCGTTACAGGCGTTAAGGCAGTAAGTCTTTATAGCTTTGACTTACGATACTAGATCATCTATTTGTCCTGAACCACTCACTCGACAGTAAACAACTGTGACTCGGCTTACTGGAGCACTGTCCCTCATGGTTCGTACATCAGACTTGTCGAAGTAACGCTGTCCACTATGAAGTCAGTTAGGCGTCATTTTACCTTTTTATTCCCAGCGACGTACCGTGCTTGGTCTACGTCCAATACGTTTTGCGAAGTCACCAATGCTGTAGGTGTTAGGCATTACGGTTAAGTATAGAGTTGGTTAGGTAGAAAACTGTCACCTGTTGTTTGCTCTCTATGCAACAAGAAAGTTCCAGTTGATCTACTGACAGGTCTTTCAGTGTCGTCTACGACAAAAGCCTGTGTGAATGCAACCTGACGTGATATCCGTACTACTTCACCCCTGAGCTTGTATATCGAACCGCTCGTGGCCGGTCTAAGAAGTTCAGTTTTCATTTCAAGAGTTGCTTTTGTCCGGTCTTTCCCATCTAGGACTGTGTTTGCTGCAAAGTTCATTGCGGCATCAAGGAGCACCGAATGAACCCCTGCCTGGACAGTTCCGTGGGGATTACACGCAAATTGCGTTGGTTTCCAAACTCCTTCTACCCACCCCTGATCTAACTCATCAACACCATATCTTTCGAAAACTCCGCCAATTGCTTCGATTATTTCCATCCCGCCGTTTCCCAGCCATCTATCCATGTTCTTCATTCATTCAAATTTACTTCGTTTTCGATAGAGAATAAAGCTAAACTCTTTTTTCTCAATCGAATTGACTTTTAAATCAGTGCGTGGGATAATACTAAGTGACCAGTTGGTCACTTATAAAAGTGCTGATAAAAGCCTATGTTATGATTTAAGGAGTATCCATGAACGATGCCGTAATAGTTGATGCCGTAAGAACGGCAGGAGGAAAAAGAAATGGGCAGTTGAAAAACTGGCACCCAGCTGATCTCTTAAGTGAAGTTTTACTTGCCCTAATTAAGAGAAATGATCTTGACCCTTCATTAGTTGAAGACGTTATTACTGGATGTGTCATGCAGGTAGGAGAACAGTCTCTAAATGTTGGTAGAAATGCAGCTCTAGCTGCGGGTTTTCCAGAAGACGTATGTGGAACTACAATAGACCGCCAGTGTGGATCTTCACAACAAGCAGCTCATTTTGGAGCACAGGGTGTTATGGCTGGGGCGTATGATGTCGTAATTGCCGCAGGAGTAGAGTCAATGACAAGAGTGCCGATGGGTGCTTCGATTTCTTCAGGAGTTGGATTTCCTTTTGGAACTAAAATGAGTACGCGGTATGCTTCAGTTGGAGGCCTGGTCCCACAGGGAATCTCAGCCGAGATGATTTCAGACAAGTGGGGTTTAAGCCGAGAAGACTTGGATGCCTTTGGTGCCATGAGCCAACAAAGAGCTCTGCTGGCGACTGAGGAACATCGATTCGATCGAGAACTTATTGCGGTCCCAATCAAAGATGACAACGGCAATGACACGGATGAAATGGCAACGAGAGACGAGGGAATCAGGCCAGGAACCACTGCTGAAACACTTGCAAACCTGAAGCCTGCATTCAAACCTGACGGGAAAGTAACTGCTGGCAACTCATCCCAAATAACCGATGGTGCAGCAGCAGTTCTAATTATGAGCGAGGCAAAAGCAAAGGCTTTAGGCTTGACCCCAAGAGCACGTTTTCATTCCTTTGCTATTGCAGGCGTAGATCCAGTAACAATGTTAACCGGACCAATTCCAGCAACTACAAGAGTACTTGAAAGAGCAAAAATGAAAATGGATGATATTGATTTGGTTGAAATCAATGAGGCGTTTGCTTCAGTTGTTTTAGCATGGGAGAAGGAACACCACCCAGACATGTCAAAGGTTAACGTCAATGGAGGTGCTATCGCTCTGGGTCACCCATTAGGATGTTCGGGTGCCAAGTTAATGGCTACACTTCTCTGCGAGCTAGAGCGCACAAAAGGACGGTACGGACTTCAAACAATGTGTGAAGGCGGTGGAATGGCAAATGCCACCATCATTGAAAGACTTGGTTAAATCGTAACCCAGCCTTTGTCCTTAAAATAACGCTTAACTATTCGGGCGGGAGCACCAACAACCACACAGTTGTCTGGTATCTCGCCCGAAACTACTGCCCCAGCACCTATTACAACATTTTTCCCAATCCATGCGCCTGGCAAGATAACACACTGCGTTCCAAGCCATGACCCAGAACCGATATGAACTCCTTTATCGGAAGGATTTTGTTTCCATATTGGGACATCTGGATCCTTATATCCATGATTTTGATCCGTGATATAAACATAGGGTCCAGTGATCACGTCATTTTCAATTTCGATTCCAAAATGGCCGACAATATGACTACCACGCCCAATCATGCACCTATCTCCAATGGAAACTATTATTTCCCTTAACAGGGTTTGTCCCGGCATCATTCCTGCAGAAAGAGAGACATAAGGACCTATCATCGTATTGCTTCCTATTTCAATAGCATGCTCATTAAAAATAGTTCCAGGAGGGAAAGAAACGAAACTTCCCTTTCCAAAGGAACCAAATTTTTTCCCTCTTTTATGATCAGCCGTCAGCATTCCCACCTCAGTTAGTTTTTGCCAACCGGTTTGGACAAATGGAGCCAACAACTGTCTTATAAACTGCTTTCGCCCGGATCTAGAAAATTTCAAGATTCACCTCATAGGCTTTCTGATCTCATCTAAATCTTCTTTTGGCTTAGCAGTAAAAAATCGTCCCAATACTGGCAGTTCTGCAAAAGACTCAGCTCTCGCAATTGCAATTGCTGTAGGTAGGGCCATCTCAACAGCTTCAAAAGCCACATATCGAGGAAGCCATGTTGGGTAGTATTTAGCGTTGAACTTCCATAGAGATTCAATTTGCATGCTTCCAGACAGATGCGTCAGTATCCATTTCTTTAACTTTTGAGAAGTTCCATCTCCTTTCTCTCCAGCTAAGTAAGACCTAAAAGTAGCAAAGTTAAGATCCAGTGAATCATAACCTTCTTCTTTTAAATGAAAAATTGTGGCACATAAAACAAAATCTATTAAACCATTTGGGTGAGATTTATCAGGATCTCTGCGCATTGAATCAAGTGAAAAGCCATTAATTCCACTAGCTGGAACAAAGTGGCAAAATGCAACGGTTTTTTGATCTTTGTCCTTAGCAACTGCTAACAGTAGTCCTTTATCTCTTGGATCAAAAATTCTACCCAAAGTCATTGAAAACCCTCTTTCGGCTTCACCTCTTCTGGTCTTTGGGATTAAATTTTGACACTCAGACTTAAGTTGGCCATCGACTTCTAAAGGATCATAAAATTCAATTGTGTAACCGTATTTGGCGATCCGGTTGTAAGCCTGCCTCAGTCCTTTGAAATTTCCTCCTTGCAACGAAAATTTTTGTACTTCAACTACAGCTTCATCACCCATGTACACAGTATTAAGCCCAGCCGCTTTGTAGATATCGAGCCAGTCCTCACCGGCACCAATCACTCCAACCGTCCATCCTTGATTATCCGCAAAATCTACAAAGTGTTTAAAGCACTCTTCCCTTTCATCAGGTGGACCTATTGGGTCAGGCGAAATGAGGCAGACCCCTCCATAAATTGCATACGCTACTAAACTCTCTCGATATAGATAGGTTTTTTTGTCATCACGCAAAGCAAAATAATCTAATGTGCCCTTTCCATACATTTTTACGATCTCAAAGGCTCTACCCATATTTTCGCTTCGGTGGATAAATCGTCTGTCAACTACAGGCCTAAATGCAAGCGAAAGTGCCACCAAAACAAAACTTATACCAAGAGTTGTTAGAACAGGCGTGGCAATGTCATCAATGTGGTCAGGGAGCGAAACTGTCGCAACAGCAAATAGCCTCTCAAACGATGCAAAAAATGCACTTGACCAGCTAAGAACATAGTGCTGGTGTTCTCTCTTGTCTGCTACGAATACTGCCGTCTTTATGCCTAGAGAACCAGCTAACACAGTTAGTACTCCACCAAGGATTAAGGTCAGCACCCCTGATCTAAGTGAAATTAAATCAATTCTTGCCTTAAAGTAGCTCCTCGTAGCAATCAAAAATATAAGAACCCCGATCGAAAGAAGCGCTACCGGCAAATCAAATCCTTTAGCAATGTGAGCAATTGTCGAAATAGCCAGCAGAAGTATTACTACATGAAGCGCCTGCCTTTGCCCACGTCTAACACCTCTTGCAAGAAATATGAGCAAAAGCCCACTCAGAGCGACTAACACACTTGCCGTAATTGTCACTCCACCAAATGGGAGTACATTCCTTATGTGGTGTAAGTTGCGCCTTAGAGGGGGCGTAAGTGACGAAAAAAGGTCGATCGCTCCGATAAATCCTATCGTAAAAGAAGCTACCCGTCTTATCCTTTTTGTCCTCGTCAAATGCCTAATTCTGATGGCACTCGAATCAACTTCACTATTTTTTGAACTGTTTATTTCTTCCAAAGTATAAATTCCCTAGTAGGCTTCAATTTTAAGAAAATACTATTTCAAAAAACAAAGGGGTCATAATGAATGATAACTTTAACTTAGACAGCTCACAAACAACGCAAGAAAATAATTCACCTACGATAGAAAATTATCTACTTGAGGATCGTGTTTTTAAACCAGACACTTCATTTATCCATCAGGCAATCTACAACAGTTTGGATATTTATAAGGATGCTGATGAAAATACAGAGCTATTTTGGGAAAAAGAGGCCGAAAAACTTAGCTGGTCAAAAAAATGGGAAAAGGTTCTTGAATGGGAGCTTCCATTTGCCAAGTGGTTTGTTGGCGGAGAGTTAAACGTATCTTACAACTGCTTAGATAGACACGTTGAAAATGGAAAAGGCTCTAAGGTTGCTTATTTTTTTGAAGGTGAACCTGGCGATAAGAGAACAATAACTTATCAGGAACTCTTAGACGAAGTAAGTAAGTTTGCCCAAGTATTAACTGATTTCGGGGTAAAAAAGGGGGATCGAGTCGCAATATATATGCCAATGATCCCAGAACTTCCTGTTAGCATGCTTGCTTGTGCCAGAATCGGTGCAACACACTCAGTCGTATTTGGAGGATTTTCTTCGGAGGCACTCAAAGATAGAATAAACGATGCTGAAGCAAAAGTTTTGATTACGGCCGATGGTGGTTATCGAAGAGGTTCTTTAGTGCCGCTTAAGCAAAGCTCTGATGAGGCTCTTAGTGAAACACCATCTATTGAACATGTAATCGTTGTTAAAAGAACTGGTCAAGATGTAAATATGACTCCTGGGCGCGACGTTTGGTATGAAGAGGTAATGAAAAGCACACCTGGTTTTGCTGCACCCGTTCCTGTTGACTCTGAACACCTACTATTTCTTCTTTACACGTCTGGCACAACTGCAAAACCAAAGGGAATTATGCACTCAACTGGTGGATATTTGGCACAGGTGGCATTTACCCACAAGGCAGTTTTTGACATTCATGAAGATAGTGATATCTACTGGTGTGCCGCTGACATTGGATGGGTTACTGGCCATAGTTACATCGTCTACGGACCCCTTGCCAACTGTGTAACATCGGTTCTCTACGAAGGAACACCAGACTTCCCGGATAAGGACAGATGGTGGAAACTTATTGAAGAATACAACGTTACAATTCTGTACACCGCACCAACTGCAATAAGAACCTTCATGAAATGGGGAACTCAGTACCCAGGGTCCCACGATCTTTCTTCCCTCAGACTTCTCGGAAGTGTTGGTGAACCTATCAACCCAGAGGCTTGGATGTGGTATAGAAAACATATTGGAAGCGATAGCTGCCCAATTGTAGACACATGGTGGCAGACAGAAACTGGTGCGATAATGATTTCTCCGCTACCTGGAATCACTGATTTAAAACCTGGATCAGCTACTTTCACTCTTCCAGGAATTCATGCCGAAGTAGTTGACGACGTTGGCAACAAAGTTGAAAGAGGCGGAGGTTACTTAACACTTACACAACCTTGGCCATCGATGTTAAGAGGAATCTACGGCGATCCAAAACGGTATGAAGAAACCTATTGGAGTCGATTTAAAGGAAAATACTTTGCTGGAGATGGGGCCAAGATTGATGACGATGGTTATATGTGGCTATTGGGACGAGTAGATGACGTTATGAATGTCTCTGGGCACCGCGTTTCTACAACTGAAGTTGAGTCGGCACTTGTTGATCATCCTTCTGTAGCAGAGGCAGCAGTTGTCGGAGCAAATGATGCAACGACGGGTCAGGCAATCATGGCTTTTGTCACCTTAAAATCAGGAGAGGATCCCTCTCAAGACAAAGGTGAGGAATTGCGCAAACATGTTTCTACAAAGATTGGAGCAATTGCGCGGCCTAAAACCGTCATTTTCACTGACGATCTTCCAAAAACCAGAAGTGGGAAAATTATGCGTCGACTGCTGCGTGATGTCGCAGAAGGAAGAAATTTAGGTGACGTAACCACTCTTGCAGATCCAAAAGTTGTCGAGGAGATCAAAAATAGAGCGCAAGTTAGCCCGCAAGAGGACTGATATATAGAGTAAGTACTCTTCGTTGATTAACTTTGTCTCTCCTGCCCATCCGTGTTACTTGAAGGTGAACTGTCTCTTTTTTGGCTGTCCTCTAAATTTAGCGATGCCGAATTAATACAGTAGCGAGTACCGAGCGGTGAAGGTCCATCTTCAAATACATGTCCGAGATGTCCGTCACAATTAGAGCACTTGACTTCAACCCTTGCTATGCCAAGACTTAAATCTTTCTCCGTTGAAACTGACGTTTCGTTGATTGGTTTGGTGAAGCTCGGCCATCCAGAACCAGAGTCATACTTGGTTTTCGAATCAAAAAGGGGCTGGCCACATCCTTTACAGATAAAAATGCCAGGTCCGTGATACTCATTGTACCGACCAGAAAAAGCAGGCTCCGTACCTTTTTCCCTTAAAACTTTGTAGTCCTCAGGTGAGAGCCTGCTTTTCCACTCTTCGTCATCCACACTTTTGCTGCTTAGCTCATCAGCCACTTCTACCTCCAAAAATTGTCTATTGTTACATAGATTGTATGGAAATTTTCAAGCTAACGAGCACTTAATTTAAATCAGACTTTAACTGCCTCAATATCAATCTCTATCTTGGCTTTTTTCCCTATCATGAGACCACCAGTTTCAAGAACTGCATTGTAGGTTACGCCAAGGTCTTCTCTGTCAATCTCAGTAGTTGCAGAAAAGCCTGCCCTTAATGAACCGTCTGCAATATGTTTTTCGGTACCTAAAAATTCCACGTCTAACGTAATAGGAATTGTTACGTCATGCACAGTGACTTCACCCTTAAGCTGACCTTCTGAATCGCCTGTTAATTTCAATTCACTTGCTTTAAAGATAACCTTAGGAAAATGCTCCACATCAAAAAAGTCAGCCGAACGAAGATGATCATCTCTCTGTCCAGTTCCCGTATCAATAGAAGCTGCATCAATCTCTACCTCAACAGTAGAACTTTCAATTGGATCCTTTATCTCAAAAAATCCACTAAACGTATTGAACCTTCCTCTAACCTTTGCTGCCACTAAGTGTCTTATTGAAAAGTTCACAGACGAGTGGACGGGATCAATTTCCCATTTTCCTACATCAGGTAGTGTATTTGCCATTTTTTCTCCTTTTAAAGTAATTGTTTAATATTAGGTTATCTGATTCAACAACTAATGACTACACAATTATTTCCTAGACAGATAGTTTTTTTATATGCTAAACTCTATTTGATGGATATAGGAACCTTGAATCCAGGAATATCAGCTGAAAGTAACACGAACATAGTCTGTAAGAGTTCTGATATTCTACTTTTTTCACTCTTAATGCATACGGTTGACAATATATCTGAAAAACTTGATGGCGGCTTAGTTCATAAGTTTGAACTTCCACTTCGAGAGTTTGAGGTGCTCCTGAAGCTTGAACAAATTTCGAACAACACTGCAAACATGGGTAAACTGTCTCATAGTCTTAACCTTACAACTGGCGGCATGACACGCTTGGTAGATAGATTGGTCAGCTCTGGACTTGTCGAGCGGGTAGCGTGCCCAAATGATCGCAGAGTGGTTTATGTAAAGTTAACGAACGAAGGAATTGACTTACTCCAAGCTGCAAAAGAGGAATACTACAAAGAGGTGAAAACAAATCTTACCGCCAAACTCAACGAAACAGAAATCGAACAACTTAAGAGTATTCTTAAAAAACTTGAGTAATTAATCTATATTCTCACTATTCGTGTTTAAGTTATCACTTATAGTGTCGATATTATTAATATGCTCTCATCTCCAGGGTCCTTCTTAAGACTCCAAGCTAGAACATTAGCAGTGCTGTGGTGTATCGGCAGTGGGTTGGCAGTAATAGTTGGAATCCTTCCATCCGACATTGGAGTTGGCTGGATTGCACTAGCAATAACTACTGCTACCGCTGTTGTAATACCATTAATTTTAGCTAAAGGTTGGCACGAATTACCGCCATGGATCTACCACGCACTTATAATATCCGCAGCTAGCATTCTGGGATTTGGCTTGATTGCAGGCAGAGGAAGCGAAACCGCCATTGGGGCTGGAATGCTTTTCGTTTGGCTTGCACTTTATGTTTTCTTTTTCTTTTCTAATGTCGCTGCTCTGTGTCACTTAGCATTGTTTGAGGTCGTCATCGCTGGCACACTTCTCATAACGGAATCTCCTGAATCGAGAATTCAAACGACGCTGTTGGCTGCAACGGTGGCTGGATCTGGATTTGTTACAGGTTTTTTAATTAGGCAGTTGAGAAGGACGTCAAGAATAGATCCGTTGACTGGACTTCCAAATAGAGAGGCACTTGGTGAAATTCTAACTCGTGAAATCGCAAATTCCTTCCGGTACAAAACACCTTTAGCGGTTGCATACATCGACATTGACTTTTTTAAAGATATCAACGACACACACGGCCATCTGACAGGCGACATGGTTTTATGCCAACTTAGTGAAGAATGGTATATGAATATCAGAAATACGGATGTTATCGGCCGACTTGGTGGAGACGAGTTTTTAGTGATTCTTCCCCACTTGAGCGCTATTGACGCATTCAAAGTGCTAGAACGTGCACGGTCAAACTGCTCATATAGCTGTTCAGTAGGAGTTTCTTTTTACAGATTTGGAGATAGTGCACTTGATCTAATAAACCGTGCTGACCAGGCACTTTACATTGCAAAAAGATCTGGAAGATCGAAATTAAACATTGAGGTTCCAAAAACGCCTACGATTTAAATATGGCGGATAAAGAACGCTTTATTGATGAAACAAATGAATACATGCCAGCCCTTTACTCAGCTGCGCTCAGAATGACTCGTAATCCTCAGGATGCTGAAGATTTAGTTCAAGAAACTTACTTAAAAGCATTTCGAGCATACGAAAGATTTGAAGAAGGAACTAACTTAAAAGCTTGGTTATATAAGATTCTTACGAACACGTACATCAACATCTACCGTGCAAAACAACGAAAACCAGATGAAACTGAACTAGATGAAGTTGAGGAACTTTATCTCTACCGTAGACTTGGTCAAAGCCAGAACAATCTTGGTAAAAGTGCCGAAGATGTAGTACTTCTAGGGTTAACCGATGAAGAAGTTAAATCAGCGATTGAATCGCTTCCAGAGCAGTTTAGAATTGCCGTCTTCCTTGCTGACGTCGAAGGATTTAGCTACCAAGAGATATCCGATATTACTGAAGTACCGATTGGAACTGTCATGAGCCGAATACACAGAGGACGAAAAACATTAGAAAAACTCTTACATGAATACGCATTAATGAACGGATTAGTTCCCAACGAGACTAAATTACCTAATGGAGATAGTTTATCTTTAGAAAGTGAGGCTGCAATGGTTTCAGGACCATCTAATCAAGATTTTAATGGAGGCATGCCTTAATGGGGATAGAAAGTTCTCACATTAAAAATGAGTGCGAGGATGCTGTCCACCGCCTTTATCATTATCTTGACAATGAACTTACTGATGATTTAAGAATAAAGATTAAAAAACACCTTGATGATTGTCCCCCATGCGGGAAAGCCTTCGACTTTGAATCCGAACTTCGAAAAGTAATAGCCGACAAGTGTAAAGACAGAGTTCCAGAGTCACTAAGACTGAGAATCGCCGTTGCAATTCAACACGAAATTAAAAGTTCAGAACCAACTGAAATTTGATCAAGCTACGACTCACAGGATCTAAAGAATATTGGACTCACTCAACATACAACGAAATGCAAACAGAGCTACAATTTAACGGTATCCGATAATGACCTTTTTAATATCCAATTTTCAACATGAACTGAGAAATAATTATGAATGAACTTCCCTCCATTTCCAAAGATATGGTTTCGTGGGACATAGCCCAAAAAGTTGCAACTAAGATTTCGAAAGGCTCGAAAGATATTCCTTTGGTTAGGTTTCAAACTTTAGAAGATGATTTTAAAGAACTCACGTCTCTTGCTGAAAACCTTGTTGGTGAAGAAACTGGTCTTTACTCCCTACTAGGTCCAGCTCGAGCAAAAGTTGCAACTCGGCCAGACTGGGTCAACGCTAACATTGCATCTTTCCAACGCCTCATAGGAACAATCTCGTCAAAATTCGAAGACCATATTAAGCCTGGCATAGGTCTAAATGTTTCCAAGTCAGTGGCAGGTGTTCAAGTAGGAGTAATTTTAGGTTGGATGTCAACTAGGGTACTTGGTCAGTACGACTTGTTGTTGGTTGAAGATGACAAACCAGAAGATCAAGACATCGTCTACTACGTTGGACCAAACGTTTTAGAACTTGAAGAAAAGTTTGCGCTTCCCCCACGTCAATTTAGGCTTTGGCTTGCACTTCACGAAGTTACTCACCGAGCCCAATTCACCGCTGTGTCGTGGATGAGAGACCATTTTCGATCTCTTGTTCAAGAAGGCATCTCAGGGCTCGCACCTGATCCAAACCAATTTGCAGCAATTTTAAAGAGACTTACTAATGAGATAAGAAGTGGCAAGAATCCATTTGCTGATTCTGGAATTCTTGGTGTTGTTGCAAGCAATGAGCAAATTGAAGTATTGAAAAAGATTCAAGCACTGATGAGCCTTTTAGAGGGACATGGAGATATAACAATGGACAGAGCAGGCAAAGAACATCTTCCAGAAGCAGCTCGTTTTTCAAGAATTTTACGCCAAAGAAGAAACCAAGCCAAAGGTGTTCAAAAGATCATGCAACAGTTGCTTGGACTTGAAGCTAAGATGCGCCAATATGCAGAGGGCGAAAAGTTTATCGAAAAAGCTGAACTCCTAACTCACCCTGGAATTCTCTCCTATGCGTGGCAAGGTCCAGAAAACTTACCAACTCTTGATGAGATATCAAATCCAAAGCTCTGGATAGAGAGAGTCGTCGATCGATCACTTGTTCAGACTACAACTTGAACACCGACATACTCGATAGCCTTCTGGAGAAGTGTGCCTTTTCTGATCTCGATGGCTACATTAACTGCGCTGTATCTGGTGGCGCAGATTCAGTTGCCTTATTAATCCTAGCGTCCATTTATGGACTGAAGGTTACTGTATACCACGTTGATCATTCAATAAGAGAAACTGGAAAAGAGGAGGCACAGTTTGTAGAAAATCTTGCAAAAAGATTTAATGCTGGCTTCGAAATGCGAACTATCAACGTAACAGTCGGACCGAATCTAGAAGCCCGCCTAAGGGCAGAAAGATTCAGAGCGTTGCCAATTGATATCTCACTTGGTCACACAATGGATGACCAAGCCGAAACAGTGCTTCTGAGACTAATGCGTGGATCCGGATCCAAAGGACTCGGAGCAATGGAGTATGGAAGAAAACATCCTATACTTCGACTTAGACGAAAAGAAACTGAGTTCATAACAGATTTATTAGAAATTAAGCCTCTATCTGATCCAACTAATCAAAGTAATAGGTTTAAAAGAAATCGAGTTAGAAATGAGTTGATTCCGCTTATGAATAATATCGCTGAGAGAGATGTGGTTCCGATAGTAGCGCGAATAGCGGAGCTACTCAAAGAAGATGATGCTTTATTAGAAAGCATCTCAGGCACAATTGATGCCGAAGACATCGACAAAATCGGCTCCTACCCTAAACCACTTTCGAATAGAGCTCTGAGAAACTTTCTTTCAACTTCCTATCCCCCATCATCTAAAGATCTTGAAAAAGTGTGGAAAGTGATCAGAAAAGAGATTGGAGCAACGGAACTTCCGGGGGGCAGGAGAGTGGCTGTAGCTAAAAATAGATTAAAGTTATACTAACATGCCAACTCCCAATATAAAGAGAGAAGATCTCGCTACCAATCTGTTGCCACCTACTTGGGCTTCTCACGCGATATCTGAAGTAGTCATATCACCAAAAGCACTGCATGAAAGGGTTAAAGAGCTTGGAAATTTAATCACAGAAGACTACCGTGGACGGCCTCCTCTTCTAATAGGAGTGTTAAAAGGTGCAAGTTCATTTATGACCGATCTTTCTCAATCAATACATTTAACTGTTGAAATTGACTATATGGCAGTAGCTTCATATGGGACTGCAACAAAAAGTTCTGGAATTGTAAGAATTGTTAAAGACCTTGACCTTGATCTAACTGATCGACACGTTTTAGTAGTTGAAGACATTGTAGATTCGGGTTTGACACTAAGCTACTTAAACCGTTACCTTAAAACAAGAAAACCCGCAAGCGTAGAAGTCTGTGCGCTTTTAGTAAAAGAAGGCCAGCAAAGAGCAAAACTTGACCTAAAATATATTGGATTTACAATTCCAGAAGGTTTTGTTGTAGGTTATGGGCTTGACATTAACGAGAAATTCCGGAATTTGGACGGCATTTGGAGATTAAAAATCGGCTATGAATCAAAGATATAAAAAGATTGGCTGTTTAAGAGGGATGAATGGTTGACTTAGTTAAAGCTGAACAGGCGATCAAGGACCTACTGGTCGCAGTTGGTGAGGATCCGATGAGAGAAGGTTTGGTCGATACACCAAAACGAGTTGCGGAGATGTACCAAGAACTATTAATCGGCACTTTTGAAGATCCCAGTGAGCACTTAAACGTTGTCTTCGATGCAGCTCACGATGAGATGATAATGGTAAAAGGTATTCCATTTGCTTCGTTATGTGAACACCACTTAGCACCATTTATAGGTCAAGCACACGTGGCCTACATACCTGGCGAATCTGGAAGAATTACCGGTTTATCCAAACTTGCTAGGTTAGTGGAAGGATTTGCTAGAAGATTACAGGTCCAGGAGAGACTTACTACGCAAATTGCTGAAGCCCTATCTAATTCGTTAGAGCCTAGAGGGGTTCTTGTTGTTTTAGAGGCTGAACACCTGTGTATGTCAATGAGGGGAATAAAAAAGCCCGGTACATTAACTTTGACTTCAGCGGTTCGAGGACTTTTCCGAAATGACCTAGCAACTAGAGCCGAAGCGATGGGACTAATTAGAGGTTAATTGATGAAACCTTTTAAGCGGGCTTTAGTTATGGGGATATTAAATGTTACTCCCGACTCCTTTTTTGACGGTGGACTTTATGCGACTAAAGAATCGGCAATAGAACGAGGACTAGAAATGATCTCGCAAGGAGCTGACTACATTGACGTTGGAGGGGAATCTAGCCGACCAGGTGCACAGCCAGTTTCCAGTGAAGTGGAACTTGAGCGAGTAATCCCTGTTATCGAAGGATTAAGAAAGGAAGGAATTAAAAATATTTCAATCGATACAGTTAAATCTGATGTCGCTTACAGTGCTGTAAAAGCAGGTGCAAACTTGATAAATGACATATCGGCCAGCTTAATTCAAGTTGCATCTGAGCTGAAAGTTGGTTATGTTATCATGCATATGCAGGGAAACCCACAAATTATGCAAGATAAACCCATATATAAAAGCGTAGTCGATGATGTTGAAAACTTCCTCTTATCTCGTGCTACAGTTGCCACTAACAGTGGTATTAATAATATTTGGATAGATCCTGGTATTGGATTTGGTAAAACTGTGAAGCAAAACCTAAAACTTCTAGGTAGTATAGATAGGTTAGTAAAAAGTGACTTTCCAGTATTAATTGGAACGTCGAGAAAGTCATTTATAGGTGCGCTGGCACTTGACACTAACGGATTTCCAGCACCAGTAGATGAGAGGCTCGCTGGAAGTTTGGCTAGCGTAGTGTTTGCACTTGAAAAGGGTGTAAGCATGGTCAGGGTCCACGACGTAAAGGAAACGGTTGAGGCAGCATGCTTAGTAGCGGCAATGTCAGAAGGAGTAGTTTTGGAGTAAGAGGCAGGTGGGCAGCTGGTATTACTCCGCGCAACTTATCTTGGATAATCGCAGACCACATAGCAATTAGTGAAAGACCAGGTGGGTACGCACCAAATCACCGAAAGGTAAGACGCCAAGAAGAGATTTTATGGCTCAAAGCTCAAGGGTTTTCCCGCATCCTCTCCTTACTCCCATCACCACACAATTTACATGTCTACGACGAATTCAATATGCCATGGGTCCATTTTGCAATTACTACGACTGAAGAGCTTAGAGTGGGCCTCGGTCAAATCTATAACCTTTTAGCAACGTGGTTAAAAGATGGTGACAAGGTTTTGGTTCACGAGGAAGAACTTTCTGACCAATTAATCGGAATAATGGCAGGATTTTTGCTATGGGCTGGGTTTCTACCAACTGGCCCTGAAGCAATAACAGTTACAGAAAGGTTAGTCAGCAGGAAACTTAACAATGCTGGAAGATCAGTAGTTGCAATGGTCCCTAATATTGCACCCCCAGAAGCACCGATCAAGGTTGGTCACAAAGGCTTCTCTTAAGTTGTCCTTACACAATCTAGATCTAGACTCTTTGGAAATATGTGGTCTTAAAATTGACGGAATTCATGGAATCCTTCATGATGAAAAACTCAAACCTCAAACTTTTGAAATTTCTGGTTGTCTTCTTGGAAATCTAAAACGGCCAGCACAGAGCGACAATCTTCAAGATACAGTTGACTATAGCTATCTATGCGACATAGCACGACAAATAATTGGTGGACCTTCCAAAAACCTTCTTGAGACGCTTGCTTTCGAAATCGCTCAAAACATCGCTCTATATATCGCAGAGCTTTCCTGTCATATCTGGCAGGTTCAAATAACTGTTGAAAAAGTAAGTCCACCCGTTGCTAACCTGCGAGCCGCGAAGGCTACCATCTTAGTTCCAGTCAGTCGAAAGGCTTACTTAGGACTTGGATCAAACTTGGGAGATAGGTGGAGCTTTATTAGACATGCCGTCCAATCCTTAAAAGGTGTTGTAGCAGTATCACCTGTATATGAAACAGAACCAATTGGGGGTCCAGACGGTCAAGATCCGTACTTAAACTTAGTTATTGCTGTCGAAACTGCTGAAACCCCTTTTGAACTATTAAATACTGTAAGGAAAATAGAGGAAGACGCAAAACGAGAAAGAAAACAACGCTGGGGGGCTAGAACTCTTGACATTGATATTTTAACAATTGGGAATTTACAGGTAAACAGTCCAAACCTTGAGGTTCCTCACCCTAGAATGTTTGATCGAAAATTTGTATTAGTCCCGCTCAGAGACTTAAACCCGGAATTAATTTCAGACAAAATGATTAATTTTGCAATAGGTGACGTCACCTGCGTCGGCACGATATAAAATAATAAGTGACGAACGGCACCAAAGTTTGGGCTGGAACGTAAAGTGAGGTAACGTGCGCGAGTTAAGCGTCCGTATTATAGGAAATGGTAAGGCTGGGCAGGCATTCGCTCAAGCTTTTGAAAAAGTGGGAACGTCTGTAGACGGTCCATTGGATAAAATGACTGTGGGCAGTACGAATGTTGACCTGGCATTTGGTGTCAACTTTTTAATTCTCGCAGTTCCAGATGGAAAAATAGCTTCTCTTTCTGATCAAATTCCAAATAATAATTCGACTACCATCCTCCACTTATCTGGATCTTTAGGTCTAGATGTCCTTTCAAAGCATACAAACATTGCAACTCTCCATCCACTGGCTCCATTGCCCAATAAAGAAATTGGCGCAATGCGTCTTTTGTCAGGCATTTTGATGGCGTACTCTGGAAATGATTCAGTGCTCTCAATTGTGGAAGCCTTTAATGCTACTCCATACCGTATTAAAGATAGCGACAGAACCTTGTACCATGCGTGTGCAACTGTTGCTACTAACCATGTTGTGGCTCTAATGAATCAAGTTGAAAACCTAGCAATGTCGCTCTCAATCGATCCTGCTTATTTTATGAGGCTTTCACAGATCGCCCTCCAAGATGTCATTGAATTAGGTTCTTTAGACTCGCTTACTGGACCAGCTAGGCGAAATGATTCTCAGACAATCGAATCACATAAACAAGCCTTAATTGATCGTATGCCAGAAGAGCTTGAGCTTTACGAGGCACTATTAAAACGAGCTGTGTTAATGAGTTCAGAGTTAAATCGGGGTGGCCTATAATGCTTGTTAATACCTCGAGAGAACTTATAGATACAGTTAAGAAAATAAGGGCATCAGAATCAACAATTGGCTTAGTGCCTACAATGGGATACCTTCATGATGGTCATTCCTCATTAATTAAATTAGCCAAACTTCAAGCTGATTTTGTTCTGGTGACCGATTTTGTAAATCCTCTTCAGTTCGGCCCAAATGAAGACTTTGATTCCTACCCCAAAGACCTTGAAAGAGACCTCAAAATTGCGCATAGCGCTGGCGCGGATCTCTTATTTGCTCCCAGCATTGATGAGCTTTATGGGAAAGATGAAGTAAAAACTTCTGTCAGAGTGAAGGGTCTTTCTAGCCTTTTGGAAGGCGCAGAAAGACCGGGTCATTTTGATGGAGTTGCAACCGTAGTGACTAAACTATTTTCCCTAGTTGGAGAGGCTAAAGCATACTTTGGGGAAAAAGATTACCAGCAATTACAAATTGTCAGAACGTTAGTTAAAGATCTTTCCTTGCCAATTGAAATTGTAGGGGTTAAAACTGTTAGAGAACCTGACGGGCTTGCAATGTCTTCAAGAAATGTTCGACTAACTAAAGAGGAGAGAGAAGAAGCCAAAACTCTCTATCAAGTGCTCCTTTTAGGTAAAGAACTTATAAAACAGGGTTTGAGTGATGTTGAAACGATCGAACAAGAGATGATAAAACTCTTTGCCTCTAATACCATTGCAGTTCTTGACTACGTGTGTATCGTTGATAGCAAAACACTTGAGCCGCTTAAAAAGGTAACAAATGAAGCGAGGATACTGATCGCTGCACGTTTTCCGTCGGCCCGCTTAATAGACAATATTGGAGTGTCAATACCATGAAAAAAATAAAGATAAAAAGGTTACAAAAATAGTGCAAATGCAACTCAACAGTAAAAAGCAAAAGTTCGAGAAGGAGAAGAAATTATGAGAAGAAGAATGATGAAATCAAAAATTCATAGGGCAACCGTAACTGATGCCAACCTGAACTATGTGGGATCTGTAAGCCTTGATCCAATTCTCATGGAGGCCGCAAACATACTTGAGTACGAGCAAGTGGCGATCTTAGACGTAGACAACGGTGCTCGATTCGAAACTTATGCGATTGTTGGCAACTCAGGTGAAGTGTGTCTTAATGGGGCGGCTGCTCGACTAGTTCATCCTGGAGATAAGGTAATTATTATTACCTATGCAGACTATGAAAACAGCGAACTCGATGGATTCAAACCATTGATAGTGCATGTTAATAGCCTCAATCAAATTAGTGATCCAAACACAAGTCAGATTGTCACCGAAGCTCAACAAGCACTCTCTGCATTTAAAGTATAGATTGTGGAACTTGACGTTCTAGTTGTTGGAAGTGGGGTGGCAGGATTGTCAGCATTAGTGAGACTGCAATCCTTAGATAACACATTAAAGTTAGGAGTTGTCACAAAAGGTGCCTTAGATGATTCAACGACCCGTTTCGCCCAAGGAGGTGTCGCTGCAGTACTTTCAAATGAGGAGGACTCGGTCGATTCACACCTTGCCGACACATTGCAGGCTGGAGCAGGGCTTTGTGATGTAGATGCCGTTAAAGTACTCGTAAATGAGGGCCCAAAGAGAGTCGAGGAGTTAATCGCACTAGGTGCAGTTTTTGACAAAGCTGAATCCGGGAATCTTTCTCTTGCCCGCGAAGGAGGCCACTCATTTGCGCGAGTAGTCCATGCAAACGGACTCGCAACTGGTCAAGAAATTGAACGAGCACTTG
This sequence comes from Actinomycetes bacterium, assembly GCA_021790815.1. Classification (GTDB taxonomy): domain Bacteria; phylum Actinomycetota; class Acidimicrobiia; order Acidimicrobiales; family JABEUL01; genus JAJYFT01. Next base: position 19,093 of record JAJYFT010000011.1, read on the forward strand.
TCGAGGCAATCAAAGTAAACGCTTCAGCAATTTATGAGGGATATTTTGCAAAAGATTTACTAATCGAAAACTCAAAATGCATTGGGATTAGCGCAATTAACTCGCTTGGTGAGTTAAAAAATATACGTGCAAAGCATACAATCTTAGCCTCTGGAGGTGCGGGGCAACTCTACTCAGTCACAACGAATCCGAGAGAAGCAACTGGTGACGGAATAGCGATGGCAATTAGATCTCGAGTTCCGATTGGAGATGTTGAGTTTATCCAATTCCATCCAACCGCTCTTCACCATCCATTTATGCCAAGACCTCTATTGTCTGAAGCACTACGAGGCCACGGCGCACTAATTAAGGATAGCAAAGGAAAGCGTTTCGTGGATGAACTTGCGCCTCGAGATATAGTTAGCTTTGCAATGGCTCAAAAAATGGTCGAGGAAAATAGTGAGAATGTTTGGCTTGACGCTACGTCTCTCGTTGATTTCGAGAACCGTTTCCCAAACATATCTATTTCTCTAGAGGAGGCTGGTCTTGATCCTTCGAAAGATCTCCTCCCTATTGCACCTGCTGCCCACTACATTTCGGGTGGAGTCCTAACTGACTTAAACGGTGCAAGTGGACTCCCTGGACTTTGGGCGGCTGGAGAAGTAGCTTTAAGTGGAGTCCATGGTGCAAACAGACTCGCATCAAATTCACTTTTAGAAGGACTTGTTTTTGGGGCTAGAACAACTGATGCAATTTTAAGTGGGCAACTAGGGCCAATGAGCACAGGAGCAATGCGAGCGCTGCTTCCATCAGATGAAAGCCGTTACGTACGAGGTCATATACAACACCTTGTTTTTACAACACCAACTTTAAAACCAAACTTTAACAATTGTGACAAAGAAGATCCAACGGGAGTAGACACGCCCGAAGTAGTTCAGCATAGCCCAGACAAAATAGAAGATACAGTAAAATTAAAAGAAGCTCTCCAGCATGCTATGACTAATGGCGCTGGCGTTGTCAGAAATGAGATCTCACTCAAAAGTGTAGAGGGGACAATAGATAAAACATACTCTTGCCTAAGCACAAGATTGAGCGGCCAGTCAGATTCATGGGATCTCAAAGCTTTAGAAGTCTTAAACCTCACAACAGTTGCTAAAGCAGCCGTTGTTGGTGCTTCTCTAAGGCATGAGAGTCGCGGGGCTCACAGGAGAACTGACTTTGAGGAGAGAGATGACACCGACTTTCTTATTAGAACAATTTTCAAATAAACGCTGAAAACGATCTAAAGTTTTATAGATGGACATATTTCAAAACGATTTTAACCCTCCTAAAAGTGCTGTTACAAGAGTAGTCAACGAAGCTCTGCGTGAAGACTTTGAACCTCTCGGAGATATTACTTCACTCTTGATACCGCAAGATCTCTTTGGAACATTTAGGGTAGTTGCAAGGGCTTCTGGGATACTCTCTGGAACCCTATGTCTTGTTGAAACACTCCATGCTGTTGACGAAGGAATTGTATTAGATCTTTTGCTAGGTGATGGGAGCGAGCTTCACCCAGGTTCCGAAATTGCACAAATTAGAGGAAGAACAAGAAGCGTACTGGGAGCTGAACGAACTTTCTTAAACTTACTGTCACACCTTTCAGGAATTGCTACTTTAACATCTAGATTTGTCAAGAAAGCAAAAGAGGCAAACGGGAGTGTCAAAATACTTGACACACGAAAAACAACTCCTGGGTTAAGAGCATTAGAGAAAGCAGCGGTTAGAGCGGGTGGGGGGACAAACCACAGAGGAAACCTTTCAGAAGCTGTCTTAATTAAGGATAACCACATGATAGATCTTTCTCTTTCTGAAGCAATTTCCTATGCTAAACAACACTACCCAGGTCGCATGGTTGAAGTAGAATGTGATTCAATAGAACAAGTTCAATCTGCAGTAAATCTTCTGCCAAGTGTTATTCTTCTCGACAACATGACCGTCGAAGAAATAAAACAAAGCATTGAAATAGTATCGCGAACTTTGTTACAGATTGGCCTACCAAAAGAGTCAGTACTTTTGGAAGTGTCAGGTGGAGTAAGTTTAGAGAATGTCTACGAGTTTGCAGCAACAGGCGTTAACCTTATCAGTGTAGGATCGCTTACCCACTCAGCTCAAGTACTTGATATTGCCTTAGATGCAGTAGAAACAAAGTAAAGTTATCGTTGTGCTACTTACAATCGACGTTGGAAATACTCAAACCGTTATAGGCTTATTTAAAGACTCAGATACACTTGATATACATTGGCGTCTATCAACCATTTCAGAAAGAACTGCGGATGAATATGCCCTTTTAATCAACGAACTTCTTTCACTTAACGGTCTAAATATATTAGACATCGCCGGCGTTGCATTTTCTTCATCAGTTCCTCGAGTAACAGCTGAGATGCGAGAGATGTCCAAACGATGGTTTAAAATTCCATTTATAACCGTGGAGCCTGGAATTAAAACTGGAATGCCTATTCTCTATGACAATCCGAAAGAAGTTGGTGCCGATAGAATCACAAATGCTGTTGCAGGATTTGAGCGATTTGGGGGCCCACTTATTGTAGTAGATCTTGGCACGGCAACTACATTTGATGCAATTTCTGCTGAAGGTGAGTACTTAGGTGGAGCAATAACTCCTGGAATTCAGATATCCATGGATGCTCTTTTTCAAGAAGCAGCCGCACTTAGACGCGTTGAATTAATAGAGCCAAAACGAGTAATAGGCAAATCAACAGTTGAGTCACTTCAAAGCGGTGCAATCTATGGTTTTGTAGCACAGGTTGATGGACTTTGCCAAAGGTTTGAACAAGAGCTAGGACCGTCAACTGTAGTGGCTACAGGAGGACTTGCCCCTTTGATCGCGCACCTTTCGTCTAAAGTTAAACATCACGATCCTTGGTTAACGCTCCACGGTCTGAGGATAATATTCACAAGAAATGTAGAAGGATAACTATATTGGACATACCGTACCGTTTTGAAAAATCATTAGATATTAATGTAATTCGCGAGAATTACCAGGAACTTCTAGAAGCTGGTGAATATAGTGGCGAACAGGTGAGCATTGCAGGTCGTTTGATGCTCAATAGATCTCAGGGAAAGCTTTTTTTTGGTTCGCTTGAAGATTTTTCGGGTTCTATTCAACTTTTCGCAATGAGTAATAGTACTGACAACTTTGATCAATTAAAAAAACTTTCACTTGGTGATTGGATCGGAGTTAAAGGCGAGATAATGCGAACAAAAAGGGGCGAACTTTCGGTTAGCGTCTCATCGTTTGAAATTCTGGCTTTAGCAAAACTTGACTTCGGTGACAAATTTCACGGCGTTCAAGATATTGACCTTCGCTACCGACAACGTGAAGTAGATTTATGGGCAAATCGCGATTCAAGAAATATCTTTATTGCACGATCTAACATCTTGCTTAAAATTCGACAATTCCTCCATGAAAAAGGATTTATGGAGGTTGAAACACCAGTGCTGCAGACAATTTTTGGGGGCGCTCATGCAACCCCATTTACGACCCACCATAAAACTTTGGACATGGACCTTTTTTTGCGAGTTGCTCCAGAACTCTACTTAAAGAGATTAGTTGTAGGTGGATTCGAAAAGGTATTTGAAATTGGAAGAGTATTTCGTAATGAAGGACTCTCACCAAGACATAATCCAGAGTTCACGCTTCTTGAGCTTTACCAAGCATACGCTGACTATAATGATCTAATACTTTTGACTGAAGAACTCATTTCAGAACTTGTAGAAGAGACGCTCACTTCTGCCAAAATACATTACTTGGGTTTTGACATAGATCTTACGCCTCCGTTCAGGAAAGCAAGCCTTGAGGAACTAGTCAAAGAAGTCACCGGTTATGAAGTAGGTCCTCACATTCCAGTTAAATCCCTACAAGCAACTGCAGACAAGTTAGGTGTTCCGTACGAACCGAGTTTCGGTCCAGGAAAACTAACACTAGAAATTTACGAAAAAACTACCGAAGCAACTTTAATAAATCCAACCTTTGTTATGGACTATCCCAAAGAGGTTTCACCGCTAGCAAGAACTCATCGCGACGACAGTCTTAAAGTTGAACGTTTTGAGTTAATTATTGCAGGTCGAGAACTTGCAAATGCGTTTAGCGAACTCATTGATCCCGAAGACCAAAAGAGTCGTTTCTTGAATCAGGTAAAAGAAAGACAGCTCGGTGACGGTGAAGCCATGGATTTCGATGAAGACTATATAAGGGCGTTAGAACACGGACTACCTCCAACAGCTGGCATTGGAATTGGAATTGAAAGATTGGTCATGCTACTTACTGGCGCTCCATCAATTAGGGATGTAATATTTTTCCCAACTATGAGACCTCAACCAGGTGGGCCTAGTTGATAGATTTGCACATTCACTCATGCGTGTCTGATGGCTCAGAATCTCCATCACGCGTAGTAGAATTAGCGTCATCAAAAGGCCTTAAGGCTATCTCTTTAACAGACCACGATCGTTTTGATGGACTTAAAGAAGCAAGAAGCAAGGCTGACGAACTTGGAATCGAACTTATAAGTGGGGTTGAACTTTCATGTATTTGGGAGCCATCTTTGAAAGGTAGCAAAGAGATCTCTTGTCATGTTCTTGTATACTTTGTGAATGAAACACTTGACAGTGCACTAAAAAGCGAACTTGTAAATCTTCAAGATGATCGCTCTAACAGAAATAACAAACTGGTTGCAAAACTTAACTCATTGGGGATAGAAATAACAATCGATGATGTTATGCGAGAAGCACATAGCCAGGGGGTTGGGAGACCTCACTTTGCAAGAGTTCTGATTAAGAAGGGATATGCAGCGTCAATAGATGAAGCTTTTACTACCTATTTGGGCGCTGGCGCAAGCGCTTATGTAAAAAAGGCCAGACTTAGTGTTAGCGACGCAATAGAACTTGCAACAAGGTCTAAAGGGCTCGCTGTAATTGCTCATCCGCTTCATATTGGGGTTTCAAAGAATGAGCTTGAAATAGAAATTTGTCGACTTTCAAAACTTGGATTAAGTGGAATAGAAGCTTTTTATGGCAAATACTCAAATCAAGAGCGAGAGTATCTTTTTGATCTTGCTGTCAAGAATAACCTCATTGCAACGGGCGGCTCCGATTTTCACGGAACTTTTAAGCCAGAACTTGAAATAGGTACAGGTTGTGGAGACTTAAATGTAGAAGATGAGATCATAGAGCGGTTAAAAACTCTACTGAATGACAAGTTTTTCAAGATTTCCTAAGTAGCTCTTTTTTAATTCATCAATCTCTAGATCAATTCCATTCCCACAATCTATACTTTTACTTGTTTTAACGACAAACCTATTTCCTCTTGCAACGCCAAGTCGGTAAATTGGAAGACCTACTTCACCAGCAATTTCAAATACACTCTTCTCATTTTTCTCATCCACACTTAAAACAACTCTTCCAGGGAGTTCACAAAATAAGGCAGCAGCACTCATTTCGCCTTCAACTTCGATACCAGTATTAAGATAGTTCAAAATAAGTTTTGCAAGTCCAACTCCAATTCCTCCAGAAGAAATGTCATGAACAGCATTCGACTTTTCGATAAACAGATGAATTGCTTTAATCAATGTTTTCACTTCGCCCAAATCTATTTTTGGAAGATACCCTCCTTTGAGGTTTCTACATTTTGTTGCCCAACTAGACCCACCTAGTAAAAACTCTTGGCTCTCCTCAAAGGGGTTCGGACCACCAACTAAAACAATTACATTAGTTGACGGTAAGGCATCAGATACATTCTCGTTAGAGGACTTCTGTACTTTTGGAACTTGGGACTTATACCCAACCAAATCCCTTATGCCTAAGGTTCCGATTACTGGAGTTGGATCTATATCTTCCCCATCGTTTGCATTGTAAAGACTTACATTTCCCCCGACAACTGGAGTACCCAGGGCTAAACAAGCTTCGCTCATACCGTTGACAATTTCACTCAGCTGCCACATTACTTCTGGATGTTCAGGACTACCCAAATTTAAGCAGTTTACAATTGCAACAGGTTCAGAGCCAGTTACAGCTACATTCATAGCCCCTTCAACAACCGTTAAGATGGTACCTTGCATGGGATCGATTGCGCACCAAGTCGGATTTCCATCGGTTGAGATCGCTACAGCTTTTGAGGTCTTTAATCCGCCAGGCTCATTTAGTCTTAAAAGAGTCCCGTCAAATCCAGGAGGGATAACGGTATTTAAAAAGAGCTGATGGTCGTACTGCCTGTAAATCCAAGATTCATCAATTAAAAGCTCTTTTATATCTGCGTTTAAGTCAAACTTTCCGACTAGAGAGTTGGGATTTTGAGTGGATAGCTTCTCATCAAGGTTTGATGGCCGCTTAAGAGGTCGATTATAGAGAGGTGCCTCATCCGCTAGTGATTTAGCAGGGACTTTTGCCAGTATTTCACCTTCTAATCCATTGCGAATACATAAATACCCAACTCCATTTTCAGGTTCAGTTACTGTTCCTACTACCGTAGCTCTGATTTCAAACTTTCTACATACGTCCAATACATCTTGAAGTGCAACGGGTTCGACAATGGCCAGCATCCTCTCTTGACTTTCAGAAGTCATGATTTCAACAGAGTTCATGTTGGGTTCTCTTAGAGGAACTGCATTTATATCAACGTCCATTCCAAGTCCAGCACGAGCAGCAGTTTCACTTGTGGCACAAGTCAAACCCGCACCGCCTAAGTCCTGTATTCCAACTACCAACTTCTGATTCAGCAACTCTAAGCACGCTTCGATTAGTCTCTTCTCTTCGTAAGGATCTCCTACCTGAACATTCGGCAGTTTAGCTGAACTATCGGCCTGCGAGTTAAACTCCTGTGACGCAAGAACACTTACTCCGCCAATGCCATCTCGACCTGTTCTTGACCCCAGCAATATAGCGAAGTTTCCAACTCCAGAAGCTTGAGCAAGAATAAGCCTTTCAACTGGCATTACCCCAACACACATAACATTTACAAGAGGATTTTCTCCAAAACATGGCTCAATATGAATCTCTCCACCCACTGTCGGAACTCCTACCGAGTTGCCATAGCTTGAAATTCCTCTAACAATTGATTCAAGTAACCACTTGTGTCGTGGTGTATCAAGAGGTCCAACATAAAGGGGGTCTAAGAGTGCAATTGGTCGGGCTCCCATCGTGAAGATATCCCGAAGAATTCCACCAGCTCCTGTGGCTGCTCCTTGTGTAGGCTCAATTGCAGAGGGGTGATTGTGGCTTTCAATTCTAAGAGCAACCGCCATACCATCCCCAGCATCAATCACTCCTGCATTCTCCCCCGGTCCAACCAAAACTCGAGGTCCGGTGGTAGGGAGGCGCTTTAAATGAACCCTTGAGGACTTATAAGAACAATGTTCACTCCACATCACTGCATACATTGCCAGTTCTAAATCATTCGGGTCACGTTTTAAAACATTTTTTATCTCTTGAAATTCCTCGTCCGTTAAGCCAAGTTCTACGTGTAATGAATTACTCACACTAGTGACGATAGCCTGAATAGAAGCACTTAAAAGACAAAATTACAATTTTACTGTGCTCGCCTCGAAATCTCTATCAAATGGTGAGATAATGGGATAATGGCCGCTAATTCGAAAACAGAAAAACTTGATCAAGCAAGGCTTTCTCAGGAACACAAACAAGCATTGGCGCGAGGTCGCGAACAGGGAAGTATAGTCAGACGCTACTTAGAAGCAGTCGATAGCTCCAAATCGAGAAGGCGACATAGAATAAAAGATCCAGAAAAAATAAAAAATGCACTGGTCGAAGTAGAAGGTAAACTTTTAGGAGCTACTGCACTTACAAAACTCCAGCTTATCCAGCAAAAAAGAGAGCTTTTAGCTGAACTTAAAAAATCTGAGCCTAAGCGTCCACCATCTAATGACAGTTTAGAAGAAGATTTTATTAAAGTTGCTTCAGACTATGGAAAGCGTAAAGGGATCTCGTATGGCACGTGGAGAGACGCTGGTGTACCCATTGAAGTTCTCAAAAAAGCTGGTATTTCAAGAACCAGAGGTTAGGCGAGATAGGTTAAATTTTTAATTATTCGTAATAATATTCAAGATAATTCACCCAAACAAACACTACTGAATTTGAGATTATTTAAATACGTTCCTTCATGTTTTCCTTTTGTTCCAATTCCGATTTCAAATTTGAGGCAAAACTCATTCGGTCCCAATCCTCAATCGCCACGATAGGTTTATAGCCTAAAAAGGAGATGCTCCATCTTTAGGATCAAATTAGTGAAGCATCGTAGTTTCATCATTGATTTCCCAAACAACCAAATGATCTATCTAAATAGAAACCAGCTTTTATGAACAGTTCTAGAACTGAATAATTAAACTTGATTAAATTAATATAAGGTTTTTAAGCAGCCTTAACCCATCCTCGCTACCCAACAAAATATCACTTGCTCTTTCAGGATGAGGCATTAGTCCTACAACGTTACCAGTTTCATTTGAAATTCCGGCTATTGAAGCTGTAGAACCATTAGGGTTGGATTTATACCGAAAAACGACCCTTCCGGAATCTTCAAGAACTTTAAGCGTTTCAGAATCTACGGTGAAATTCCCAGAAAAGTGGTTTATTGGGATTAAAAGTTCGGTACCAATCTCTATATTTTTAGTAAGTGGAGAAAAATTGCTCGAGACTACTATTTCAACATTTTTGCATATAAATGTCAGTGAATCATTTTTCTGCAAAGCACCTGGCAAAAGACCAACTTCGGTTAACACCTGAAATCCATTACAGATTCCAACAACTGTGCCACCATCATTCGCAAATCTCTCGATTGAACTCATCACTGGAGAAAATTTCGCAATTGCACCAGGTCGTAGATAGTCTCCATGGGCGAATCCACCAGCTATGACAATTGAATCAAATTTAGAGAGATCAGTTGTATCATGCCATATTAGTTGAGAGATGCCACCAGCTTTATCAATACTTTCCGCAACATCAAATTCACAGTTAGTGCCTGGAAATACCACAATGCCACTTAAGTGCACTACTTTATTTCCCTAATCTTAATTTCAAAGCTTTCTAAAACAGGATTGGCAAGAAGTCTTTTGCACACATCATTTACACTTAAAGTCGCCGAATCTACATCATCAGCGTCTATTGAAAACCTAATAGCCTTTCCCATGCTTACCTTAGATATAGTGCTAAAGCCTAAAGCAGGTAGTGCTCGCTCTACCGTAGCACCTTCTGGGTCATTAATCCCAGGAAGGTGTCTTATCTCCACCATAACCTCATAACTTGCCATTAGCACTCCCACTCTTCTAACGATTGTTGAAATATTCTTTCAAAAGCTTCGACGTATCTTTGTGAAGTAGCTTCCACCACTTCTTGAGGAAGCTTAGGTGGAGGTGGCATTTTATTCCAATCAATTGATTCCAAGTAATCCCTCACAGGCTGTTTATCAAAAGATGGGGGAGTAGTGCCAACTTTATAAAGCGCTAAATCCCAAAAACGTGAAGAGTCTGGGGTCAAGACTTCATCACAGATTATTAGTTCACCATTAACGATACCAAGTTCAAATTTCGTATCGGCTACAATGATTCCTCTAGACCGCGCCAACTCCTCTGCTAGCGTATATGAATCTAAACATATCTTAATTGCTTTATCAAGAATCTCATTCCCAACTAAATTACGGGCTTCATTAACTGATATGTTCTCGTCGTGACCATTATCGGCCTTGGTGGATGGAGTAAATATTGGTTCGTCAAGTTTTTCTGATTCCAACATATTGCTCCTCACCTTTTGGGCGTGGATAGTGCCTTCTTTTTGATACTCTTTCCACGCAGAACCACTCACATAGCCCCTGACTATACATTCGATTGGCAACATTTCAGCTTTCTTAACAAGCATCACTTGACCTTTGTAAGAACGCAAAGAAATTCCATCCAATACATTTTCAATCTCGCTCATGTTATGGCTAATCATATGGTTTGAGGCAATACTCTTTAATAGTTCCAGCCATTTAACCGTCATTGCCGTTAACACTTTACCCTTATCTTTAATAGGTTCATCAAGCACGACATCAAATGCACTTATCCGATTCGATGTAACCATTAGTAGCCTGCCATCGCCCGCGTCGTAGATATCTCGTACTTTCCCTTTACTTATAAAAGGCAAATCTATCAATACTTCTCTCCTTCCAACTTGTTAACCACAAGTTTAGAGTTCTTTAGGACTCGTTTTAGATCAAACGCTTCTTCAATCTCTTCCTCACTTAGAACTTTGCAAATTTCCTCTGACCCCTTTAAAGCATCTTTAAAACTTCGGCTCCCAATCTCCATAGCTGCACTTTGGACCAGTCGATAAGCAACATCCCGCTCAAGACCTTTTTTAACTAAAGTTAAGAGAACTGATTGAGAAAATACCATACCTTTTGAAATCTCCAGGTTCTCTCTCATTCGATCCGTATTAACCACTAGAGTTTCCACCAGAGATGTTACTTTCTTAAGCATGTAGTGAACCAAAATACTTGCGTCAGCCAACACTATTCTCTCCACGCTTGAATGAGAGATGTCTCTCTCATGCCAAAGTGCCACGTCTTCCATTCCGGCGGACAGATACCCTCTCATTACACGCGATAGCCCACAAAGCCTTTCTGAAAGAATTGGGTTCCTTTTGTGAGGCATCGCTGAAGAGCCTTTTTGGCCGGCTGCAAAGTACTCTTGTGCCTCTCCCAGCTCTGTCCTTGCTAAATGTCTAATTTCAGTAGAAACACTTTCAATTGTATTTCCAATTGATGCAAGTGCGAAAAGATACTCTGCATGGCGATCTCTTGAAACAACTTGGGTTGCTGGAACTGGCAAAATTCCAAGTCTTTCACATGCTAACGACTCGACGTCTGGATCAATATTCGAATACGTGCCTACTGCACCAGATAGTTTTCCAACGCTAACCTGTGCACTTGCATCGCGCAATCTCTTTAAATCACGCGCCGCTTGTAATCCAAATAAAGCAATTTTTGCACCGAATGTAGTAGGTTCAGCGTGCATTCCATGAGTCCTGCCTGCCATTGGCGTATCTTCATACTTTCTAGACTTCTCCTTTAGAACTTCTATGAAATCGATAAGTGCCATTTCGAGAATCCTAGAGGCTTCTTTGAGTGCCATTCCAACGGAACAATCAATAACATCGGACGAGGTAAGACCAAAGTGTATCCAACGCGCGGCTTCAGTGTTGTATGAACTTTGGAGAATATCCACAAAAGCAGCTAAGTCATGGTTTGTAATTTTTTCACGCTCATTTACTTTAAAAACAAAATCGTCATTTATTGTAGGAGCGTTCGTTCTCAGCACTTGAGTTTCTTTAGGATCAATAAGCCCTACTTGACTCAATGCCTCTACAACTGCCAACTCTACTTCAAGCCACCTCGACAGGGTCGCTCTCAAACTAAATATATTTGACATCTCTAAGTAGCTATAACGCTCAATCATCAACAGTTCCTAATTCGTAGATTTTTTTAGCACTTCACTTATAAATTTAGTTTGAGTTTTAGAAGAGTATTTCAAAGTGCAATATCATGTCTGTGGTGTTCGCCATCAAAACCAATTTTATCAACTGCTTCATAGGCTCTCAGTCTTGCACGGTTCAAATCCGATCCTAGTGCTGTAACTGAAAGAACCCGTCCTCCACTTGTAATAAATTGACCTGCGCTGTTAATCGAAGTTCCAGCATGAAAAACCTTAACTCCTTCTAGATTCTTAGCATTTTCAATGCCTTCGATTACATCTCCATACGACGACGATTGTGGATATCCTTTAGAAGCCATTACAACTGTGACAGAAAATTCATTTCTAAATTTAGGTTCACTTCTTAGACTTCCGGATGCGCATTGGTCCATTAGAGAAACCAGGTCACAATCAAGTCTAGGAAGGATGCTTTGTATTTCAGGATCTCCAAATCTAACGTTGTACTCAACGATCTTCGGCCCATATTCAGTCAACATAATTCCAGCATAAAGTACACCCCTGTAATCAATAGCCCGTTTTTTGAAACCCATTAACACAGGCTCAATTAGTTTTTCTACGATGCTATCTAGAAGTTTGCCGTCCACATCAGGAACTGGCGAGAACGAACCCATGCCCCCAGTGTTTGGGCCGGCATCGCCATCATAAACTCTCTTTGCATCGCGTGCAGAACTAAGTGGGGCAATTTTCTTGCCGTCACAAAGCGCCAAGACACTGAGTTCTTTTCCTTCCATCATCTCTTCGATCACAACTTTACGTCCAGCATCTCCAAAAGCAGTTCCTGAAAGTTTTGACTCAATATCCTCCACTGCCTCATCAATATTTCTTGTTACAAAAACACCTTTACCTTGAGCCAAACCATCAGTTTTAATCACATACCCCCCGTTTAACGTCTTTAAAAACTCTTTTGCACTTTTTAAGTCATCAAATATTCCATAGCTTGCAGTCGGTATATAAAGTTCATTTAAGAATTCCTTCATGAACGCTTTAGAGCTCTCAAGCATTGCACCATCTTGGTTGGGACCAAACACTCGTCTTCCATCGGCTCGTAGCTTATCCCCTAGGCCCGATGCCAATGGACCTTCAGGACCGATTATCGTTAGATCTGCCTTGATCTCTCTAGGGTCTAAATCGCTAACTTCGACTACCCCACTGTACTCAAGCTTTGAAGCTGCTTCAATCCCTCCATTCCCAGGAACAACAATTACTTTATCCGCGTTTTTTACCAACGAATCAACTAGAGCATGCTCACGAGCTCCAGATCCAACGACTAGTACTTTCAACTTTTACCTTTTAAGTCTATTAGTTGATCTCGTTTGGGTCCCACTCCAACCATAGTTACAGGTACCTTGACAATTTCCTCAATTCTTTGGATAAAACTTAAAGCCTGTTTTGGAAGTTCTTTTGCAGTCGTAATCTGAGATAAGTCTGATTGCCACCCTGGAATGTCTTCATAAATAGGTTTAACTTTATGAAAATCAGACTGGTGATACGGTACTGTTTCAACTTTTTCACCATTTATCTCGTAAGCAACACAGATTCTTATTACATCAAATGGGTCAAGAATATCAACCTTAGTAATTGCAAGCTCGCTTAAAGAATTAACTCTAGCTGCATGTTTCAACAAAACAGCATCTATCCATCCTGGTCGTCTTCGTCGACCCGTGTTGGTTCCAAACTCATGGCCCCGATCAACGATAGAATCTGCAACCTCCCCATCGACTTCAGTTGGGAAAGGTCCAGCTCCGACCCTAGTAATGTAGGCCTTTGCAATTCCAACAACATCTGTTATGTCTCTGGGGCCAATTCCAGCTCCAACACATGCTCCGCCAGCAGTCGGATTTGAAGACGTCACATATGGATAAGTCCCATGGTCTAGATCTAAGAAAGTTGCTTGTGCGCCTTCAAGAAGTATTGACTTTTTCGATTCTAGCATGTCATGCAAAAGTGTAACGGTGTCACCTACAAGTGGTCTAAGCCTAGGCAAATACTCATCTAAATATTTATCCGCTATTTCACTACAGTCTAGAGGGAGCTTGTTGTAAACTTTCGCAAGAATTGCATTCTTTTCTTTACCCAAAATTTCAAGCTTTTCTTTAAAAATCTTTGGATCCAGAATGTCTTGAACTCGAATACCTACCCTTGATGCTTTATCAGCATAGGTAGGTCCTATTCCTCTTTTAGTTGTACCGAGTTTGTTCTTTCCTAAAAACCGTTCTACCATCTTGTCGATTTCAAGATGAAATGGGAGGATAAGATGTGCATTTCCACTAATTACAAGTCTTGAAGTATCGATTCCTTTAGATTCAAGCATATCAATTTCATCAATTAGGACACTTGGTTCTACAACCACTCCATTCCCAATAACGGGAATTACGTGAGGATAGAGTACTCCTGAGGGAATTAACTGAAGGGCAAAAGACTCTTCCCCGACGACAATGGTATGACCTGCATTGTGACCACCTTGGTATCGAACGACGGCGTCCATCTTCTTGGCAAGGCGATCTGTAATCTTTCCTTTACCTTCATCTCCCCATTGGGTCCCAACTACTACTGTCGCGGTCATTGTTGACTTCCAAAATTGGTGCTTTTAGAAATTTTCGTTTTCATGCCTTTTCTCTAAGAAATTGAAATCTGCACTCTCAATACTACATTTTTTGGCTCTAAGTGAACAAAAGTAGCTGTCAAAGCATCTTAAATCTAGGAAAAGTACATTATGGTAGCCAATAAAACTCAAAGTGGATTAGGGTTAAGGCGGTACTTTCATAAGGACTCATTTAGACGTAAGCCATGCATGCAGGTGAGGATGTCAGGAATTTCAATTCTAAAACATTACCTCGTGAGACATAACTATCACTTGATTCTCTTAAGGTACCCTCCAGGATTGAAGGTCATATAGTACTTTTCTTTTGTAGAATCGACCGCAAAACTGTCATTTTCAGTCAAAAAATCTTGAACTGCCTCGTGTGGTCCTGGTCCAAAATCAGGAAGAACTGGATTGCCATTTACGTTAGTGTCTTCAACTATCAAATAGTTGTCTAATGTCACAAACTTTGATAACAGATTTAACTCTTTGTAAACATTGTCCCTTGAATGCTCCGAGTCAAGAATAAGTAAAACCGATTCCAAGCCACTTGACTTTTCTTCTAAGTACTCAATTACGGCAGGGCTAGTCGACATATCCCTAATGTAAGTGATTCTTGGATGTTCAGGCTGCCCAGGTCTTTCAAGAGTATCTATCGTCACCACCTCTCCTCGGCCCAAAAGATCACACAGATGCGCAAGAAAAAGAGCACTACCTCCAAGATATGTGCCTGTTTCGATTATAAGATCAGGTTTCGTCTCAAAAATAATTTCCTGGTAAATGAACAGATCTAAAGGACACTTCTGTACGTTGACTCCCATCCATCTCGAGTCTTGCCAAGTCTGATTTTCGTTAGCGTAGTACAGAGAGTGAAATGCAGATATGGTCGCCCTTTCACTGGCAGACACAGGCATTTCTCCAGATTCAGTATATTGGATTTCTTGGAATTTATCATCGCTCACACTGCAACTATAATCGCATTTGGAACTTCATAAAGATAACCTTACGATAACTAACCTGGGCGGTAAATAAGGATTTTGAGACAACTTCTGAAATTTAAATGCTTAAAGGAGCATGAAGGGTCTAATTCTATGGCAAAATATCATTGTGAAAGAATCTTGCGGTGTATTTGGTGTTTACGCGCCAGGAGCACCGGTATCGCACATGAC
>JAJYFT010000088.1 GCA_021790815.1 Actinomycetes bacterium
TTCATCGAAAGAGCGCGTTAATCTTGCGTCCTTACTTAGACGTTCGAGATTCTCTGTTACAAACCCCCATGTTTGAGATCGCAATTTTTAATCTTCCCTAACTCGTCTCACCGGCTCGAGAAATCGTCTCTTCTATCAACTTCGAATGCTTCGACGCATCCAGTTCAGAACCGATAATCTTCTCTGCAGCAACCACGACTAGTTGACCAAACTCTTTAGTGAGTTCATCTCGAACTCTCTGTTTTTCTTGTTCAATATCAACATGGGCAGCTTGAACAAGTCTTTCATACTCAACTTGTCCTCTTTCTCTGCCTTCTTCTTTGAGTTGAGCTGCTTGAGCATTTGCACTAGAAACTATCCTTCTTGACTCGGCTTTAGCCTCTTCAATCTCACGCTTAAGTTTCTCTTCTAAAGCCTGTGCATCCTCTTTCAGATGCTGTGCATTTTCGATTGACTCTTTAATCTCAGCTTGACGCTTCTCCATGGCAGCTTTTAACGGTGGCAATACCCACTTTGCTAGCACTCCAAGGACAAAGAGGAACGCGAATAGCTCAGCAAAAAACGTAGCATTTGGAAGCAAAAAGTTGCTTGTCGCTACCATCTTTCGCCTCCTACTTAACCAATACGAATACGAACAAAGCCATGAAAGCTAAGTTTATAAAGTACATAGCTTCTGCAAGACCTACGGTAATGAAAAGGTAAGTTCTTGCTTTTGCTTCAGATTCGGGTTGACGTGAAACTGCAGCAATCGTCTGTGACCCTGCTAATCCATCACCGATAGATGCGCCGACAGCGCCACCTCCTAACGCTAGTCCGCCTCCTACCATTGCACCTGCTAACTCTACAGCATGTTCCATTGTTTGCGTTGCCATTAATTCCTCCGGTTAATTGTACTGTTGCGCCACCTTAGCGCATGAAAATTCTTCTTCTCAATTTTAATTCTCTCAAAGCTATCGCTCACTCTAGTGACCTTCTTCAACTGCAAGACCAAAGTAAACAATAGTTAATAGAGAGAAAATAAAGGCTTGTAAAAAGCCAATGAACATATCAAAAAGCTTCCACCCAGCTGTCATAAATGGTACCAGATAAACAGGCAGCAAGGATGCAATAAGAGCTACCATCAAACCACCAGCAAATAGATTACCAAAAAGTCGAAGAGAAAGCGTTATTGGCTTTGTAATCTCTTCAATCAAATTTATTGGACTTACAAAATGTTTGAGATACTTTGCTTTTTTAGCTCTAAAGCCAGCCGCATGAACGACGAGAATTACGACCAAAGAAAGTGCATAAGTAGTATTGACATCTGAAGCTGGAGTTGGCAAATAATCTTTTGGATATCCACCAGGAATGATTGAAAGCCAGTTGGCAACGAGAATAAATAGGAATAAACTTACAGCTAGTGGGACTAACCTCGATGCTCTTCTTCCGATTGTGGATTCAACTAAATCTCCCACAAATTCAACTAATGTTTCAAAGAATAGTTGGATGCCGCTAGGTACACCTGAAGTAACTTTCGCCCTCATGTAAAACCCGAGCGCTAAGACAATAACAGCAGCTATGCAAGTTGTCCAGATAGTATCAACGTTAAACGTAAGACCTCCAAAGGTCCTCGTAATGTGTTCCCCGACCGGTATATTAACCGTTGAAATTAAAGAAGAGATCATAGTTGCCCACCTAAATCGTTAGTTGCTGTTGGTGCACTTTGAACCAAAGCTGCCTTTGCCATATTAAGTAAAAGAAATATCTGAAATAAAACCAAACCAATCAACGCGCCAACTGCGAGAAACTTGCTAATAAAGAAAGATCCAATTACGACTGCAGTCACGATGAGCAGTCTACCTAGGCTGTGGAGTATAAGACCCTTTCTAACTGTTTTAGCCTCTCCCACATTGGCTCCTGCGATTTTAGAGTCCATAAGCCTAAGGTTAAATACTGCGACAGCAAAACCTAAAACAATTCCCCATCCAACTATTGGCAATTTTAGAAGAGCAAACAATACTAAAGATAGAAGAGCAGCAACGATGCTAAATAGCACGGTGCGCCTAATCGCTCTTGTGACTTCTGTCATTTGAATACTGGGCGCCACGGACGCCAACTTACTCTCTCCAATCTTAAGTATTTGTCAACACACAGTTACAAGAATTTTTTTATCTGCGCCCATGCGGTAACGACGGCTAATACGATTCCAAGCATAGTACCTGTAAATGTTCCTACCGGATACGACTTTAGCACGTTATCAAGTACCTGTCCGATAATTAGCCCACCAACCGTGCATCCAACTAGAGTAGACCCAAGAGTTGCAAGAAACCACAGACTCGGTGGCTTTTTGATACTTTCATTCTCGGGATCTATTTCCCCAGCATTTTGAGTATTTTCATTTGAATCACTACTTTTATTCTCACCAAAATCACTCTTACCCATCACTCGAGTGAGTCCTCAAGCTTAAAATTAGTTTTTTCATTTTTTTCCCCATCATTAAATTCATCGCTTATCCGAATCTCTTCATCAAGTTTTCCGCCTTCTTGACCCCATCCTGGCCGAAACCAAGTATAAAGAATGGCTCCTAAAACAGCAACCAAAAATGGTACAACTACATTACCGTGCGGATCTATCGTTGGGTAAAGTACAATTCCAGACAGTAAAGCAGTCCATACCCAAAGTATTGCAACTGCTCTCCTTTGCCCATGACCCAATCTTAAAAGCCGATGGTGAAGATGATCTTTGTCCGCGTGAGCAAAACCCTTTCGAGTAGCTGTTCGCCTAAGAATTGCGAACGCCATATCAATGATTGGCACTCCTAGAATAAAAAATGGAATAAACAAAGGTGCAAAAAAGAAGTACGTCTCTCCCGAAACGTCAGGTGTTCTTCCACCAACAACTGATGTAGCTGTGGCCATTAAAAGTCCCAATAGAAGTGCACCGGAATCTCCCATTATTATCTTGGAAGGATGCAAATTATGTGGAAGAAATCCAATACAGACTCCAAAAGTTATTGCAGAAATCATTGGCCCAAAATTTCCCGGGTCAACGACACCTTGCTGGGTGAGACGAAGCCCGTAAATCGTAAAAGCGAAAGCTGCAATTGCCACAATCCCACCCGCCAAACCATCTAATCCATCTATTAGGTTAACTGCATTTGCAATACCAATCACCCAAAGTGCAGTAACCAGTGGCGCTATAGAGTTCGAAAGCACAATAAGAGGGCCGAAAGGCACCTTAAACCAGTACATAGTGTCTCCAGCAAAGTAAAGCACCATTGCAGCCAGAACTTGGCCAGCAAGTTTTGCAGGAGGTGACATGTTTATTCTGTCATCGATGAGTCCGACACCAAATATGATGCCAGCAGCAATCACGACACCAACAATCTGTGAGACAGGATGAAACATCGGTTTAAAACCATCTAGAAATCCAGCTGCAATAACCGCTACTATAAAACCTATAAATATTCCTGCCCCGCCTAAATCTGGGAGCGGGACCGTGTGAATTTTTCTCTCATCTGGTGGGACAATGGCACCAAATTTATAGCTAGCCCACCTTGTTGGAAACATTATAAGGTAGGTGGCTACAGCTGCAACACTTGCAACCAGGACAGTGGCAGTTACTTCGCTCGACAATCGCTGGTTCTTAACACTTAGTTCTTAAAGCCTGGCCAATCGCCATGCTCAGGATATGGATCAAAATTCTTGGTAAGTGACAATACCTCTTCTTTAATGTTCGCAAGTTCACTTTCTTTAGCCCGAAGGGTTTTAGCAATAAGTGAGGCCACTACCTTCATCTCATTTGGGCCCATTCCAGCCGTTGTTTCAGCAGGGGTTCCAAGCCTAAGACCAGACGTTATAAAGGGTGATCTTGGGTCATTGGGAATTTGGTTTCTATTGCAAGTCAAGCCCACCAAGTCTAAAGTCTCTTGGGCTTTTTTCCCAGTCAATTCTGGGTCAAAGAGCCTTAAGTCAACCAGAACTTGGTGGTTTTCTGTTCCCCCAGAAACTAATCTAAAACCCTCAGATTCAATTGCAGACGCTAATGCTTTAGCATTTTCCAAAATATTTTTAGAGTAAGTTACGAATCTTGGATCACTTGCTTCCTTAAAAGCGACTGCCTTTGCGGCAATCGTATGCTCAAGCGGTCCACCCTGTAAACCAGGGAATACTGCCTGATCAATTGCTTTTGCAAACTTGTCTTTGCACAAAATTGCACCACCACGAGGACCTCGAAGCGTCTTATGTGTCGTAAATGTTACAATGTCTGCAACTCCAACAGGGCTCGGATGTACTTTGGAAGCGATTAAACCCATTGGATGAGCCGCATCAAACATAAACAACGCACCGACAGAATCTGCTATTTCTTTGAAAGGAACTGGATCTATTATTCGAGAGTAAGCAGTTGTTCCAGCCACTATCAAATTCGGCTTTTCAACACTAGCTAGCTTTTGAAGACCTTCTAAATCAATCTTTTCATCCTCGCCAACTCCATAGTGAACAAAATTGTACATTTTCCCAGTTATTGAAGCCTTAGAACCGTGAGTTAGGTGTCCACCTTGGTCAAGGCTCATTGCAAGAATGGTATCTCCAGGGTTCAATAAAGCTTGGTAAACGGCAACGTTTGCCGAAGCTCCAGAGTGAGGCTGAACGTTTGCATGCTCAGCAGCAAAAAGCTTTTTTAATCTTTCAATCGCCAAAGTCTCAATTTCGTCTATGTACTTATTCCCCCCGTAATATCGACGTTGCGGATATCCTTCGGCATACTTATTTGTAAGCACACTCGCACTCGCGGCTAGAACTGCCGGTGACACAAAGTTCTCAGATGCAATTAGCTGCACAGTCGTTCTCTGTCTCCTGAGTTCATCTAAAATAAAACCGGCAATCTCACTGTCAGAACTTAATAGATAATCCCATGGCGCTTTACCTACCGCAACTGAATTATTGGAATATCTATCAATGCTATTATCAGGCTTTCCATGACCATCAAATTGGCTGTTCATTTCGCTATCCATTTCTTTCCATTTCTGTGATCTCTTCAATCCGTCTTTCATGCCTTCCACCTAAAAAGTTCGATGATAGAAAGCTTTCTAATGCGTCTTTGGCAACTTCAACTCCAACTAAGCGCGCCCCAAAACACACTATGTTTGCGTTATTGTGCTCCCGTGCCAGTCTAGCTGAGGTTGTATCGTGAACTACTCCAGCTCTAACTCCTTTAACCTTGTTAGCCGCAATCGATACACCAATGCCTGTTCCACACACAAGCACTCCAAAATCAGCACTTCCACTTGAAACGGCAATCCCCACTTTCTCAGCATAAATCGGGTAATCTACTGACTCTTCACTAAACGTACCTAGGTCACTTGTTTCATGGCCAAGATCCTTTAAATGAACTTTTAGTATCTCTTTAAGGCTGTAGCCTGCATGGTCAGATCCAATAGCAATTTGCACAGTTAAAGTTTAGTAGCTTCAGAAGGACCTAAAAGTATATTTGTGATTCAAACATTAAGTACTCCCGCCTAACAAGGTCATTATATTTTTTAAAAAGAAAAAACTGCAATACTTCCTCTGTGAAAAGTGCCATTGCATTAATATTCAGAAGTTACAGATTTTTGTCTAAAAGCCAACCAATCTCACTCAAAAGTTCATTTGGAGTCCAAGTTAGCCCACTTGGGCTGTTTAAATTTGTCAGCCCTTGAGGATCAAGAAGTTTCTTGAGGCTTGGTGAAAGTTTTCTACCTGTATTTGGAAGAGATGTCGTAACAAATCTTTCGTAACCGTTCTTATCAAGAAGAATATAGCCATCTGAGTGATTTACATCGTAAGTTAAAGGTTTGCCGGTCCACCAGTCAATTCCTGGTGGGCTACCTTCAGGCACTTTTTGAACATAGATCCCAAAGTACTTCCACATTGCACTTAACGCGGTGCTGCTTCCTGTAAAAAGTGGCCAACTTATCTGGAACTCAACTGAGTACGCTCTCAATCTTGCAGGAGTGTCTCTTTCGGGATCAACTGTAACTTCAACAATTTCAACTTGATTAGTGAGATTCTTCGCCTTTAACACGTTTTCAACGTCCTCAAGAGCGCCTGCAGTAATTGGGCATACTTCTTGACAAAGAGTAAGAAATGGAACAAGGACCACTACCTTGCCTTTGAATGTAGAAAATTCTGCTGGAGTGCCATTTTCAGCTTCAAGTGCGAAGTTTGGCACTTTAGTATCCATTATTAGTCCAAGTGACGCAGATGGCGGAGGCACAGTTTCATTCGAACACGACACTAAAAGCAACATAAGACATCCAAAGCACAGATACCTTTTTAATGATTTCACAGATCTGAATTTAACATGAACTCGCATATCGAAAACATTCACTATTCATTCCATATGCTTAATACGTCACTAATGCCAATCAAACCTTCTCTTAATAGAATAGGCCTCTCAGATCTTAGGTCAACTACACTTGACGGTTTTGAAACTCTAGTCCCTCCATCTAAAGTCGGGATACCTGGGAAGTAAACTTCAACTTCTCTTGCTGACGTCAAAGGAGGACTCCCGTGAATATTCGCGCTCGTTACTGCCAGTGGACCTGTTACCTTTAAAAGCTTTAATATAACGTCAAGATCAGGGCATCTCAAACCGATAGAACCGTCTTTCGAACCAAACTCAACTCCTACTGAGCTATTCATTTCCAACACTGCAGTAAACGGTCCTGGCCAAAACCTATTTAAAACTTTTGCCACTCTTTCACTAATATTCTTAGTAAAAATGTCCAGCTCAGAAATTTCACTAACGAAAAGTACAACTGCCAAATCACTCGGTCTATTTTTTACTTTGAATAATTTCTTTAAGTTACCTTTTTCAAAAGGGTTTACGCCGAATCCATAGACGGTGTCTGTAGGAAGACAGACAACTTCACCTGTTTTTATCGCATCAACGAACTTTTCAAAATCAACGATCATTTTTAGGCCTTTCTTAGGACTATATATCTATTCAACTCTGCTAAGTCGCGCCCAACAAAGTCAACATAAAATTCTGAATCCTCAGCTAGTTTAGTAACCTCTAAAGCCTGAGTTGATCCAAATTCCATTATTAACTTCGCATTACTTTTGAGATAACTTCGCGAATCTCTAATAACTCTCCTGATTACATCAAGACCATCATACCCACCCAAAAGTGCTAGTTTTGGCTCATAGTTTTTAACCGAAAAATCAAGGCTGGTAAATTCTTCTTCGCTAACATACGGAGGGTTAACTATAATTAAATCAAACAAGATACCTGCACTCTTAAATGGTATAAATAGATCTCCGATATAAAACTTTGCATCACATTTTTCCTCTAAAGTGTCGATATTTAAAGAAAGATTTTCTTTTGTAAGCTTGACGGCATCATCTGAGATATCTGAAAAATACATTACGATCTCTTTGGCACATCTTGACTCTTTTAGAATACTTATTCCTATTGCTCCACTTCCACAACAAAGATCTAGAACATTCAAAGGTTCAATCGAATCAGTCTCTTCTTCCAACTCTTTCAAAGCCTGCGAAACAAGCAACTCCGTTTCCGGCCTCGGTATTAAAACACTTTCTCGAAGCTTTAGACTTAATGTTCTAAAACCCCACGTGCTTAATACGTACTGGATCGGACAACCCTGTTGTCTTTTATTCACTAGAGAAACTACGGTTTCTAGCTCAAGCTCTGAAGGACGAGAGCTTAACAGGTATGCGCCTTCCCCTGCTACATCTTCAATAATCCATTTAGCCTCAACGTCGCTATTTAGAATTTCTTGGATGACACCACGAATCTCTCTCCAGGTAAAGCTCTCTGATTTGAGACGATCTAAATCCACTAAGACGATAGTTGTTTGGTTCTCTCATCGGCTAAAAGAGCATCGGAAAGTTCATCTAAATCTCCTAGCAATACTCTGTCTAGCTTATGAAGAGTCAAGCCTATTCTATGATCTGTTACTCGATTTTCTTTATAGTTATAGGTTCTAATCTTTTCAGACCTTCCACCACCGCCAACTTGCGCTTTTCTCTGCTGTGACAGTTCCTCGTTCTGCTTTTCTTGTTCTTGAGCTAACAATCTGGCCCGCAAGACCTGCATAGCTTTAGCTCTATTTTGAATTTGGCTTTTTTCATCTTGCATCGCTACGACTAGCCCTGAAGGTATGTGGGTAACTCTAACTGCAGAATCAGTTGTGTTGACTGACTGCCCACCAGGACCAGTTGATCTATACACATCAATCTTAAGATCTTGCGGATCGATATCAATATCGATCTCTTTAGCCTCTGGAAGGACGGTTACAACAGCTGAAGAAGTATGGATGCGACCCGAAGACTCAGTAACTGGCACTCGTTGGACTCGATGAGGTCCACCTTCAAACTTTAGCCTCCCCCATGCATCTTCTCCCTGAACGAGGATATTAACTTCATCTATTCCTCCTCTTTCTGAAGACGTCTCCCCTAATATTTCAACCTTCCACTTTCGCGACTCAAACCAATGCATGTACATGTCGAACAGCTCACGTGCAAAAAGATTTGCCTCCTCGCCACCTTCAGCACCTCGGATAGAGACTATTACATTTCTACCATCATTTGGGTCAGAAGGAATTAATAACAACTGAAGCTCATGTTCAAGTCTCTCGATTTCATTTTCGGCTTCTTCAGCAACACTACGTGCTAATTCGCGCTCACTTGCGTCAGTTGCGTCAGTAATTAAATGCCTCGCTGTATCGAGATCCTCAGTTGCCTGTTTTAAACTCTTTGAAGTGTTTACTATGCTTTCAATTGCTTTGAATTTACGCGAAACATCTGCAAACCTTGTCTGATCACTTAAGATGTCAGGATCCGAAAGTTTTTCTAAAGTTTCTTTATACTCAGCTTCAAACTGGTCTAATCGTTCAAGCACATTAAGACTTTAAGAAGCAGACCCTTTAGTCTCGGTTACCTGCGTCTTCCTGCCACTCTTTTGACCATATCGCTTTTGAAATCTCTCAACTCGCCCACCTGTATCAACTAATTTCTGTTTACCTGTGTAATATGGGTGACATTCATTGCATAGCTCGACATCTAACTTAGGTTTTGTCGAACGAGTTTGGAACGTATTGCCACAAGAACACGTAACAGTTGCTTCAATGTACTGAGGATGGATATCGACTTTCATTTTACCTATTCTACCTCTATTTTCCTACTGTAGTTACACATATTTACTAAGAAGCTGGCGTGCTTTGTGAAGTGCACGACCTCGGATCAAACCAAGGTAATGGAACTTGTGCCTGAAACACCTCAGCTGGATTTACTGGACCATAAGGAGATGTCGTGGTAGTAGTACCACTTGGGGCGCTACTTTGAGGGACCGACACCTGCGAAGACGGGGTTTGCGAGGATGAAGAAGTTGACGATGGAGGAGCGCTCTGTGTCACCTCAAATTGAGTTCCTGTCACTAAAGTTACATTTGCACTATTGCCAAGATTTCTTTGCCCCATAATTACTGTTCCCGAGAGAGAAGACAGCAATTTCTCAGCCTGTGCTTGGTAGCCCTGATTGTAATAGATTGATGTCTCTACCTGTGTTCCGGTGATTGGGTAGTTCCCAGTTCCGACTACGTTGTATCCATCGTTTGTTAATGATTGCGCAGTAGTCGTTGCTTGGTTATAGGTACTTGTCCCATTTAGAACTTCCAAAGAGAACGACCCAGGATTTATTCCACTACCTTGAGGGCTGCCTCCTAAAAATTGGTTAACAATCTGTTGATCTGCTGGCTGAACAGGAAACACTACGTCACCAAAGTCCGCACCTTTAAAATAAAA
>JAJYFT010000012.1 GCA_021790815.1 Actinomycetes bacterium
ATTTTCGACTTTAGTCAACGTCATGTAGAGATTCCAGATTTCAGATGCCTCAATGTCTTTACGATTTGTTGTAATGACATAGCAGCTGTAAAGGGAGGTTTTCTGTTTTAAAGATTCTTTTTCAATTAGCTCTAAAGACTTGACTTTACGTTTTGATTTATTTGTTTCATAACTGGAAACTATCTCATAATGAATCATTGCAGATGCGTGCTTGCTGGAGAGCTTGCCAAGTTGAACATTGACTTTCTTCTCATCTGTTAAGTGTCCATTTTCAATTCTAGTCTTAAGTTTGTTAAATGCCTCAGTGAAGCAATTATGCCTAGCAGTATCTATAGCTGCATCTTTTAGAGCTCTATTAACTGAAAGGCACAAAACTTTAGTTCCAGTTTCAACCTCAATGTCTTTGACAAATACTTGTTTGCCATCAGTTTTGTCGCTGGCAGAACTGTCACTGGCAGAACTGTCACTGGCAGGATTACCAATCTCTTGAAAGGTATCTTTAGCATTTATAAATTCATCAATATAGTTCAAAGTATCGTTAACTCTTTCAATAACGATGTACTGATAGTCACGTGATATTAAGAGGTCTAAGTTATCTTTTGTTGCAATCCCTCTATCCATTACAACAGTAGGTTTAAGCTGGTTAAAGAGGTAGTCACTATCTTCTAGACGATTAAGTACGTCAGCTAAGGTCTCAGGTTCACTCTGATTACCTTTTAGAATCTCTGAATAAACAGGGAGTCCATATTCATCTACTACAAGTGCAAGTGTTACTAATAAACAGTCTGACCTCTTTTCTTTAGAATGTCCATATGCTGCTAATGAGTTATTCTTTGCTTGACCTTCTAAATAAGTGTTAGTTAGATCATATAGTAAGAGTTTTCTTGTCGAGTTGAAAAGTTTAGTTTCAGTCTTAACTAATCTAGTTTCTATCTCGACTTTTTTAAGCACTAAAAGATCTGCTATTTCATAGATCTGGTTTTTATTAACTGATGATAGATCAACATCTAAAAACTCAGGTAGTGAGCTTTTCTTTGTTATAAATCTATGTGTTGAAAGTTCACTACCTGGAGATATTAATCGTGCTATCACTTGAGCTTTTATTAAAGATTCCTGCTTTAGAGTTAACTTTAAAGACTTTAGAATGTCATCTAATCCTACTCTCTTAAAAAACTCAACTGCAACTAGCTCTGGCCCAAGGGAACGATTAAATGAAGTAGTAGCACTTGCTAGATCAACTTTCTGAAAGTTAGAAGACTGTCTTCTTTTAGTTTTTTCTTTTTCAGCGTCCTCTTTAAAATTGAACTGACTAACAAGGCTATCTGCAACTTTACTAAGCCTAGAATCATCATCAAATAATGAATCTTTACCACTAAGGCGAGATGACAAGAGACTAGCTAGTTTCTTAAACTCTTGCTTATCAATATCTAACGTACCTAACTCCATGACTATACGCTGTCTGGGACCACTCTCTGTTCTAATAGCTTCAACAAGTTGATGCTTTTTATAGACAGTACCTGATTTAAGATTCTTAGTTCTTGTTTCTCTAATGAACACAATTACATTGTAACACATATTCTAAATGAATTACACGCATTATCGACAATAATGCATAATTAGGACACTACATTTGCAATTCTAAAACCCTCTAGCTCCTCTGCCAGGAATAATGTATTTGAGATATGCAGAAATAAGGCATTTTTAGTGAAAATTACACAAATTCCGGTAACGTTGGGTTAGTATTAATACGATGAGAATGGTATCAAGGCACTTAAGTAAGTTTAAGATTCTCCTCGCAATTATTCCAATCTCTATATTTTTTTCAACCATTATTTTATCCGAGCAAAGTCCAAGATTTGCAGATGCCTCAACTCCATTAAACCTTAGCTGGACAAAGCAATTAGCTGATCCTGCGCTATCTGGCACAAGTGGAGTTGGTTTAACTTCTATTAGTTGTATTCAAAGTGAGTGCTTCGCTGCAGATGACAGTGGTCGCCTCGTATATTCAACAAACGCAACAAGTTCGTCTATTCAAAATTCAACATGGGCAGTTATTGGTTTAGACTCTGGCTCTTCATTTAATTCAATTACATGTCCCAGTACGTCATTTTGTGTTGCCGCTAGTAGTAATGGAAGTATATATTATTCGTCTTCACCAACTACATTTAGCTACATTCAGGTGCCGATAGATCCGACTTCTTCGATTGAAAGTCTTTCATGTCCTAGTATTAACTTGTGCGTGGGTGGAGATGCTAATGGAAACATTGTCTACTCGACAACACCAGCTTCTTCGAGTTGGACTGTTCAAAATGTCGATTCAACAAATGCAATCCTAGCAATTTCATGTCCTAGCATTAACTTGTGTGTGGGTGGAGATGCTAATGGAAACATTGTCTACTCGACAACTCCAGCTTCTTCGAGTTGGACTGTTCAAAATGTCGATTCAACAAATGCAATCCTAGCAATTTCATGTCCTAGCATTAACTTGTGTGTGGGTGGAGATGCTAATGGAAACATTGTCTACTCGACAACACCTACTTCAACAACTTCTAACTTCCTAACGGCATTAAATGACAGCGGAAACAGTATCTTAAGCGTTTCATGTTTAAGCTCTGATTTTTGTCTGGCAGGGGACAGTTTAGGAAACGTCATTTACTCTTCAAGTCCTAGTTCGACATCTTGGACTAAGTACAGCATAGACGGGTTTTTGAAACTTGACGCAATCAGTTGCATAAGTACTTCGTCGTGTATATTTGTCGACAATTTAGGAAATGCATTAGCTTCTTCGACCCCCTTTGTGTCTTCGCCGTGGACTTCTATTACGATAGATAGTTCGGTTACCATTACATCCATGTCATGTTATTCACCCATGGCATGCATTGCGAGTGACAGTGCTGGCAATATTTTATTTTCATCAAGTCCGACACAATCAAATTGGACCGTTGAAAACATAGATGGAACTAACTCAATAAAGACTGTAACCTGTCCATCTCCAATATTATGTCTCGCAGGAGATAATTCCGGAAATATTTTTGTTTCGTCTTCACCGTATCTTAAGTCCAGTTGGGTGGAGTACAATATTGACGGCTCGCTTTCAATCCAAGGAATTTCATGTCCAACTACGTCGATCTGTTACGGTGTGGACTCAAGTGGAAATTTAATAACCATTTCGAATCCACAAGCTCCAAGTTTTTCCATAATATATATTGAAACGTTGTATCCCACTCATCCGCTTACTGACATATCATGTCCAACTACTGCACTGTGTGTCGTAGGCGATTCTACAGGTGACATTTTTTATTCAAGTGACCTTACAGCAGGTTCGTCAAACACTTGGACATTCAAGAACGTTGACGGCGCGAACGAAATAAACTCAGTTACATGCCCCACATCTTCATTTTGCATATTTGCTGACTCTACAGGAAATATTTTCAGTGCTCAGAACTTTCCATCTGGCAGCTTTACTAGTAGCGCCGTAGCACCAGGAACCTCAATTGACAGAGTAAAGTGCAATACGGAATTACTTTGTATCGCTTCTCAAGGTAATGGAAGTATCGCAACTTCTCAAGTCACCATTGGAACAAATCCTACCTGGACATCATCTCAAATTGACGGCAATGTTCCACTCGACGCAGTGTCATGTCCATCAATCAATCTTTGTCTTGTGGGCGATTCAGCTGGACAGATTTTAACGGGGATTGGCACTCCATTAGGACTTGGATTTACTCCGATTACACCAACCCGAGTCTGCGACACAAGGATAGGTTCGCTTATCCCACCAAATGGATGCAACAATAATGGGAACAATCCTGGGACATTAAACAATTCATCTTTGCTAGACGTTCCACTATCAGCCTACGTTCCTTCAAGTGCTCAAGCAGTATTAGTTAATATTACGGTTACTAACACTACCGTTGATAACGATTTTGTAGATCTAACTGAAGGAGGCGCCAATAAAGTTCCTTCCATATCTACTGTAAACATAGGCTCTTCTCAAACAGTAGCTGAAATTGCAACAGTCACACTTGGGCCCAGTAAAGATATCCAAGTATTTAATATGTACGGGCAAGCTGACATCATTATCGACTTAGCGGGTTACTTTTCTCCACTCGCATCAAGTGTATACAACTTCGGTTTTATTAATCCTGAGAGGATTTGTGACACTAGGATTGGTTCAAATGTTTCACCAAACCAGTGCAATAAGAACGGGACCTTATCTAGTCCATTAAGTCCTGACTCTACCTTAAGCGTTTCAGCATCACAAGTACCTGGAATTCCATCAAATGCATCCGGTTTAGTTGCAAACATTACCGCCACAAATGCAACCCAAGAAGGTGACTATTTAACTGTCTTTCAGTCTGGCACCCCAAAACCGCCTTCATCAAACTTGAACATCGGGTCTCAACAGACTGTTTCAAACACTGTAATCTTGCCTTACTCTTTAGCCCAAGACATTTCAATTTACAACTTTATTGGAACCGTCGATGTTATCGTTGACGTTGTTGGCTACATTACACTTTCGACTCAATCAACTTTTGCTTTTGTCCCAGCAACGCCTGAAAGGATTTGTGACACAAGACTAAATGCATGGACACCTAATGAATGCAACAATTTCGAACAAACCTCAGGGGAACTAAATCCACTTTCTACTCTCGATGTTCAGGCAACTGGAGAAGGTGACATTCCCTCATCACAAGTTGGAGGACTTTTTTACAGTCTTATTGCAACTAACGGAAGTTCTAATGGAGGATTTTTCTCCGTATCGCCATCATCAACTTCAATAAGCACGAGCGTAGTGAACTTTGCAGCCAATACAAGCGTTGCACACGCTTCAATAACAGGGCTGTCGAGCTCTGGAACATTTAACATTACTAATGCTATAGGTTCAGCCGATGCAATTGTAGATGTCGAAGGTTGGTTCACCCCCATATAACCTAAACTTAAAAAAATGTGTCAATCCGAACCCACTGCTTTTCAATGAGTACCAACAGAAACACTTCAGCTTAAATCCCCAATTCAGACAGTTCGATGGTAGAAAGGTTCACATGCTGAACTTTCTTACTTGCTTGCTATGGCAAACGTTACGTTTTCTTGAACGTTCGTAATTTGTGTTCCAGGCTCCACGGGTACCGAGCCAGCAACATTGCTTGCAGCATTGTACATTATTGGATATGGGTTAGAGACAGGGGATGCATCACTTACAGAACAAACTCCTACTACGGTTTCGGAAAGGGCACTAGCTATTTGTTGCGCTGTATTCTTTGCCTTTTCAACTGCAACTACTCGTGCTTGATCATTTAAAGACGTTGGATCTGAGATCGAGAAACTTACCGTTTGGATTCGCAATGAATTTCCACCAGCGCTAGTAACGGCATCCAAAATGTTTCCAGTATTGCTAATTGAAGTAACCGTCACATTCAAACTGTTACTGGCACTATAACCAATTATGTTGCCAGAACTTGAATAATTTGGTGAAAGAGTTATGCTTGCAGTTTGTATATTCTGAATACTCACTCCATTAGATACTAAAGAACTAATTACAGTGCTAGTCTCTGAATTATTTTTATTTATTGCCTTGACTGCTGTTGACGCAATAGTTGAAACACCTAAATACAGTGTTGCTTGATCTGGAGTACTTTTAACATCCCCAGAAGCATTTACTGTCAGTTTTGCTTGAGAACTAGAACAGTTTTGATTACTGCCCAAAACAGATGTATTCGATAGTGCATTTGCTACCTGCGAACCACACGATGCAAGCGCTATACCTCCAACAATTAACAAAACAATAGGATGGCTGTTAAGTTTCATAATATTCCTCCAAATTTAAACGGTTATTTATATAGACCTATCAAGCTTCTGTTTTCATGCACAATAAAACAATTTATTATTATTCAAAACTCTTTTAACGTTATAGATGAGAATGAATGCCATACTTAACCTTAATAGAACCTCGAAACTGCTCAGATGTAGAGATCTTTTGCACACATATGCGGATGTGAACTACTATCGAATTTTCACTTGGCAACTTTGAACATTACTGAAACGCGACATCTAACATACTTATGAACTTTATTTAGATAACAAATAAATAATCTGCATCTAGGAAAGAGCACCTTACTTTATTAATCATTAGATTGATTATGCGCCGCTTAACTGGGTTTGACATGCAAAAAACTCGCAGAATCAAAATCATTATGAAATTGGAACTGAACTTGGTGACTTTAAGAGCCAGCCGCAAGCAACAAATGGGGTCTTCAGTAATAGTGCCCATAAAGAGAAACTGGTATTTGCAACCCAAGTAAACGTTTGCAACTGACCTACCCTTAAGACACTAGCAGTTATGCGTCTTCAAACTGTTGAAAGCAAAATAAGCTTAACAATTAAAAAAGTGGTCATTTAAGCAACATCTCAGTTAGGATAGTTTCAAAAAGTCACTCTATCCATTAAACTTGATTTCAAAATCCATTCTTAACGGCAAACCTCACCTATCGGTTTCATGGACATAAACACCTTCAAAATATCTGGTAATCGCCAACCGCTAAAAATTAGGTGAACCTTTGCTTATTTTCTTAAAATGAGTAATAATATAATAATGGACGGCAACTACTTGAATATAGATTGGGCAAACGACTTTGACATATTAAATTCGGCTTATATTGAAGATCCGTTTTCAATCTGGGAGACACTGAGAGAAGAATGTCCAATAGCTCATACGGACAGGCGAAAAAGTAGTTGGTTGCCGGTTGACTATGATGTTGTGACTAAAATTGCACACGACATAAACCACTTTAGTTCAAGCGAGATTTTAGTCATACCAATTATGGACGGTGAGCCGAATCCAGCACAACCGATTCTCCCTTACGGTGTACCTCCAATCTCTGCAGACCCACCACTTCATACCTGGACAAGAAGACTATTGCTACCTTGGTTTTCTCATAAAAGTGTTGAGCGGTACAGATCCATGACAACAGAGCTTTGCAACAATCTTATTGATAAGATTATTGAATCAAAACATCCTGACGGTGCGCGAGACTTTGCACAGCAAATTCCCGTTAGAGTAATTGCAACAATGCTAGGAGTTCCAACCGACATGACTGATACGTTTACTTCTTGGGTAAGAGATTTTCTCGAGTTCGCTGATGACAGAGAAAGGCGGCTTAATGGCGCAAGGGGGATTTTCACTTTCCTAATTGAGGAGATTGAAAATCGAAAATCGAGTCCGAAAAATGATTTAATTAGCGAGCTTCTTTCTAGTGAGTTTAACGGCAAAAAGCTGGATAGTTCACTTGTTCTTGGAATGTCAATATTGGTGTTGGTCGCAGGAATTGATACAACTTGGAGTGCGATTGGATCTTCCCTTTATCACCTTGCAACTAATCATAACGATTTAGAACGTCTCGTAGCCGAGCCGGAATTAATGGATCTGGCAGTCGAAGAGTTTCTTCGTGCATATTCGCCTGTAACCATGGCAAGAGTTGTGACTGAAGATATAGAAATTAAGGGTTGCCCTATGAAAAAAGGGGACAAAGTACTTATGAACTTTCCGGCTGCAAATCGTGATCCAAAAGTATTTTCAGACGCAGACAAAGTTGTAATCGACCGTAAAATTAATAGGCATGTTGCCTTTGGTTCGGGCATTCATAGGTGTGCGGGGTCTAACCTGGCCCGCATGGAACTGAACGTTAGTTTAAGGGAGTGGATCAAAAGAATCCCACGATTTAAACTGGCAGAAGGCGGTGTAGTTACATGGGCAGGAGGTCAAGTTAGAGGACCGAGAGAACTTCCATTGGAGATAATATGAAAATTTATGTAGATCAAACGAGATGCCAAGGTCATTCACGCTGTTACATGCTTGCGCCAGATCTCTTTGAAATTGACGACTATGGCCAATCGACAGAGAAAATCAACGTTCACCTACCGTCTGAACTTGAAGAAGACGCGAGACTGGCAGCTGAAAACTGTCCTGAATTTGCAATTGTTATAATCGAATAAGAGCGAGTCTATTGCTAATTAAGATGTTAAAGTTCTGGTAACTTGACAATTGGCTCAAGCATTTTAAGCGTAAGGTCCCAAAGTTCTTGGATCTCTATTTTCTTTGCTGCTCGCCGAGAAGTAAATGATTTGTGCATTCTGACAAAGTACTTTCCAGTTACCTGATTAACCTCATTCGAACTCGCAAGATAGATAGAAGTTCGAGCTCCCATTTTGGCAGATATCTCAAACGGTCTGATTATTTTATTTCCTAAATTTGATATCCCTTTCAGATCTCCATCCATTCCAAACCCACTTCTAACTGCACCTGGGTGAACTGCATTTGAAGTAATGCAACTAGCATCTAGCTTCTCTGCGAGACCTTTTGCGAATAGTAAGTTTGCAAGTTTACTCTTTGAATAAGCACTAAAAGGGCGGAACCCTCTTTCTCCATTAATACTTTCAGAAGTCCATGGTCCACGAGCTCCAAAATGAGCTACCGACGACAGTGTCACAACTCGAGCAGGTTTTGCTAGTTTGATTTGATCCATTAACAAGTGAGTTAGATAAAAAGGGCCTATATGATTTACTAAAAAAGTGCGTTCAATTCCATAGTCTGATATCTCCCGAGTAGACCAGTAACCTCCTGCATTATTTAAAAGGACGTCTACTTTGTTAAAATCATTGTTTATCGTGGTTGCACATTTCTCCACTACGTCAAAATTGCTGAGATCCAACTCAACAATGTGAACTTTCTCATTTTTAGATCTATTGACAATATAATCTCTAGCACTATTCGCCTTTTCAAGATTTCGACACGCCATTACTACGGTAGCTCCCAGAGTTGCTAAACCCAAAGCCGTTTCCTTGCCAATTCCGTCATTAGCCCCAGTTACCACGACGATCTTATCTTTCATTGGCTGATATTCTCTCACTTCTTCCATTTATTTAATACACTAGTTAAATTATCATGGCAATTACTTCAAATGCTCGCCAGTTTTCTAAATAATTTGACATCTTTCCTAAATCAGCATAAATTAATGTCGATAATGATCAGAAGTAGGCATTAAAAATTAGACTTAACATTATGGAAAGATTGCACTATGGCAAAACTTGAAATTGAAAACGATCAACTTGTTTTAAAACTTACCCTCCTAGAAAAATTAGGGGCTTTTAGAGGTAGCTTAAAGTTTAGATTAGAGTCTGTGTCGACTGCGAGAGTATCATCGCAGCCTTGGGAAGAATTGAGAGGATTTAGATCTCCAGGGACTGGGTTGCCTGGAGTTATTTCGCTCGCTACAAGGCGTGGCAAAGACGTTAAGGATTTTTCTGCTATTTATGGCAAAGGTGAGGCAGTTGTTATAGACCTAAAAGATACAAATTTCGATCGTATTGTTTATACAAGTAAAACGGCAGACACTGACGTTCAAAAACTTATTGAAGCAATTTCTGCGCCTCACTAACTCCATTTAGTTGCGTATAAAAAAGCAACTTTAAGAGTTTTCAGCTGAAAATCGCGATTTGGTTTCTTCCGTTTTCTTTTGCCTCGTAAAGTGCCTTGTCCGCCTGGCGAATTAGGACTTCTAAGCTAGGTGAATCTTCAGTAGCTTCAGTTATTCCAATGCTTACTGTTAACGAGAACTCTCCTCCTCTGCGTGAGGTAAATGTTATCCCCGATATCAAGTTTCTAATTCGTTCAGAAACTTCAATTGCTACTAAATTGTCCGCGTCAGGAAGTACAACAATAAATTCCTCACCTCCGTATCGTCCAACGATATCAACTTCACGACAACCTTCGAGGATTAACCCTGCGACTCTTTTCAAAACTTCATCACCCATAGCATGGCCGTAAGTATCGTTAATTGTCTTAAAAAAATCAAGATCAAGCATTGCAATTGCTAGTTGGTGATCAACTCGTGACAGTCTTTTAAACTCTCTGCCTGCAAGCTCCAAAGTATGCCTTCTATTGTAAAGTCCAGTAAGCTGATCTTGAATAGCTTCTAATTGCATTCTGCTAAAAAGTCGCATTCCAACTATCCAAGCAGCTAGAACAGCTGCGAGCGACACTATCGCGAGCTCTAGAATACCAAAAAACAAGCTGCGGTTTGCGCTTTGGACAATTGGCGCCAATGGGAAGCCAACAAGTATCACTCCAGAGTTACTTTTTGCTGGCCCACCAAATTTTTTATATCCAAAAAGTCTCTTGATTCCATCTAAACTTTTTGCATTAACGGTTCCAGAATCTGAATTAATGACGGTGTTATCTATACTTTGGTTTTGAAACACCTTATTTCCATTAATTGTAGTGCTCATTGGGTAGGTTGCAAGTATCATTCCGTTTGAATCACCTATTATAACAATCGAGTTAGTTGGCAGCCGAATAGACGACGGTAATTTGCTTAAATAACTTAGATTTATGGAAGCATAGATAACTCCTGTAACTACACCTAAATCAGACTTTATAGGTTCAGCATAAACTATGACTTCTTTTTGACTTATTCTTCCAACTGTTATCTGTCCTGCACTCACAGGATTAGGAGTAAGAGCATTTTGAAAAAACTCTTCGTCTGCAACGCTAATCGCACCCTGGTAAGGGATAGCACTACATCTGATGATTCCTGTTGTATCAGCTACAGCGATATTTGCATAAGCATTAAGTTTCGATGCAATCTCACCTAACTGAGTCGAGCAGCTCGATGATGTGTAACCGACAACTTGAGGAATCTCACTTAGAGTTATTAAAAGTTGTTGAGTGCTTAATGCTAACTGATGCTGCTCAGCACTTATTTCTGTTACAACACTCATTGCTTCACTTTTTGCATCATTTACCGAGTTAGAGCGTTGGTTAACACTTGCAAAAACAATATATCCAAGAGCAGGCAAGATTGAGAGCAGAACTAGCAAAATTAACCTAAATCTGAGAACTCTAAGTTGATTAGACGCTGCTTGTTTTCTCATGACTTCCACAGATTCAACAACTTCTTAAAGCCGTGAAAACCACAGAATGTTTAAATGTGTTTTTACCATATCTAACCAAAATCATTCCTATTAATCGAGTATCACATGAATCTCAGGGGCAGTCGTAATTTCACTAACTTGAAAGGAGACTTCTTCAACGCCACCTGCACTTTGCAAATCACTTAATGACAATTTTGCTCTTTGAATAAAGTCGCTATTTGAAACCACATGGACTGACTTAACAGGAAATTTAAGAGATTTTTTTTCTTGAGTCTTCTTTTTTCTAATTTCCAATAGGACGACGCCGGCAGTCCTAAAAATTCCTTCATCTCCATTCACGTCAGCGATTTGTTCAGGCCAATTCTCTAGGTGAACAGATGAACTGTGCCACCATGACCAAACTTCTTCAGTAACAAATGGTAGAAAAGGCGCAAATAGCCTGATTAGGTTGTCTAAAGTCAATTTAAGAGTGTACTTAGCTGACATTACTTCTTTGCTTTGAACTTCCTCACTATAAGCACGAACTTTAACCAACTCTAAATAGTCATCGCAGAACTCCCAGAAAAAAGTCTCTGTTAATTCCAAAGCTTTCGTATAATCAAATTGTTCAAAAGAACGCGAAGAATGTTCAATAACTTCATTTAATATTTTGAGAATTGACCTATCCAACGGAGTTAAGTCGTTGGCAAGATCAAAATCTTTCAGGTCAACATTTTCAACTCTTCCCAAAACGAACTTTGAAGCATTTAAGATTTTTATGACTAATCTTCTCCCAACTTTCATCTGACCTTCGTCTATAGCTGTATCAACTCCAGGTCGTCCACTCCCCGACCAGTATCTAACAGCATCGGCTCCATGTTTTTCTAGGAGCGGCATTGGGGTAATCACGTTGCCTTTCGACTTCGACATTTTCTTCCTGTCAGGGTCTAATACCCACCCAGATATTGCAGCGTTCTTCCAAGGGAGTACTTTGTGTTCCAAGTATGAACGAACAACTGTCGAAAACAGCCAGGTTCTAATAATGTCATGTGCTTGAGGCCGCAAGTCCATCGGGAATACGAGGTTGAAGAGCTCTTCATCTGATTCATACTTTGCTGCTATCTGAGGTGTCAAAGATGAAGTAGCCCAAGTATCCATCACATCTGGATCTCCTATAAAACCACCCGGTTCCCCTCGCATGTTCTCATTAAAACCTTTTGGGACATCAGTAGAAGGATCGATTGGAAGATCTGCTTCAGCCGGTACGATAGGACTACTAAAATCAACGGATCCTGAGTCATCGATGCCATACCACAATGGAAATGGCACTCCAAAATAACGCTGTCTTGAAATATTCCAGTCTCCATTGAGTCCAGCAACCCAATTTAAGTACCTTGATACCATGTGGCTCGGATACCAATTAAGTTCTTTACCTAATCTGGCGAGATCTTCAGTCAGATCACTCAGCTTGATATACCACTGCCTGCTGGTTACAATTTCTAACGGACGATCACCTTTCTCAAAAAACTTTACCGCGTGCCTAATAGATCGCTCTTGGCCCACGATATGATTGTTCTCCCTTAGGAGTTCAACAATTTTCATGCGGGCTTGATTCATTTTTTTTCCAACAATTTGGCTAAAATAATCATTTGCGCCATTTGAATCAAGAGATTCAAACCCCGCACTCCCAAATTCAACCGGTAAAATTCTTCCATCTCTCCCAACAACCGACCGAAGTTCGAGATTCAGATCTCTCCACCACTCGACATCGGTAGTATCTCCAAACGTACATACCATTGCTATGCCAGTACCTTTTTCAGGATCAGCAAGTTCATGTGCATGAACCGGCACCTTCACCTTGAATAAAGGAGAAATTACATTATGTCCAATCAGATCTTTATATCTGTCATCACTTGGGTGACAAACTAGGGCTACGCACGCCGGAAGGAGTTCAGGCCGTGTTGTGTCTATTAGTACGGGCTCTAAATTAGATTCTCGATAAAACTTAATCTGATGGTAGGCACCATCGACTTCTCTGTCCTCAAGTTCAGCTTGGGCGACAGCAGTTTTAAAATCAACGTCCCAAAGAGTAGGTGAAAATGCTTGATATGCACTTTTTGACTCTAAGAGTCGAAGAAATCCCAACTGTGACACTCTCTGAGCATCCTTACCAATTGTTGCGTATGTCATTGACCAGTCAACTGATATGCCTAAATGCCTCCACAAATCTTCAAATGTTTTTTCGTCCTCTTGCGTTAGTTTTAAACAAAGCTCAACAAAATTGGGTCTAGATATAGGTATTGGTGGATCAAATGGTTTAGCTGGAATCTCAAAATTCGCATCGTAGGCTAGTTCCGGATCGCAGGTCACACCAAAATAGTTTTGGACTCGTCTTTCAGTTGGGAGCCCATTGTCATCCCAACCCATAGGGTAAAAAATTTCTTTTCCATTCATTCTTTGATAACGGACAACTATATCCGTGTGGGTATACGAAAAGATATGGCCCATGTGTAACGACCCAGACACCGTAGGAGGAGGAGTGTCTATGCTAAACACCTCGCCTCTACTCTTCACATTGGCGCGATTAAATCTAAAGGTGTTATTTTCTTCCCAAAAACTCGACCATTTCTCCTCTAATCCTTCAATTTTTGTACTTTCTGGAACTTTATATACCATTTAAGTGTTACCGTACCTTTTGTGCTTAAACTTCACGATACAGCGACTGGAACAATCAAACCACTAACTCTTCGGCGAAATGACGAAGTATCAATGTACGTATGCGGCCCAACCGTCTACGGCCCACCTCATTTAGGCCATGGTCGGTTCGCACTGTCATTTGACGTTTTGCGTCGCTATATAGAGTTTAAGGGACTCAGAGTCATACACGTTTCAAACATTACCGACATTGACGATAAAATCATAGAACGAGCAGGGGTAGAAAACGTTGATTGTGCAACAATAGCCTCGACTTACGAAAAAACATGGTGGGAATCGATGGATAAATTAGGCGTTCTTCGCCCAACGTATGTTCCTCACGCAGTCAGTTATGTTGAGGCAATGGTTAATCTTATAGTTAAACTTTTTGACCTTGATGTTGCATATGAGCTCTCTGACGGCATATATCTCGATGTTTCTAAAGTATCTGATTATGGTTTATTGGCCCACCAAGACCTAGCATCGCTGAAAAGCGGTGCGAGAGTTGAAATAGATGAAAACAAGAGATCACCATTAGATTTTGTTCTTTGGAAGTTGGCGAAACCTGGTGAACCACGTTGGCCTAGTCCTTTTGGGAATGGAAGGCCAGGATGGCACACAGAGTGTGTTGTAATGTCCCTTGACCTTCTTGGGGATGGATTCGACATTCATGGCGGTGCTCAAGACTTGATCTTCCCACATCATGAAAACGAAAGGGCACAGGCAGTAGCACTTAACAGAGTCTTCGCATCTCATTGGGTTCATAATGGCTGGGTAACTGTCTCAGGTGAAAAGATGTCAAAATCGCTTGGCAACTATACTAATCTCGAAGAACTACTTAACAGTCATGATTCACGTGCTTACCGTCTGCTTGTCTTGAGATCACACTATAGATCACCGATAGAAGTCACCAAAGAAACTCTCAGTGAGGCAGATACTGCAATTAAGAGACTCGATCGATGTGCAAATCGCTTTAACCTTCAAAATAACTGCTCTCCAAGGCTTAATACTGCAATGTGCAGTAATAGTTGCGACATTACGGAACTAAAAAAGTTTGAAGATGCAATGGATGATGATTTAGATACCGCACGTGCTGTCGCTCAAATTTTTGATTTAATCAACAAAGCAAATTTAGCAAAAGATAACTCTGACGACAGCAACGCTGAACTTTTTGCATCAAGTGCACTTCTTTTCGCAAACGCTTTGGGGCTTGAGGCTAAGACTGAATCAGATTCAATAGATTCGTTCTCAGAGAGTTTAAGATTGCAACGAGAAGAAGCAAGAAAAAATAAGCAATTCGATGAGGCAGACAGACTTAGGGTAGAGCTCGAAGAGTTAGGGTGGACTGTAGAAGACAGTAAAGACGGCACAAAACTCTCAAAACAATAAAATAAAGAAAAATTTCAAAATATTTCTGTTCACAAACTTTTTACAAAACACCACATATAGACATAATTTTTTCGCTATCCGGAGTTTTTTACCTCAATTTTCTCACTAATTGCGCAATAATTAATATTTATTGACAAACCTCACCCACATAACGCGCTTTTTATATTACGACCCGTGACACCTTTATGAAAAGGTGGTATATTTATTTACATCACTGACATGTCAGTAGATAGTTATAAGACTACTATGACGATTATCGTCAATAGGGGAGAAAACTTTAGAGGTATTTATGAAAAAGTTTTATTTACGTTCTATAGCACTAGTTGCAATTGCAACATTAGCTGCAGCATGTGGATCATCGAGCGGAAGTTCGACGAGCGGATATACGGTTGGAACAATCACCCAAGCAGTTACTGATGGGCTACTGTCTCCAAACTCTCCTCCTCCAGGAGCAAACCTTTCTTCATGCACACTAACATCTGCGCATCCATATCCAGTTATTTTGGTCCATGCAACATTTGCAAACGAAATGCTGAACTGGGAGGCGCTAGCTCCAACTCTTGCAAATGCAGGATACTGCGTGTACACCTTTAACTACGGACAAACTTCAGCTTCTTCGATCTTTTACGGTCTTGGTGACATCGCACAGTCTGCAGGTACACTTTCAACCGAAGTTAATACTGTATTGAGTGAAACTGGTGCTTCACAAGTTGACCTAGTTGGTCACTCTCAAGGCGGACTGATGCCTAACTATTACATAAAGTTCTTAGGTGGAGCACCAAAGGTCCACGACTTTATTGGTATCGCTCCCTCAAATCATGGGACAACGTTAGACGGGCTTACAAACTTAGGAAATGAACTTGGTGTACTTGATGGTATCAATTCAGTATTCTCTGACTTAAGTCTGCCTTCTTTAGCTGAGCAAGAAGTTGGATCAAGTTTTGAAACAAACTTATTTGCATCAGGCGACACCGTTCCCGGTCCAAATTACTCAGTCATCGAAACTGCTTATGATGAGGTTGTAACCCCTTATACAAATGCATTTTTAAACGGTCCAGGTGTTGATAACATCACAATACAAAATCAATGCCCAAATGACCCAGTTGGACATATTGGGATGGCGTATGACAATGTAGTCATTCAAGATGTACTAAATATTCTTGGTCCGAACGACCCGAGTTTTGCACCCAGCTGTTCTGGCTACGGGCTTTCACTCTAATCGGTCGCTTAAAGTGACAACGTGTTCTTCCCTTTGCGAAACCCTTAAGCAATTAAATGGCTTAAGGGTTTCTAAAGATCCTTCGATAGCTTAATTTAGTTTTGCATTCTTAAAAGAGTTCTTGCCTTAGAAAAACTGAATGCTGATGGCTCTAAATTGCAAGAGAAAAACTTCTTATCCTAGTACAGTAACCTTTTTAAATTGCTGAACTGGTCGAGTATCGTAGCCCTCGACAGTGTGGACATCGTAATATGGCTCAATCAAGATTTCGATTCTCACAAGCCAAGCGCTCTAAAACCACTTAACTCAAATAAACGTAAATTTATTAATATATACACCTCTTCACATCAGCTTCAATTGGGTATTTTTACTACGTTCTGTGTTCTTTTAGGCACATAACGAGTGCATTCTGAAGATAT
This sequence comes from Actinomycetes bacterium, assembly GCA_021790815.1. Classification (GTDB taxonomy): domain Bacteria; phylum Actinomycetota; class Acidimicrobiia; order Acidimicrobiales; family JABEUL01; genus JAJYFT01. Next base: position 16,630 of record JAJYFT010000012.1, read on the forward strand.
CCACCTATTTACTTGACATTTACTGACGCGTCAGTAAATACTGGCATTAATCGAATTGGCTTTTGCCCTTACAAGAAAGTGAGAACTTATGAGAAAATCAATTAAACGCTTAATGCTACTTGGAATTGTTGCAACGCTTGCCGCTGCGTGCAGCAGCGGGAGTAGTAGTTCATCAGGCAGCCTACCTATTGGAACTCTGACTCAAGGAATTTCCGACGGTATTGCGTCCCCAAATACCCCTCCTCCAGGCGCAAACCTTTCTTCATGCACTCTTTCCTGGGCTCACCCCTATCCTGTAATCCTTGTACATGGAACCTTCGAAAATGAATCATTGAACTGGCAAGCAGTTTCCCCAAGCCTTGCCAACGCAGGGTACTGTGTCTACACTTTTAACTACGGAGAGACAGCCGCATCCTCAACGTTTTTAGGGCTGGGAGACATAGCTACTTCAGCTGCACAACTTGCCACCGAAGTCAATACTGTATTGAGTGAAACTGGTGCGTCGCAGGTTGACCTAGTTGGACACTCTCAAGGAGGAATGATGCCTAACTATTACATTAAGTTCTTAGGTGGAGCATCAAAGGTCCATATGCTTGTTGGACTTGCACCTTCAAACCATGGAACTACCCTTGATGGCCTTACCAATTTGGGACAAGAACTCGGTATTTTGGCTGGAGTAAACGACGTCTTTAATAATTTAAATGCTCCTGCACTTGTCGAGCAAGAAGTAGGTTCAACGTTCCAGACTAACTTATTTGCGTCAGGCGACACCGTCCCTGGTCCAAGCTACGTTGTAATTGAAACTACAAAAGATGAGGTTGTCACCCCATACACGAACGCATTCCTAAGCGGTCCAAATGTTCAAAATATCACCATCCAAAACCAGTGCCCTCAAGACACAGTTGGTCACATTGCCCTACCATACGACAATGTTGCAATACAAGATGTCTTGAATGTTCTTGGTCCAGATAACCAGACATTTGCACCAACCTGTTCTGGTTATGGTGCAGGACTATAATTCTCCCGCAGATAACAGAAGAAAAGGGCCGGCCTCACCGGCCTTTTTCTTTTTCCGGAAAACATTGGCAGCTTAGCAAACAATAAAGCATGGTATAATTTACTCTAGAGTAAACAGTAAATATGGAGTAAATGATGACTATGCAGGCCAAAGCTCGTGTGAGAATGGACCCAGAAGAAAGGCGTACACTGCTACTAAAGAGCGCTCGGGAAGTTTTTGCGGTAAAAGGATACGCTTCGAGTGGGCTTTCGGAGATAGCAGATACCTCAGATGTCTCTAAGACTCTTCTCTACCACTACTACCCAGAAGGACGTCCAGAGCTTTACGCAGCGGTAATGGACGATATTGCAACAGAACTTATCAGCAGAGTTCGAAATGCAAATCAAACGAACATAGCTGCATCGAAGAAGCTTGCAAAACTTGTTGAAACATTTGTTAACTTTTTTGATGATCACAGAGATGGTTTTAGGCTCCTTTTTAGGGAGCCTTGGGGATCAGGTGAGGAGTCATTGATTATTAGAGCTATTGCGGTTCAAGTGCAAGTAGCAAATGAACTCATTCAACCACTTGCTTCTTCTGGTGCTACCTCCGACAACTTATTGATCGCCACCTCTGGCGCTATCGGCATGTTACTTCACACTACTGAACTTTGGTTATCCGGGCAAATGGAGAAGGAGCACGTGATAAGTTCCACTTCAACATTACTTGAATTTGGTATGTCTGGTCTAGGTGTGATTTAAACACTAGTAAGTGGTGGCACTAATAACATTACATAATTACGTTTAAGTGATAATATTGTTACATAGATACCAATATGGAGGTAATTATGTCACGATTAACATCGCGTCCACCACTTGTACTCACAGATGAGCATCGTGATACACTGATACGATTAGCTGGTTCTCGGACTGCACCCCTAAGAGAAGTGCAACGAGCACGTATTCTTCTTAATTATGCAGAAAAGAAAACTATCGTAGAGATACAACGAGAAATTAATATCAGCCGGCCAGCAATTTACAGATGTATTGACAAAGCACTAGCTGGTGGGATTCAGGTAGGACTAAAAGATGCCTATCACCGCCCACATGAACCAGAGATATTAGATGATGCAAAAGCTTGGGTAGTGTCTATTGCTTGTACTAAACCGAAAGATCATGGTTTAGCTTCAGAGCTATGGACACTCTCTCAACTTGCGCAATACGTTGCAGCAAATGCAGTTGCTGCAGGGTTTCCTAGGTTATCTAAAGCAGAAAAGAAAATGATGTGGCGTATCTTAAATGAACACGATATTAAACCACATAGAATTAAATATTATTTAGAAAAAAAAGATCCAGAATTCGATAGAAAAATGCAAGAAATTCTAATCGTGTATAAAGAAGTTTCTATATATACACAAGAAGAGATTCCAAAAGGTCGGACTAAACCTGTATATACAGTAAGCGTTGATGAAAAACCAGGCATACAGGCACTTGGACTAGTTGCTAAAGATCTCCCATCTGTGCCAGGTAAAGCTCAATGTATTGGACGTGATTATGAATATAAACGATACGGAACAGTGTCATTACTTGCAGGTATTGATTTACATTCAGGTCATATATTTGGCGCAGTAGAAGACCGTCATCGCAGCGTAGAATTTATAGGTTTGCTGAAAGAATTAGACACATACTACCCTGCCGATGCAACCATTCGTATGGTACTTGATAATCATTCAGCTCATATTTCAAAAGAGACTATAGCCTACCTATCAACACGTCCCGGGCGTTTTGAATATGTTCATACACCAGTACACGGATCATGGCTTAATTTAATAGAATGTATGTTTTCAAAAATGGCACGAACTTTTTTAAAACATATACGAGTAGATTCTGTTGATGAATTGAAAATGCGTATTCTACAAGGTATAGATGAATTCAATGATGCACCAGTTGTATTCAAATGGAATAAGTTCGACCTTGGAATCGCTTAGTATGTACGGATATTGGTGCCACGAACTACTAGTTTCTAAGTTTTCACTTTTAGTGCAACACTAAAGCTTGTCGGCTTCCAAGCATCTACTAAATTAAATATGAACTCTTATAAGATCGCTCAAAGTATAGTGTTCTTGCTGCTTAACTTAGAGTGATACACAATCGCGCATCGTCAAGATTCTTTAACTGCAAGAATAATCTTTTTTATAGAACATTTAGATGTTTTTCACGATCTGCCTACGTACTTTATTTGAATCATTCGAGTATGACTAAATGCCTCTTATCGTCTCAACACTTAAATAAGATCTGACACTAAGATGACGCCACTACCCTACTTCTAAGGCGTATCCATATTTCAAAACCATATATTATGATTAATCACTTTTAAAAAACGGTTTTAAACTCTTTTGATCTTAAATAAACTTGAGTGTCAAAAACCATCTAAGCCACAATATATCCGAGGCCAACTACTCAACATCTATCGACTTCACCCAATTTTATAATCCGACTGCTTTGAGTCTTTAAATTAAAGATTTTAAATGCGTAAATTTTTATGTGGTTTCTGGAGGAACTGGGTCTCCAGACCCTGTCCCAGCATCAATTCTAGCTATCTCTGAAAGGATTTGGTTGACTTGAGCAACATGGTTTTCAGTCACAGCTCCTTGGTGTTCCGCCAAAGTAAGTGCTCCAAGATCATGCAGAAGTGAGTCACGATGACGCTTTTCTTGAGCGCCACTTATCTTATCCTGGGCGCTAGAAACGCCTTCTTGTGCTTTAGATGCAAGGGCACTTGCCTGACCCTTAACCTTGTCCATGAGTCCCATTAGGACCTCCTTTCATTTACATCTACTTCGTCAAATGTAAAATACAATTCTGGCTCGCAAGATCTATCATAGTTTAAAGAAAGATATGTTTTTCATACACTGACTTTTTCTACTCATATCTATCATTATTTAGGCAGTTAAAGTGTAACGATGATATTTACATTCTAAGTGTCTTTCACTATACGCATAGATCCGCATATATGTCACCGCACAATCAAATCAGCATTCATTGTACTTCGACAATATCTAAGACGGTGATGTGGACAGAGGTTATTTTTATCTCAACTTGAAGAAACTTTTTAAGTACTCCTACGACCTGGAAGTTACGAATTGCGAACATCCAAGTACTAATGAATTATCACCTCCTACACTCAATAAAGTGAGTAACATAAGTACAACCTTTCTTGATGAAAAGTACCATTGATATTCCAACTCAAAACGTAAATCGGGCTCGAGCCGCTTTAGAACGCCTAAAAATTAATCTTGTGACCCATGGTATTTGCCGCCTTCAATAAGTTTGAAAGTTGACGACTCAGGATTGTTGCCAGATTCAAACCTTGGTTGGTTTAGAACTATTTTGATTGCTTTTGAAGAATTTAGCTCATCGACAATTCCTCTTCCTAAACTAGCAAATAATCTAATCGTCGATAAGCCAGGGTTCCAATCAATACTTTCGCCGAATACATTTACTTCGATCACTGTTGAAGGATCATGAAAATAAACTCTAATTTGAACTTTTTGGACATTATCTGAAAGCGACACAGTTCTAAGGGCTTCTTTTGCGATTTGGTAAATAACCGTCTTATTTGTCCAATCCAAATCCACTTCATTTGAAATGTCAATGTCTAACTTCCAATCATTCCCATTAGATTTGATGTCCTCGAAACTTGCTCTAATTGAGCTCTCTAAGCCTCCCTCTGCTCTATTTGGAAGTTTAACTGCCACCATAAGCTGTCTATACTCTTCAGATTTCTGCGAAAGATCCGCGCGCAAGATCTTCAAAGAATCACCTAAAGAGGCAGAAAAGGAATCTGGTCCACTTCTATAAGCTATCTGCATTATGGAACTTATAGTAGAAAGTGATTCAAGCGAAAGTTCGTGAAGTTTGGCTGCCATTTGGTGCCTATCGTCTTCAACTGCCATTATTAAATTGTTCAATAGGACTCTTCGCTCTTCAGCTTGGGTTTCAAGCTCTAAATACAACGCCTTAGTTTCATTTACGGTTAAAATGTGTCGTACGGTCGCAAGAAACAGAAGAACTCCGAGCACAACAAGAGGGAAGGTAATAGTCCAACTAATACTTTCCCCAAGGTTTAAGGTTTCAATAATGATTGCTGCAACGCCAATTACCACACCGAATGCTACAATATCCCAACTTCTGACTTGATTCTGTGGTGCTAATCTGTCAAGTCCTTTGGGAGATTCTTTCCTCTCATATAAAGGGTATAGCAAAAAGCAGCAGTGGTTCAAAGCGACAAGAGCTATAAGAATGAAGAAGGGCAATTTATAGTTATCGAAAATCTCAGCAAGATTGCCAAATGCATCAAAAGTTGAAACGATTGCAAGCACAATTCCTAATGTTGAAATCTCACGCTCCCCTTTTGGAAGCCGCAAATACAGCATTGTGTTAACTCCACCAAAGGCAGGCATGCTTGCAGCCATCGCAACAAGAGGTATGATTATCCATCGATCCGTGTTGTGACTAATTAACGCTTTAAACGAAACTAGGACTATTGGGCTTAAAACCACAATGATTGCCATTACAACATCTAGAAAGTCAACGGCTGGTGCTCGCCTTCCTGATTTTGATCGTAGCTTACTTGTAAGCGCCCACCCTATAAAGGGTACAATTAGTACACCAAACAGAGCTGAAAGAAATTTGAATATGTACCAGAAATTAAACCATTTTGGTTTCAAGACCGGAACCCACTCTGGCACCGTCACAAAACTCATCATCAAACCAAACATGAAAAGTGAAATAAATCCCGCAAACCAAATTCGCCAAAACTTAACCTGAGCCCTAGAAACTCTCGACAATAACTTTACGTAAATGAATATTGCTGGAACCGTATAAAGTCCCGCCGTTAAAACATCCGTTGACCAAAATGCTGCTTCGCTATGAATATAGAACGAAAATGTCACCGCTGCCATAAAAGCGACCAAAGAATACAACAAAAACCGTTTCCTAACCCGAGACGAAAATGCCATAAGGCTTTCATTATCTAAGACCAAAGCATGTGTCTCCTCTCGGCTTAACCGGACTTTGTTGGCATTCAAAAGTTACTCCCCAGAAATCTCAAAGTCAAAAAAAATATTCACCGGAATGTATATTTAAAACAGCTTACCCGACCGCTGGAATAAGAAAATATCTTAATTATTTTACACGGTGTAACGTTTCACGCTATTATATCTATAACTTACTAATTAGTAAGTTATAGATAAATTACTACAATATTAAGTAGTCTTAGTGATAAATGAGGTGCAAAAATGGCTGAATTTTCTATGGAGCTAAATGAAGATCAACTTCAACTTCAAAAGTGGGTTCACGACTTCTCTGAAAATGTAATCCGTCCTGCCGCAAGTGAGTGGGATGAGAAAGAAGAGACACCGTGGCCAATAATACAAGAAGCCGCAAAAGTCGGAATCTATTCATTCGACTTTGTTGCTCAAGCATTTTTTGACCCAACTGGAATCCTTTTGCCAATTGTGAATGAAGAACTTGCTTGGGGAGATGCTGGAATTACGCTTTCATTGCTAGGCACCACACTCGGTCTAGCCGGAATTGCCGCAAACGGGACTCCTCAACAAATGCTTGAGTGGGGACCTCAGTGTTTTGGGACTCCAGACAAAGTTCAGTTGGCTGCATTTGCTGTATCGGAGCCAGATGCAGGTAGTGACGTTTCGAACTTGAGAACTAGAGCTGTTTACGATGAGGCTAAAGACGAGTGGGTTCTTAACGGGACCAAAACTTGGATCACCAATGGTGGTATAGCAGATATACACGTTGTAGTTGCATCGGTAGAGCCAGAACTTAAAAGCAGAGGACAAGCAAGTTTTATAGTACCGCCAAACACAAAAGGACTCTCCCAAGGTCAGAAGTTCAAAAAAATGGGAATCCGAGCATCTCACACCGCTGAGGTAGTACTTGATGATGTAAGAGTCCCAGGAAGCTGCCTTTTAGGAGGCAAGGACAAACTTGATGAAAAAATAGCTAGAGCGAAAGAAGGAAAACGCTCAAGCTCGCAGGCAGCAATGAGAACATTCGAATCTTCAAGGCCTTCAGTTGGTGCCCAAGCAGTTGGTATAGCTCGTGCAGCGTACGAATATGCTTTGGACTACGCAAAAGAAAGAACCGCTTTTGGACGTAAAATTATTGAAAATCAAGGCATTGCATTTAAACTCGCCGACATGAAAACTCGTGTTGATGCCTCCAGACTGCTCGTTTGGAGAGCGGCTTGGATGGGAGCAAGTGGAAAGACTTTTGAGGCTGGCGAAGGATCAATGTCGAAACTCTACGCTGGTGAAACTGCCGTTTATGTTACAGAAGAGGCTATTCAAATCATGGGAGGGTACGGATACATCAGAGAACACCCAGTTGAAAGATGGCACAGGGATTCAAAAATTTACACAATATTTGAAGGAACTTCTGAAATCCAACGACTCATAATAGCAAGAGCTATTTCGGGAATACATATTCCATAACGCTACATTTAACTTTCCTCAGTACAGGATTACTCTAACAAGGGGCATGTAAAATCATGTCCCTTGTTTATTTTTTCGTCAACTACCACTTGCTCACTGTTCAGACCTAAATCGGCAAGCTAAGAAAATGATTTTTCATGCCTATCCACCAAAAAGTGCCTTTCATATTGGGTAACAGTGTGTAGAAATTACTTAACTTCCAAAAAGAAAGGCACCAATTAGATGCATAAATGTTTGGCAAAAAAGAAACTAAAAGTAGTGCATTCTACCCCAGATAATCGCATTACTCCACGAGCAGGTTTACATCTTGTTGCTAAATTAGATGAGTTGCTTGATATCTCTAATACAATTGATGCTTGTGGACCAGCAATAAAAGAAAGAAAACGAGGACTTATTCTTGGATCACTAATGGTTTCAATTGCCAAAACAATGCTTTCAGGTGGAGATTTTCTGTGTGACTTATATTTCCAGCGGGAGGATAAAGCTGGTCTTCGGTTACGAGCTGTTCCAGATGTACCAGCTTCTACAACTGTAATTGGGTTAGGTAAGCGATTTGATTCTAAAATTATTGCAGGATTAGAAAGTGCTAATCAAAAACTTATTGGCACCGCATTTAATCTATTGGATGATACTCAAAAAGAAGACCTTGTAGCAGTACGTCCAACTATTGATTTAGATCCAACTGATGTAGAGGTCTATGGATCTAAAAAAGAAGGTACGGCATATAACTACCAATTACAACTCTGTTATCGTCCACATCTTGTAGTGTGGGCTGAAGCAGGATATGTACTTGCAGGTGAGTTAGGCTCTGGTAAAGATGATCCCCGCCCACAAGCTCCTTCACTTATTAAAAAAGCAGTTGATGCTTTACCAGAAGGACTTTTACGTCCAATAATGCGTTGTGAATCTGGTTTCTTTTCAAAACATGTTGCTGAAGCTGCTTTAGAGAACAATGCTGACTTTGCTATAACTCAAAAACGTAACCCTCTACTATGGCATTCTATGAGAAATATGAGACCATAGCTGGAAAGAAGCTACTGACATGTTTGCAGATGTAGCAGAGTGTGATTACGTACCATCTTTTTGGCCAAAGGGTACCAGAACTATTTGTAGGCGAGTAAGGTACAGTGCAAATGAGATTTCTAAAGACTCAAGATCGAGAAGGAGACGCACTTTAAATCCTGATCAACTTACATTGATTGAAGATAATGAAATTCCATTTGCCTATGCATATAGTTTCATAGTCACGAACTTAGATGGAGATATCTTAGATATTGAACACTGGTTTCGTCAACGTGCATTAGTTGAAGAAAGAATAAAAGATTCAAAGCTTGGATTAGCATTACGTCATCTTCCATCAGGATATGAAGCTGTTAACAAAATGTGGATGTGGGCAGCTTTTCTAGCTTTAAACATATCAGCGTGGCTTCAAGGGATAACTGGCCATGACAAGAATAAAGATGGAAGAGCACATGGCAAAAGACTTCGTCGTGAACTCATCTCTATAGCAGCTAGAATTACAAATCATTCTAGACACAAACAGGTTCACACTTCATCTGCTGACTATAATGGCAGCTTTGGTAATGTGTGGCGAATTCTTGATACCCTCCTCGCTTCTAGAAGCCAATAATAGCTAAAAAATAATCACAGCACAAAAGAGGTAAAAATACCCAAGGCAGTGGTCAGTTTAAATTACAAAAACCATAATATTTATCCAACATGCCCGAAAACAGATTATAACCCCTAATCATCTGCAAAAATATCTCTCCACAATTTTTAGGTCATTAAATTAGGCATTATAAACCTTACTTGCGGATTTAGGTCTGACGCTCAATGAAATTAAACTTTAAAATACTTTTCGAGCATTCGAAACATCAATTTGGGGAGGAAGAAAGTATTGCGACATAGCAAATTGCCAAGCAAAAATATAGTCCAAGATCTGATATTTTAAACATTGCCAAATTTGGAAAAGTTGTACTTTGCGAATACAAGTAGCGTTAAAATCATACAATTCTACTAGATGGTAAACTAAAGGTGATTATAAGTTATGCTCATCCTACACTCAAGATTTAACTCTCCAACCAGCATTTTTCTCTGGGCTGAAGACGCTAGCACTTATGAAAATCACAAAAAGATTAAAAACTCTATCTCTTCTGAAAACGTTCACCCATTCAATTCTCAAATAAGTAATAATTCGCTTTTTAAAGATCTTAATGTTAATAAAGCTGAGTTTGAAATTATGCTTCCCACTTTCGGGAAGCGACCACTTCCCTCCGCAAAATTATCTACCCTACTAGATCTAAACTTAAGCACCACGAATGCAAAGTTAACAAATTGGACTGTAACAGGAATCGTTATTTCACTCAGTGACACCATTTCACTATTACAAAGTAATGCATTTGACAATTTTTTCGTAGCAGATAGTTCAGTTCAATTTTTAAACTCACTAATTTTGCTTTCACTAGATTTGATTTCGAGAGGTCGTCTACTCCCTTCAATCGATGAGGAAAGCAGGTATGCTACTTTCTTTCCTTTACCAACTTCGAGTGATCTATATGAACTTTCAGAAATAACAAGAAACATCCCTTTAGTTTTCTTAAATGACTTAACAACACCGCCAGGAGAAATAGTTGGCAAATTAGTAAATTCAATCTTAAGTTGTTTAATTAGTCCCTACCTTAAGACTCTCGCATCTCAATTTAATATCGATAAGAGAAAGTTGAACAAGATTGAAAAATCAGCGTACAACTTTACCAAATCACTCTATTCAGGCAATAACAGTAAGAACAATTTTGACATAATAGCCGAACCGATCATTGAATGGGCAAATTCAATTGGCACATCCAACTCATCATTTAAGACGATCTTGCAATTACGTGAGCCAGTAGATTCCATGAGTTGGCAACTCGAAATAGGTCTACAACCACTTGATGATCCCACACTCATCGTACCCGCAGGTGATATTTGGAGCAATGCTCCAGTAACAGAACTTCTTAGTAAAGGTGGTTGTGATCCTGAAGAGTGGCTTCTAAGTGAGCTTGGAAAAGCTTCTAGATTGTTTTCCCAATTTGAGAAAGTGCTAGAAGAATCCGATCCTGAGTTTCTTGAGCTTAGCAATGAAGATCTTACGGATTTCCTCGAATCTGGTCTGGAAACTTTGGAACAGTCTGGTTTTACGGTCTTAGTCCCATCGTGGTTTTCAAAATCGTCACTTAGTTTAAAACTTAAAATTAAATCATCTTCTTTCAGCATGGAAAATAATTCAACATCGTATTTCAATAAAGGTAGCTTGTGCCAATTCGACTACAAAGTAGCCCTAGGCGGTGAGCTAATAAGTCTTTCCGAACTTCAAGCCTTGTCAAAATTCAAGAGTTCAGTCATTGAGTTTAAAGGTAAATGGATGCAAGTACGCCAACAGGATATTCAACATGCACTCCACCTCATTAATAAGCAGGCTTCTGGTAAAGTTACGCTTATAGAGGCCCTCTCAATGGCAGCCTCCGATATTGAAACCCAGTCTCAGTTGGAAATATCTGAAGTCGAGACTGAGGGTTTGATATCTGAACTGATCAATTCAACGTCATCAGAAGTTTTAAATATCGCTAATACGCCAACAACTCTGGTTGGCCAACTTAGACCGTATCAACAGCGTGGGCTCAGTTGGCTATACTTTCTAGACAAATGTCAACTGGGTGGATGTCTTGCAGACGATATGGGATTGGGCAAAACTGTTCAACTAATTTCATTGCTTCTTTTAGAACGGGACGTGAATACAAAAGTTGGGCCAACTCTTCTCTTGGCGCCAATGTCACTTATGACAAACTGGCATAAGGAAGCAGAAAGGTTTGCTCCTTCTCTTAAGTTATACGTACACCATGGCATTTCACGCGAAACTCTTAAAACCTTCAAAAAGACAGCTTTGAACTCTGACCTAGTCTTGAGCACTTACTCGTTAGCACTGAGAGATCAGCAATTTTTATCAGAAATTAAATGGCATCGAGTTGTCCTGGATGAAGCTCAAGCAATTAAAAATCCGTCGGCAAAACAAACAAAAGCAGTAAAACAAATACAGGCTCGATCAAAAATAGCCTTGACTGGCACACCCGTGGAAAATAGACTTATGGAACTTTGGTCTATCATGGATTTTCTAAATCCTGGATATCTCGGAAATCAAGAAAAATTTAGACAAAAGTTTTCGATACCAATCGAAAAGCGGGGCGATAAGGGTGCGATTACTGCTTTAAAGAAATTAAGCCAACCTTTTATTTTACGACGTCTTAAAACTGATCGGTCAATTATTTCTGACTTGCCTGACAAAGTTGAAACTAAAGAATACTGCAATTTAACAAAAGAGCAAACACTTCTCTATCAAGCTGTTGTAGACCAAATGCTTGGAGACATCAATAAGGCAACAGGAATAAAACGAAGAGGTTTAGTTCTAACCACTTTGCTGAGATTGAAACAGATCTGCGACCATCCTCAGCTTCTTTCTCCTACGAAAGGAGATCTTAACGATAGATCTGGAAAGATTCTTCACCTAAGAGAGCTTTTGGATGAGATTATTGAAGTTAAAGAGAGTGCTTTAATATTTACTCAGTTTGCTGAGATGGGTTATATACTTCAAGAATACCTCTCTGATACTTATCCATTAGAACCACTTTATATCCATGGAAAAGTAAGTAAAACCGCGCGAGATCAAATAGTCAATAGATTTCAATCTGGACTTGCACCAATATTGATTCTGAGTCTAAAAGCTGGTGGAGTCGGGCTCAATTTGACTCAAGCAAATCACGTAATCCATTTTGATAGATGGTGGAATCCGGCAGTTGAAGAACAGGCAACTGATCGTGCTTTTAGGATCGGACAAACAAAAAACGTACAAGTCAGAAAATTTATTTGCGTTGGGACACTAGAAGAGAAGATAGACGCAGTCATTGAGTCAAAACGCACACTCTCTACCTCAGTAATTGGAGCAGGAGAAGGTTGGCTAACTGAGCTTTCTACTGATGAATTAAAAGATTTAATTACATTAAGTGCGAAAGAACTTAATTATGCCTAGAAACTACTATTCAAATTGGTACGTATCTAAACCGACAATTAAAGCGGATGGCATAAAAACAAAGACAGCCAGAGGAGAGATATCTCAGACTTGGTGGGGAAAGAGATTTGTTAGCATTCTAGAAGGTTTCGGACTTGGAGCCAGACTAGATCGAGGTCGTCGCTATGCCAGACAAGGTCAGGTACTTTCAGTTGAAGTTTCATCTGGAACTGTTTCAGCTACTGTACAAGGCAGTAGTTCAAAACCTTACAAAGTTTCAATAACAATCCATTCTTTGGCAGAAAAAAGCTGGAAGCAGGTTGAAGCCAAACTCGTAGAAAAAGCGAAATACCTTGCAAAACTCTTATCTGGTGACATGCCTTCTGACATCGACGAAGCATTTTTGGATGTTAACCTTTCACTTTTTCCTGAACGTCAATCCGACCTAGTTACAGAATGTAGTTGTCCAGACTACTCAAACCCATGCAAGCACATTGCGGCAGTCGTGTATATATTCTCTGAGATGCTTGACGACGATCCATTTTTAATGTTTAAATGGCGCGGACGCGATAAGAGTACTCTTTTAAGTAATTTAAGAGTATTAAAAGGTAAAAATGAGGAAAATTCAAAATCGAACACAACTAATTGGTTAAAAGCGCTTGAAAGTATTACAGTACCAAACATTGATAAACCAGCTAATTTGCAGTTTTGGGGTGATGAAGAAAAAATACATTATCAACCAAAACCACTCACACACAAACCTCACCCACTGGCAATTTTTAATGAAGGCGAACTACCTCCTATTTCAATTCTGGGGAAGAACCTAACCGAGTATCTCGTCCCTGCCTACGATTTCTTTATCAATATTTACGAAGCACTATCCAACGATGACTAGTGTTTATGCTACTAATTTTCTATCGAATTTAATTACGAACGAACTCTGAATTATTCAGATTCATACCTGTATAAATTGCTATTCCAAAAATTAACAATTTCTCACCCAATGACTTATATCGCTTGGTCAATCTATAAGCTTCAATGGTCCAGACCAACTTAAATCTGGGTCTCCAATTCTGTAGCATTCTTCTAGGTGTCTAAGCCAAGATAGCGACTCATCTTTCCCACCCGGCCTGGAACTTGTGTCCCAAATTTCATTATAAGTATTGATGATTTTGTTAAGACTTTTGCTAAGACTTAAACGATCACTTTCTGTTACATCTTTTAAGAACCCACCGGCACTTAAACGTAATCTTGCATCCTCTACAACAATTTGCATCAATTCGCACGACACTAACACCTCATCTTTAACGTTAGTATTGTATGAAGCACTAATGAGACTCTTTCCTCTTTCTAAATGCGATATTACATTTTCAAGATCACTTTCCAAAAGACCAGTAGTCAATCCAGATCCAACCGGGAGCTGAGGAAAATACATATGCAAAATAAGCGTAACTAAGTTTGGAAATTGACACTTTAAATCTGCAGTAGCTCTTCCCAGCTCAATCAAACCCTCTATAAACTTCCTGTCCTCTTTCTGAGAGGTAAACACTGTACTGGCCGCTGCCTCAACAAGATCGCTTTCAGTAAACTTAGATTCATCGGTAATACCAGTCCAGGACAGCTGAGAAGATAGTACTACGCTTGGCCATGAAATTGGCCAGAATTGAAGATTACCAAAATCACCCCAATCCGTTAGCAGGTATCCCTGTAAACTATTTTTTGTCGTTGCTTCAACTGCATTCCTAATATTTGCAAAAGCATTGTCGCTTCTCCCTAAGAGCGAAAGCCAACTTGATGTTCCAGCGGCTACCCAAGAATTAATGCCATTCTCTTTTAACTTTAATGTGTTTTCGTACAGCGGAGAATTAGCCTCATAGCCCCACTCAACTACGGTAACATTGGGTGGTATTTTCTCCATCAATGACGGATGGCTTGAAAGAACATCGCCCCAAATAAGGACTTCTTTTTCCTTTAGAACATCAAGGTTAGTTAATTTTAGGAGGTAGTCACCCCATTCATTTATGCGATCGTATGGAAGTTCGAACGGTTCATCAAACCCAATATTTACTCTGTTGCTTTCAAACAGTGGAGTAACTTCATTCAATAGCTCTTCAATAAGTTCTACCGAACCGTTCTTTGCTGGATCTAAAGTTGTGGGTGGTCTATATAAACCGTATGGAGACAAGGCAAGACCTTTTACTATTGCCAAATCACGATAGCGCGGAAATATAAGCCACCTCTCCATATGTCCAAAAGTATTCTGATTAAGTGAAAGTTCAATATTTTTCATCTTGGAGTATTTGATTAGATGCAAAATTTCATCCTTTGAAAATGGACTTGCATCCTTCCAAACTTCCGGGTGATTTTCATACATATACGTGTGTTCAAAATAAAGTTCTAGATGATTAAATTTCAATAATGAAAACTTGTCTATCAATTCTCTTAGGAAATCAACCGTTGGAACTTTGCACCTTGAAACATCAAGCATTATTCCCCTTGTCGAAATGGCTGGCTTGTCTTTTATTTTCACTTCGTAGTAGTCATTGCTACTACCAACTCTCAATTGATCAAGAGTTAATTTTGCCCAAAATAGTGCCTTCTCCGTCGACACCGTAATTCTTGCTCCATTGCTGTCAACATTGATAATGTACTCTTCATCATCAAGGCCCGAAATAAAGTGGACATCTGGTTCCACACTTATTTCAACTATCCTTCCAGAAAACTCTGTTTGTTTTGGGGTAGGATATATTTTTGGAGGTGTCATAGGCATATATGCTCCGCTCTATTTGGATTGGGACCCAAAAATATCTCTGGCTATTTTAAAAGATAAGTTTACCTAGATGAATAATATTACAATAAGACCTTACCAAGCAAGTGACAGAGACAGATTACGGTACATATGTTATGAAACCGGATTCATGGGAGACTCACCAGAATTTTATTGGAAGGATCGAAAGAGCTTTCAAATTATGTGGTGCGGCTACTACACAGATGTTGAACCAGAATCAACATTTGTCGGGGTCATAGATGAAAAGGTGGTTGGTTACGTACTAGGTTGTGTTGATTCAAAAAAGGCCTGGGACCCAATTCAAATTGGCATCTCCCACGCAATAAAACGAGGATGCATTTTTCGTCCGGGCACCTCAAAGACGATGGTCCGAACTTTAAGCGACGTTGCAACAGAAATTATTGTTCATCACAACCTTCCCCCCAAAGTATTTAAGGATGATCGGTGGCCATCCCATCTTCCTATCGACATATTAGAGGAAGGTAGAGGGGTCAAAATTGGCCAGAAGCTTATTATGACTTTAATCGAATACATGAAATCAAAAGGATCTCCAGGTCTCCACCTCGAGACACTTTACGAGAATGTTAACGCCATAAAATTTTTCAAACACTGCGGCTTTTCTATTTTTGGTGATCCTACTTTACTTCCTGGCATTCGATCACCTATTGGTGAACGATTGCATGGCCAAACCTTAGTTATGGATCTTTAGCTACTTAAAAGATTTCTTTTCCATAAGAAAATACGTGTTTTACGTTTAACTTTTCATCTAGAAACACTAGGTCAGCTCGATTCCGAATTCGAATCCTTCCCACTTCATCTTCAATTCCGAGCAGCACAGCTGGAGTTGACGTTGCCATCTCAAGAGCAACCACTAAGTCGATCCCGACTTCATTAACCGCATACCTAACCGCGTCGATCATTGTTATGAGCGTACCCCCTAATCTTGCATTGAAAATATCTTCTGACTTTCGACCAACTTCATCTCTCCTGCTACTATTATTACCATGTTTTTCCAATTTTACGTTGGAGTTTTCTTTGACGTTACAAGCACCCTCAATTTCATAAAATAATAGTGAGTTACCCTGTTTTTCTAAAAAGCCATTCTCAAGTTCAAACCGCTCAAGATCTGATCCAACAAATGGCATTGAGTCAGAAACGAACAGAGCCCGGGCCCTTGTTTTCAAATCTATTGTCATTTTCAATATTGAAGGGTGAAGGTGATGTCCATCAGCTATTAGCGAGACAAAAAATTCATTATTTTCCAGCATTGCAAGAACAATTCCAGGATCTCTCGAATGAATTTCTGTCATTGCATTAAAGATATGCGTTCCCAATTTGGCTCCTGCGCGAACTGCTTTAACACCAAGTTCATAGCTAGCTCTAGTGTGTGAAACGCCTACAATAATTTCGCTCTCTGACAGTTCTTCGATAAGTTTAATACCCGATACTTCAGGGGCAAGAGTCACAATTACTGAGCAGAGTTTGGCACTTAAATTAAGACTTGATACTGTTGCTGAGCTCAAGCTACTCCTTATTGATTTCAGCGAGTGAATTCCCCGTCTTACAGTAGAAATAAGCGGTCCCTCGAGATGAAATCCTAAAATTCCTGGATTTGCATAATAATTTGCGTTAAAGCACTCAATAAAAGTCTGGATGCCACTTTCATCGCACGTAATCAGCGTTGGAAGAATGGAAGTTGTGCCATTTTTCAGGTGTGCTTGTCTAATCAATTCCAGCTCAACATTCGATATTTGTGGATTTACTAAATGCCCATTCCCACCATTTACTTGTATATCGATAAATCCTGCCACCGCTGTAAGGGAATTAAATTCGTAAACCTTCTCATAGCTACTAGAATCGGGGTCTTTGTCATATATACTAAGGAGGCAGTTAATAAGGGCGCATTACCCTACCTTGATATACGATAGGTCTGGCGATTTGAAGAGTCCTCTTAAAGTATTTGGGGAGTTCTGAAGTTGCTTAAGCTTTGAAGTAACGACTTG
>JAJYFT010000002.1:0-47285 GCA_021790815.1 Actinomycetes bacterium
TCGTGATCTCACTAGTTAGTTCAGATATTGTTTCATCTAAAAAGTCAATGTGTTTGATAATGGTTTTACACATCTTTGCATGATGATCACGAAAAAATCCTGATAGAGCTTCTTCTAATTCCGGAATCTTGCCACGTAATCTTGATTTGGCAATCTCGGCTAGATGACATTGAAGGGTCGCCAATGTCCAGACGTGGATTGCATAGGCATACAGCAATATGATAAATCTACGTAGAGCCACAATGACAAGTAGAGGAGAACCTTATGAAAAATGCTTACAGATATGTCGGACTCGATATCCACAAAGATACTATTGCTTAGCCTTCTGTGATAGCGATGAATCATCTAAAGTAGAAAACTATGGAGTTATTGAAAACTCTGAAGATGTGTTACTTAAAGTAATGTTAAAACTAAAAAAAGATGATTCTTATGTCTTAAAGACAGTTTACGAAGCTGGTCCTACTGGATTTGGCCGTTATGTGTAAATATGTAGGTTTTTGAAGTCAAAAGGAATATCATGTTGTGTTGTGGCGCCTTCTCTAATACCTAATGTACCGGGTGACAAAATTAAAACTGACAGAAAAGATGCCGAAAAGCTCTGTAAGTTTTACAAAGGCCACTTACTGACTCCTATCTATGTACCAGATGAGTCAACTGAAGCACTAAGGAATCTGATTCGACAGATAGTTTGATGTAACTGGGTCACGAAGTAAAAGTTGACGAAGTAAGAAATAAAAACAGGATTTCAATGTTTTTATTAAGATTAGGGCTACGACCACCAGATGTCTTTAAAACTACAAAATCTATTAAATGCCGAGCTTGGTTAAACTCTTTAAAATTTGAACAAAATGAGAATCAGATAGTGTTTGATTCCCTATTGTCACATTTAAGAGAGTCAACTGACAGATTATCTTTAATAGACGGGTCAATTATCAAATGCGTAGAGTCTTACGCAAATAAAGCTTTAATTGATGCTCTACAGTCTTTAAGGGGAATAAGTCTTTTAACTGGAGTTACAATCGTATTAGAAATTGAAGACTTTACCAGATTTAAATCAGCTCAGTATTTAATAAAAGATGCTTGGTTTATGAAATATGTAGGGTTATTCCAAAAGAACATTCATCTGGACAAAAGTCAAAAAGAGGACCAATTACAAAAACAGGAAACTCTTTAGTTAGGCACGTATTAATCGAATCAGCTCACCACTACAGATTTCAACCCTACAGGGGGAAAACATTAATAAAAAGACAGGAGGACTTAAGTCAAGATATTGTCGATATCTCCTGGCAGGCCCAGAAAAGGCTACATGAAAAATACAGGCATCTCTCTGGTAGATTAGGCAAACAAAAAGCAATAGTGGCAGTGTCAAAAGAACTGGCTGGTTTTATATGGTCAATTGCTAAAGAAGTTAACAAAAACATTGATTTATCAGGAGATGAGGAAATGAGATATGTTGAAGAGACCCTCGAAGGTTCTAGGTGTTAATCAATACACGACCTTAGATTGAGGCAGGCTTCATATGACATCAAAAATTGCGGTAGCTTAAAATGTTAATCCGCGGATACCTGACTGAATTTCGTCGTACTACCTTAAATTCCTCATCTCCTAATAAATCAACGATAAACCAATTAAATACTAAAATAAAGCAAACCGAAACGATTCGTTACAATGTGATAAACAACTCACGGATACCAGAATTACAGTTTGCTTTATTCTCTAATAAAAGAAAAAAATGTATGTGACTTGACAAGATCCTTCCATACCAGAACCATATATTGCGTATGATCCTCTACTTTTGATTCAATTGCGTTTTAGTTGGGTTGGTTTACCTAATCTTTAACCGTTACTTTGCTTGGTAATTAAATCGTTACTTTGTTTGCTGGCTTTCTAAGGGTTGACACTTGTTGAAACCTGATTAGGTACAATCTCTACCCAGGTGTTGCCGGGAGTAAAATTCATGCTTTCCCCACTGTTGTCAACATATGTAGTTGGTGACGCAAGTGAACTCCGCTGCCATGTTCCGTTCACAACCTCGCCATCTCTAAAAAGTGATGCTTGTCCGGTCCCAGTCATATCTGCAACAACTTCAAGACCACCTTGAGAGTTTTCCCACCATGGGCCAAAAGTAACTGAAACTCGCTCAACTAGAACATTATTTGCAACCAGTGGCAGGCCAAGTGAGTCAAGGGCAACTACCCCTTTATAAGAAAGCTCAAACTTTTTCAACGCTGCATCCCATGTCCAAGTGGTGTCATTCGTCGGAGAAAAATTGATGTTGATAGAACTAACAGATGAGGCTGATTTATTTATTGGACCAAAATTAAAAAGAGGTTCGGGAGGAGTAGTGTCACTTGGTTGCAATGCCCAAGCGTTTGTTGTCGAAGTGTAGGTATCATAGGGTGCCTGTCTTCCCGGAGGATTAATCTCAATTGAACCGTGCCAGAATATGTTGTCATCGTAGGCATTCGCAGCCTTTAAGGCATCTATAACTTGTTGGATTCCACCAGCATGGATAAAAATGGGATCGCTAAGTTCATCTAGAATCGCGACATCAATCAGCCTCGCCGATCTAATTGGTCCGACTAAAGGGGGAGTCTGGCACTGAAATACAGCTACGAACCTTGTAATAAAACCTTCAACAGGTTCATCAAAAACAACGTCAGCCTGGTTAAGACCTGCCTGCGGTCTTGCAGTGGGATAGTTATCAACTTTAATTGCTAAAGCTGGTCTCATTGGAACAAGATTCCCAGGTGCACTTGTGTCTGTTAAAGGACACTTTAAACTAGCTAGTGATGTCGTAGTCGTAGTTTTCTTCAAAACAACTTTCTTTATCGAATGCGAAGAACAACTTGCCGTTACAATTCCAACTAATAACAAAACCAGTACTGTTACTACAAACTTTTGTCGCATTTACTCACCATTCCACTACCCAACACATCTTCACCATCTTCGCCGTCGTATATTGCCACAGTCTGACCAACTGCAACCCTCCTAATTGGCTCAAGAAGTTCTATGCGACTCTCACCTAACCAAACTGCTTCTTTTGGATCTCCATGAGCGCTTGTTTGTACTCTAACTTTATCGCCAGGCTTTGGTGTAACGTCATAAAAGAAAGTCTGCCTAAGTTCAATAAAGTTGTCCATTAATTTTTCAATCGGACCAACTCTTACGCTTTGGTTCTCGTTATCAACTTTTAAAGCGTACCTTATTCGCCCATCACCTTTTTCACCCAAAAATCTCCTCTGGCCAACAGTGATCATCTCAAGCGCTTCAACTTCGCCAATCACTTCCTCAGTCTCATCATCTATTACCTTCGCTGAATGTAATTCAATCCTCTCTTTTAAGAATTGCTCTCGTCCACCTGTTGCAAGAATAAAACAAATGTCTTGGCTATCTGGTTTATCTGCTGTAATAAAGCCTAAAGAGTTAGCTATTTTTCTCACTTCTTCTTTGCGGAGCGATCCCAGTGGAAATATACAGTACTCGAGTGCAGCAGGTTTAATTCCTGAAAGTACATAAGACTGATCTTTCTTCCTGTCAATGCTCCTTCTCAAAATAAATTTACCATCTTGATCTTTAAACTTTATTGCATAATGACCGGTCGCTACTGCATCAAATCCTAACCGCAGCGCCCGTGAAACCATTACATCAAACTTAATTTTTTTGTTGCACTCTATACAGGGGTTCGGAGTCTCACCTATTGAATGAGAGTAGACGTATGGATCTACCACATATTGGTTAAACTCTTCGGTAAAGCCCCATACATGGTGCTCAATTCCTAACTTGTTTGCAACATAACGAGCATCTTCAACATCTGAGACCGAACAGCACCCTTGATCGCTCAATCCACCCCAAAGTTTAAGAGTTACCCCAACAACTTCGTGACCTTCCTCTTTAAGGAGATGAGCAGCAACGGATGAATCAACGCCGCCAGACATGCCAACTGCAATTTTCACTGACGCTACCTTTATATCCCTACTGTGCTCTTTTTGCGCAGGTTCGATATTGAATCTGAGATTTTATCAATTGCTTCGTCAATTTCAGCTCTAGTTGTTGACCAACCAAGTGAAAGTCTAATAGCTGCTGTACTATCCATCACAGCGTCTACTGCCATGAGCACATGGCTTGGAGATAACGATCCACTTGCACAAGCCGATCCAGCTGACACACAGACTCCTGATTTGTCGAGTAGATAGAGGAGTTCTTCTCCTGCGACACCTGGGACCAAAATGTGGAACAGACCCGGAACTGCGACATCTCTTGGAACAGTTTCGATAATATTTTCGACACTGTCCATCAAACCATCGGCTAACTGATTCTTTAATGTTCGAGTTTCTTCAATGTTATCCGCTTTAAGAAGTTCAACTGCCTTTGCTAGTGCAGCAGCACCTACGACATCATTTGTGCCGCTCCTTAGTTCCCGCTCTTGCCCACCACCATGAATTATTGGATCGATTTTAACGCTGTCCTTTTTAAGTAGCGCTCCAACTCCAACCGGGCCACCTAGCTTGTGGGCACTAATTGACATCATGTCAACTACCTCAAACAGCTTTTGGATATCCAACCAGTGCGCCCCTTGAACCGCGTCTGTATGAATAATCGCATCTGGAGATAGTTTTCTTACAATTTTTGCAATTTCTTCGATCGGTTCAATCGTTCCAATTTCGTTGTTTGAGGCCATAATGCTTACTATCCTGACAGTCTCGTCAACTAAATTGTTAATGCTTTCTAACCTTACGACACCGTCACTGTCTACCGGTGCTACCCTTAGATATCTTCCACTTCTCTTAGCTGCAATCTCAGCGGTATTTAGCACTGCCCGGTGTTCAACTTGACTAATGAGTACCGCCCCTCCTTCTTTTGCTCGCGACAATGTACCAAAAATAGCAAGATTATTCGATTCAGTTCCTCCTGAGGTAAAAATTACTTCTGAGGGCCTTGCACCGAAACATGAAGCTATTTTTTCCCGTGAGTCATCTAAAATTCGGCGAGAATGCCGACCCATTTCATGTTTTCCTGATGGATTTGCAATCGGCTCGTTATAGAAGGAAAATATTAAGTCTCGGACTTCGGGACGTAAAGGCGAAGTTGCAGCATGATCAAGATAAATACTCATAGAATGTTTTTTAAAGTTTCTGAAATGTCCAACTCACTAGGCATAAAGTTGGAACCAGTAATATATATTTTAGCGTAAAAGTTGATGGTTTGTTTCCTTAAAAGTTTCTGAAATAATGAGTTTTAGCTAATATAATTACTTTAGTTAGATAAACTTTATAGAAATGCCCCAATACGATATTGTCATTGCAGCTAACAGGGGTCCAAATGCCATTGACTTAATAAACGACTCACCGCCTTCAGGTGGACTAGTTTCAGCCATCGAGCCTGCCTTGTCCGATATCGATTGTGTATGGCTAAGTGCGGTGCCACAGTATAAAAATAGAGATATTCCATTACGATCTGCATTTGGAACACCACTTATATCCGTAGACATCCCAGAAAGTATCTACGACGCTGCGTATAATACCGTTTCTAATGAAACGCTTTGGTTTTGTTATCACAATCTATTTAATATTGCACTTGAACCACGATTTGATCGAAGATTCTATGAAGCCTGGGAAAAGTATAAAATTTGCAACGAAATCTTTGCAAATGAAATTTCTAACGTTTCACAGAACAGTGCAACAGTAATTGTTCATGATTATCATCTGTCCTTAGTTCCTAAAATATTGCGAAGGTTAAGACCAGATCTGAAAATCTGCCACTTTTCTCATACTCCATTCCCTGATTGTGCCTACTTTAGTCAACTTCCTAAGAACATTGCGCCTGAAATCCTAGAAGGTCTAGCCGTGAGTGACGCGGTAGGATTTCACAGTAAAAATTGGATGGATAACTTTAATAGCTGCCTAAACTCATATGGACTAAATGCAAATAAGCTTTTTTTTGCACCGATGGGGATCAATCCTGACATTTTGCTTCAAGAGACACAAGCAACCGGTGCGGAGGACATTAAGAAATCAATTGAAAAACTAAAAGGAGATAGAGCTTTCATAGTAAGAGTAGATAGGATTGAACCTTCTAAAAATGTCGTTAGAGGGCTTCTGGCATTTGAAGAACTGCTTGAAAGATGGCCAGACCTTAAAGAGAAGGTCATGCTAGCCTGCTATCTGAATCCATCACGTTCTAGTCTAAGTGCATACTCAGCTTATGAGAATGAAGTCCTTAAAGCTGCAGAAAACATAAATCTCAAGTTGCAAACTAGTACGTGGAAACCTATACAAATAATAGTTGAAAACAATAGACTTCAATCTCTAGTTGCCTTAAGCCTTGCGGATGTAGTGCTTGTAAACCCATTGAAGGATGGGCTCAACCTCGTCGCAAAAGAAGCTAGTATAGTATCAAAGAACTCATCACTATTAGTCTTGTCAAAAGAAGCTGGGGTCTATCATCAACTTAAAGAGTTCGCTTTTGGCGTTGATCCTCTAAATATATCCGAAACGGCAAAGCTTCTACATGATGCATTAGCTACTGATCGAGAAACAAGAGATAAAATTCACTCAAATCTCAAGGCAATCTGCTCTGAAAATACTGCGTCTAACTGGATAAAATATCTATTAAAGCAAGTCTCATAGGCGTCGGAGCACTTCGAAAAATTCTGCAACCTCTTCTTGAGAGTCGAGCACTATATCTGCTGAATCAAATAGTATAGATTCGGTTTCTCTGTTAAATATTGCGACTTTTAAGTATGAACGTTCTTTACTATTCATTGATAACGCGTCGATTGCATTGAACGCTGGTATGTCAGATGTGTCATCACCTATATAAATTCCACTTAAAGATTGTCCTAGTTCTCTAATGATGTCTCCCTTGTCCAAAAACCTTTTTGGTCTAATTTCAAAGTGCTCTCTCCCTTTAAAGACCTCAAAATCAGGAAACTCATCTCGAACGTTAATATTAGATATTAGATCGTCTACGTTTGTCGAACTGTTGCGCACATGAACGGCTATAGTCAACCCCTTATCCTCGACAAATACGCCTTTAGGTAGGTCCATTAATTTTCTTGTTTGAAGTTCAGAAAGAGAGTATTTAATCTTTGAGCTATATTGAAAAACCTCCGGCGAATTAAACTTAAAGTCCTTATTTAGTTCCGACCGCTCATTACCATAGAGTGAAAACAGTAAAAATCTACCAGTGAACTTTTTGCCGCTTTCAAGATTTTCCTCAAGAAGCCGAGATATGAAAGAGAATGGTCTTCCAGTTAAAATTCCAATGAAGGAAAATATTTCAGAAAGTGCTGTAAAGTTCTTAAAAGCTACCTCATCTATCGTAGCTGCGCCAGGTTCAGCTACTATTTTGCTAAGAGTGCCATCAAAGTCTGAGATTAGAAATGATTGAGATTTATTTGTTTTGAACTTATTTAATGTCTGTTCAGAAATATCGACCACTAAGATGTTGTTGATGTAGCTTGAGACGCAATAGTTGGCCCAAGCACCACGAGAACCTCTGCGGTGCCCATGGTCGCTACAGGTGGAGTCGCCGGCATAGCTGCAACGGACGAAGTTGGTATTTGAAGTGCACCAGCTACCTCGATTGCATCCGCTTTAGCGCCTGGAAGATAGTAAACGTAACTTGAGGTTTCTGGTGAAATTGTATCTCTAGCTGCTAAAACCGTATATCCCATGTTCCTTAGTATGTTAGTAAAGTGACCAGCTGCATTCGGCACCTGAGATCCATTTGCAACTTGAACTGTAAAAGACGTTGGTGACGGAAGAGAAGTAGTTGTAGTTGAAACTGGAGGAACTGTTAAATTCACAGTAGACGTTGAAGGTAAAGTACTTGTTGATGATACAACGGAACCCGTCCTAATAGAATTAATCAACACTATTCCGAATATTATGGCAAATACAAGCACAATCGCTCTGCGAACTCCAGTTGCAGAGGTGTTAAACCGCCTTTCGGGTAATTCCATAGGACTTTTATTATCACTCATCGAAGTATCTCCATATACTCTAAGCCTAGTCTCTCGTATAATAATTGCAAGTATCTGAACAAATTTTACTTTCCAAATCTAAATTTATCGATCTATGTGTATTGTGCGATAGAATTTCAGCGTAAGCATCACTGGATTAAGTGACTTAAAAACGTCAGTTGGTTGACACTGCCGGTGTGGCGCAGTTGGAAGCGCAGACGACTTGTAATCGTCAGGTCGTGGGTTCGAGTCCCACCGCCGGCTCTCGATCACCCGTAAGCACAACCATTATCAGAGCTAAATCTTTTAACAAATACCAATATTTTTGAGTAAACCTTTGGAATTACACCACTTCAGATTGAAAATGGCTTCACGTTCAAAACAAGTCAAACACCACATTAATTACCTCACTACCCATAAGAAGTATGGCCGAACGAATAGAACAACATTTCATAGTAAGAACCTGATTTGTTATTCTTATTTCGCAACTAAAGTATTCGACACAATACCGCCTTAAACAATTAGGATAATAACTTTTGAAAGTACAATTATCCGAGTAGGGATCCAAAATACTTTGTCCTTTACTACAGGTCAACTCTTAATAGACGTAAGCTGATTTCAATAAGATTAATTTGTCTTGGAGGTAATTTGTGACTAATCTTTTACAGAAATTAAATTACGAAGAAAATGAAAAACTGCTTATTTTTAATTGTGACGACTTTGGATCAACACACAGCGCTAATGTGGCGATTCGAGAGTCACTTGAAACAGGCCTTGCTACCACTACAACATTGATGGTTCCTTGTAGCTGGGCAAGTGAGGCAATTAAGCTTGGCGAAAATTATGATATAGGTATTCATCTGACTTTAAACTGTGAGTACGAAGGTTACAGATTTAGACCGATCACTAAAGCAAAATCGTTGACAACAGATGATGGGTTTTTCTTCGAGACTATTCCTGAACTTTACCAATCTGCTGACATTGGAGAAGTTAGAGAGGAACTAACTGCCCAAATAGATTGGGCTCTTCAAAACGGTGTTGACATAACTCATTTTGATTCACATATTGGACCACTTCACCTAAGCGAGAAGTTTTTTCAGGTCTATCTTGAATTAGCGGTTAAGTACAACGTTCCTTTGAGAATGCCTGATGAAAAGTATGAAAGTACACTCGGCTTTCCTTTCAAGAAAATGGCCGATGAAGCAGGGGTTCTTGCGCCTGATCGGCTTAACTTCCTTTTAGCTGGCGTTGGAAGCAGGAAAGAGGTAAGTGAGCTGCTAACAAACTTAGAACCAGGAGTAACTGAGTGCTACTTTCACCCAGCTGTAGATTCGATAGAACTGCGAGCTACTGGGGATGACTTTAATCAAAGAATCGACGACTACAACTTGTTAAACTTTGACGCGGATTTTAAGGCATTGCTGGATCGGTCAGGAGCAAAACTGATTTGTTATAAAGAACTCAAAAACGCAATGCGCGGTAGTTCGTGACTTCGACCATCCTGGTAGTAGGTCAGTTTGAAATCGAGGATCATTATGCGGAATCTGCGTGACTACGCCACCGTGAGCGGTGCCAGGGTGAAGCTCGAACTTGAACTCTGGCACCTTGCCAAAGATATGAAACTGCAGGCCTCTGATACGCGAATTGCGGCGGTTGAATCTGAACACCCACTCGTCAAAGTAAGCCTGTGGATGCTCAGGGCTGATGGGGACCCTGCATGGTTCCCATTAGCCAGTGCTTGACCAGTGAGAACACTCGGTGTAATGTGCAGGCAACACGTCGTGTGCTTGCAAGCCTGAAGCCGTCACTGAGGTGCCACTGTGGCACTTGATCCTTTGTAGGCTTCGGGTAGGGCGACCAGCCGTCGGTGATTATACAACTGCCCGGTTCGACATTGGCATCCAGAAACGCTTCCTGGCTATCGGCACTCGCATTAGGGGTGATGCTGAGCCGAACTCGAACAAACCCGTGCTCCTAGACCTCGACGGCACCTGCAATCAGCACTTCTTCTAAAGCACCACGGGCTGGCACACTTGATTCTGGATTACTGAAAAAGCTCTCATCAACCTCGACATCGCCGGTCAGTCGGTCACGGTCTGGCTGGACCGTCACCGATCGGTAGCGGTGTAGCATCGCCCATGCGGTCTTAATCGAACCAATCTCCATCTCGCGACTGACGACGAGGCACTTAGAAAAACTCCATGATTCAAGGGTACCTAATTAGAAAGCCCTTACTTGCTATTGCTATCAGAGGATTTGCATTTCTTGTCGAAAAGGTTCAAGCTCACTTGCGTGAACGCCACCTAGAGACAGTTAACTTGGGATGAAGTGGAGGACACTTCTCTTGAGTCCGATACGGCAGACGTGTGACGACAAAGCCAGTGAGCCCATTTGAAATATTCGAGGCTAACTCTTAACTATCCAATTATCGAAGCAGAAGACACTCCCACGTACTGAATGTTTTACTTTAGAGTCAATGCTAACAATATAGTACGAGTTGTTAAGAAAGGCTTGGGTCATTAAAATGAACAAGCACCTGGATGAGAAGTTTACACAATCAACTGAAGAGAAGAAGAATAACTGTGGCCAAAGGATGGATAGGTGTCAGACAAATTGTGACGAAAAGTAGATTCCGCCATATGTCACCTCTGTCTTGAGGACTTAACCCGGACGATACTATGAATTAAATGTGTCCATATTTAATCATATAATTTTAGCTAGGACGACATGAATTAGAGCCTGGTTCAGGAATACCTTGCTTGTTCGCTGTTCGCGTTTTCGTGGTTATTGACTGCTTCTTCAAAGTCGCTGCATAGAGCATCAATTACTTTCTCATGAATTGGTGAGAACATCAGATGGAGCCCCCTAGGACTCGTATTGCGATTGAGGTGCCATCCCTTTTTCTCCATTGTCTCCCCCACGCCGAAGAGGTCTAACTGATCACTCTGAAGTGCAACAACCGGTCCGATTGGATTGCCAACCAACTCTACTTGGTCGGTTGATCTAACAAGATCAGAAAACTGGTCTGAGACGGTCATTACTGATTTCATTAATTCGCAATATCCGGTTACGCCTAGATATGCCATCACTGCCCAAGATGTGGCGATCGGTGCACCTGGCCTCGCACCGGCAATGGAGGCAGAGCCGTAAAGCCCGGATCCCCATTTGTCATAAAGAAAGACTTGATGGTCCATCCAGTCATCATCTCGGTAGAGAATTACCGACGCGCCTTTTGGTACATAGCCATACTTGTGAACATCTGCTGAAATAGAGGTTACACCTGGTACCCGAAAGTCAAAGGGTGGCACCTCTTTCCCCAGCCTCTCAAGGAATGGCAGAACAAAGCCGCCGATGCAAGCGTCCACATGGCAGCCGGCGCCCACAGATTGAGCAATTGAAGCAATCTCTTCTACTTGGTCCATTACGCCGTATGGATAACAAAATGCCGATGCAATAACTACTGCAGTTTGTTCGGTAACGGCTTCTTTTAATGCGTCAAGATCGGGACGGAAAGAGTTGTCAAGAGGAATCTGAATTAGTTCGAGATCAAAATATGAGGCAGCTTTGGCATAAGCTGGGTGTGCCGAAGTGGCCGCAACAATTTTTGGAGATTTGATACCCTTCGCGCATGCCCTAGCTTTGTGGACATTCATTGACAAAAGGATTGACTCTGTGCCACCAGAAGTCATCGCCCCACCTCGCCGAGAGGTCTCCTTTCTACTCAAAAGGTTACTCACGGTTGTGATTACTTCTTCTTCAAGATGGGCTAGCTCTGGAAACTTAAATGGGTTGAGTGCATTTTCAAATAGATACATTTGACTTACTTCAGAGACCAGTGACTCAATGTCTTCTCTTCCTGTTGGATAAACCAGTCCAAACAAATGAGCTGAATTCAAATCAGGATCCTTTGATTTCCTGGCTTTAAGCTCTCCAATTACTTCTCCGTAAAGTTTACCTTGAAGGTTCATGTCTATCCGTTCTCTAGGCTTTCCAACTCGCCGTTTTTAAAGACAAGTATCTGTCACGTAATAATTCTCGCACATTCCATTATCTTTGGCGACTTACTTGTCCCATTTAAGTGCGCATACAAGTACTTTATTTAACTTCTCCTAAAAGGTACATGTGTTGAGGTCCCGAGATAGTTAGAGGATGGGTTTAGCTGAATTACCCCAATAACCGGACACGTCCTTTCTCAAGAAGACAATGAATAGATGGAAGAGGAAACCACACCACCCAGACTGGCTAGAGGTGTCTATCCTGCTGAGTTCAGACTGAGAAATCCGACATATCACTGGAAACTTGGAGTCCGCCAAGCTGTAGCAGAAGACCCACCAGTGCAGAGGTTGTATTTTATAATCGTTATTTAAATAACCCAACTTTCGCCCCAACAAAACCGTCTTGCAGTGCCCCAGCCTATTTCGCCATATTTAAGAAAGCTCAATATTCACCCATAATAACCTGCAGAAATGATAATTATTAGGGCCAAGAAAGATGCCCCAAGATTTGCCTGCTCTAACTTACTAGCACCTGATGCTGCCGAGATGGCCTTATTAAATCTTCCACCAAGATCAAACTGACCCTCTATCCAATGCGCTAGTATGCATAAAAGTAACTATTGTCCAAATACTGTCTAAAATATTGTCTAAACATATTTAATAAGAAAGGATCACGCATTGACTAACCAATACGGTAATCCCGCAAATCAACCGCAAAACAACAATTGGCAACAAAATCCACCTCCGCCCAACTACAACCCAGGTATAGTTCAGGTTCCACAGGTTAATTTATCCATGCAGCCACTTGTAACAATTGGCTCAATAAATGTAACTCAAAACACGATATACACGACATCTGGAACATGCCCTATTTCACATGCTGTATTTACATTAACCGACCTAACCACCACTACTGAATCAATACCAACTTGGGCAATTGTCTTGATGATTGTCTTTATCCTTTTCTGTCTGCTTGGTCTTTTATTCTTGTTAGTTAAAGAAAAGAAAACCACAGGGTATATTCAGATAACTGTACAAAATCAGAACTTTTTACACACCGAACAAATCCCCGTAACAAGTGTTGCTGCCATTCAAGACATAAATGCCCGCGTAAACTACGCCAGGTCTTTAGTTGCTGCTCAGCCTATGTAGGATATTAAGAGTCTACACTTACAGCTAGTTTAAATCTAATAAAAAGTACGTCAGTCTAAAGTAAAAACAAACGGTAGGTACCACATGACGAGTCCGACTAATCTTCACTCCGTAAAACACCCTACTTAATGAGCACTTTGCTGCAAAACTTCACATTTTGAAAACAAATTAAAAACTCTAGGCGACTGGTATGTCCCAAATTGGAAACCATCTTGTTAGATCCTCTTCAATTTTAAGATCACTTTTTAGAGTTCCACTAAGTCTAAGTTCACTTGAATTGTCTCTCTTCTCATTTCCAACCGGAACGAAGGGATAAAAAGTACCCCTCTTGTATAGGTAAATTAGATAACATTTTGCTGGAAAGTTCTCTTTCCCAACATCATTTGGCGTTAAACCAAACGCTGAACACAGCAACTGAGGCCCCCAGCCAGCTTCTTTTAAAGTTGTGTTAACCATATGAACTCTAGTCACTAAACTCTCAAAATCTGGGTCTTCAAGTACTATCCACCTATAGTCAAACGAATCAGTTACTACTTTCATCGAATTTAAGTCATCTGTTTTAGATAGTTCTTTAAGCTCTTTCCACGCATCATCAAAAGAAATAGCAGCACCAGGAGTAACGCAAACGCCTGCCGATTTTGAACTTAGAAGACCTAGTTCGGCCTCTAACGTAATTCCTGATGTAGACAACCCAAAAAGATCATCAAGATTTGCCTCTTGAACCTTTGTCTTGCCAAGTAGCACGTCAAATAACTTCATCGGTATTCATTATCTGGGCTTATTCATCTGGGCTTCAAGCTCATCAAGCTTTTGTAACCTAACC
Source organism: Actinomycetes bacterium (assembly GCA_021790815.1). Lineage (GTDB taxonomy): Bacteria > Actinomycetota > Acidimicrobiia > Acidimicrobiales > JABEUL01 > JAJYFT01. The sequence goes on from JAJYFT010000002.1 coordinate 13,937, forward strand.
TCAAGCGAGGGATGTGTTGAAAAAAGAGTCGAGACACTAAACCCATTTGAAAGTGCTGGAGCAAAAAAGAAAGCATTGTAGTGTTCGGCAGCTCTTAAATCTTTTGTTGGGATATAACGCATGTCACCCGTAACTTTTATTAATGCGCTTTTAAGAACTGCTGGTCTTCCAATTAGGATCGCTCCACTTCTGTCTGCAGCCAACTCCCTATATCTTGAAAGTGCCATAGTCAAAATGTAACTCAAGGCATATACGACTACAGATGCCAACATTACTGCTAGTTCAACCATAAAGAAATTTGAATTATCCTGGCTAAATCCTCCAGAATTATTATTTCTTCCGCCTCCAAGCCCAATTCCAAAAAATAGAAAACTTCGCATTAAAAGACCCGCTAATACGCCAACCGCACCAGCAATTGTCATTACGGCAACATCTCTGTGGGCAACATGAGAGAGCTCATGTGATAGAACTGCCTCAAGCTCGGCGTCATCCAATCTTCTTATAATCCCAGAAGTCGCACAAACTACCGCAGTCTTTGGACTTCTTCCGGTTGCAAATGCATTTGGAATGTCAGAATTAGCAATAGCCACTCTAGGCTTTGGCATGTTTGCAGAAGCGCATAGGCGGTCAATGATTCCGTGTAGTTTAGGTGCTTCGCTTTCAGAAACTACCTTCCCATGCATTGCAAAAAGTGCGATTGAGTCTGAAAAATAGTACTGCCCGAAAAGCAAAGCTATTGGAATAATAATTACCAACGTAATCGGTAGATGAATGAAAAAAAGAACACCACCTAATACGACGTAAAGCCCAACTATCATCAGACCAACGATAAACATCCTTATAGACAAACCATGATCAGACCCAAATCGCGTTCGAGCCATTAGTTATGCTCCTTCAGCAAGTAATTCCTTCATCTCTTCTAAGGTAGTGCCTTCGTGAGGCAGTGCAAGGTCGGAAGTGTCAAAATTCTCTGGTCCAAGAGCTTCCCCATTCGACCTTACAAAACTAAGTATCATTCCTAACGCCTCCTCAAATTTTACACCGTTGACCTCATCTATTGCCTCTACCAGCTTGTTGTCAAAAGATTCGAGATCTGACAGACAGCTATCGTCGAGTTTAAATTTTCCTTCACCTAAGATTCTTACGATCATAACTCACGCCTCACCTTCTGTAGCAGTCTCACCACTACCAATAGCAGCTGGTCCAGCCGCAGGCATACCTAATTCACTCTTCAACTGTGCTAGCTCAAGCTCAGCTTGATTATCAGCGGTAGCCTTGTTAAGTTGGGTTTGAAGAGGATCCGAACTTCCTGTTATGTCATCCAATGCACCCGAAGACATCAATTCATCCATTGCTCCAGCTCTTGCCTGCATTTGGGCAACTTTATCTTGAGCTCTTTGCATGGAGAGTCCAAGATCCCCCATCTCTTCAGATATCCCCGATACTGCCTCGGTAATTTTAGTCTGTGCTTCAGCAGCAGTATAAGACGCCTTAATAGTCTCTTTCTGCGTTCTAAAGGCTTCCACCCGAGCTTGGATCTGTTGCGATGTCGCGACAAGTTTCTGCTCCTGGTCTTGGAGTTGCTGATGCTGCGTCTCAAGGTCTGTTAACTGAGTCCCGATTGCCGCTCTTCTAGCAAGTGCCTCTTTAGCTAGATCTTCTCGGCCTTGCGCTAATGCTTGTTTAGCTTGGTCCTGAAGTTTAGTTGCCTGTTGTTGCAATTGCTGGGCTTGGAGTTCAATTCGCTTTCGTGAAGTTGCTACGTCTGCTACCCCTCTTTTTACTTTTTGAAGCAGTTCTAGCTGCTTTTCATAAGATAGATCAAGTGTCTCTCTTGGATCTTCTGCTTTGTCTAGCACCTTGTTGGCTTTCGCCTGTAATATGCCGGACAATCGCTTCATTACACTCATTGAAGCTCTTCCTTTCTTACCATCCGTTAACAGCCCGATGCTGCAAAGTCCATTCTACGCTATATTCTAGAGTCTGCGGCTTCAAAATACTTTTACACTGGGTAATTTGCCTTTTTATTAGAAATTTGGTTCCAATTACGGTAATGTGCTACTTCTGCAGAAACTGTGTGGGTAAAGGAGTCGGATATTTTAGGTGAGGTAGTAGCTAAAATATAATATTTGTCATAGCAACCTAAATTATTTTGTAATTTATACTTATGGATAAATCAAAACGTGACGGCACGAGATGTATACTAACTTTCCACGCACACCCAGACGATGAATCATCTAAAGGACCTGCAACAATACATTTGGCATCGAAAAGCGGAGTAAGAACTGTTCTAGTCTGTGCAACAGGTGGAGAAGAAGGTGACATCTTGAATCCTGCTCTTAACGTGCAAGAAACTAAAGATAATTTAGCCGATATACGCCGCCAAGAACTTTTTGATGCAGCATCGGCAATAGGATACAGCCAAGTTTATTTTTTAGGATATCGTGATTCAGGCATGCAGGGGACGGAGAGCAATAACAATCCGTTGAGTTTTAATATGGCAGATTTAGATGAGGCAAGCGGAAGGCTCGTTGAAATAATTCGAAAGGAAAAACCTCAGGTTGTCATTTCCTACGGCAACGAACAACAGTCATACCCTCATCCAGATCATATTATGACCAACAAAGTTGTCCTAAGAGCTTTTGAAGACACTGGAGATCCTACAAAATTTACTCAGTTTGGTCCAAGCTTTCAACCTTTAAAGCTCTACTTCACAGTGTGGGCTAAACAAAGAATTTTGGAGATGCATGAAACTTATCTTCGTCTTGGGTTAGATTCCCCTTTTGACAGTAGATGGCTCGAAAGGCCTGTGCCAGAATCTGAAAAAGTGACAACTCAAATCGACATCTCGAGTTCAGCACATATAAGACGAGAAGCACTCTTAGCCCATAAAACTCAAATCGATCCAAATTCAAAGTTCTGGTTTGGACTACCACCTGATGTGTTAGATAATCTTTATCCTTACGAGGATTACCACTTATACAAGGATCTTACGAACAGAAAAGAACTTCCGGACATTGAAACTGACCTCTTTGACGGAATCCTCTAGTTTTTCTTAAGATATCGCGCAAAAGTAGCTAATATGTGACTAGTAAAGAAGTTTAGTCAGAAAAACATCTTTAGACTTAAATGACATCATTCATGGTTCGTAAAGAAAGAATGATCGAAATTCAAAATTCGAACAAATAAAAGGAGAAAAAATGGCAAAATGGTTAAGTCAAGAGTGGATGGACGAGTCCCGAAAGATGGCTGAGGGTCAACCAGAGAGGCCAGGAGCTACCGCTAGAATGCAGTATGTTATAACTGGAACTGGAGTTCCAGATGGCGGGGACGTCCACTACTATTGGATTCTCGAAAATGGCAAACTTCTCGATGCAAAGGTAGGCGACTTAGAAGATCCAGAAGTTACCCTAACAATGTCGATTGAAGACCACAAAAATATCCAACTTGGTACTCTGGACGCTAACACCGCATTCATGCAAGGGCGAATAAAGGTAACGGGAAATATGGCAAAGTTAATGGGGCTGCTTCCTATTACAAACTCACCGGAGTACAAAGCTCTTCAAAATGAAATTCTAACTATTACTGAGTTCTAAAGGCAGATTTATTTTTACTTACATCATGTCTTACAAACACGTATTTTGAGCTCTACCTTTCAATAAGTTCCACTACATAGGCTGTAAACAGTTAGCTCTAGCTCATTAAAGCTTTTAACTCACGGTAACCAATTAAATGAATATTTCCTTTTTCGAAGGAATCTAAAACATTAGGGTCAGTAAGGCACCTGTAATCGTTCACCATTGCTTCCCAATTTTGGGTAATAGCCTTTATTTCGTCAGATTCAAGTGCTGGCCTAACGACACACTCTGAGACCCCTGGCTTAAGTTCACTTATAACTTTAACAATTCTCTCTGCAAAAGAGCCGGTCTTTGGCGTTTCAATTATATGATCTGGGAAAATAATTCCAGCGTTTAATGCGAGGGATCGAAATGGAAATCCAGCAACCCTTTCCATGTCGTGATTACTCAATCTAATAGGAAGCTTAAACTCGATTGCCATATCAAGATAAACCTGAAAAAATTCTGGTCTTAAGTGTAAGCTCTTCAAATACCCTGTTAAATGACTAACGTCAAAGCCCCAAAGAATTGCTCTTTCGATCTGCGCTCTCGCCTCTCTCGTAACTTCATCGATGTCACCATGCTCCCACAGGTCTTCTGGTGTTCTGGGGAATCCACCGTCTCCACCTAAAAGTGAGGGTGCAAGTGTAAGAGGCCCCCATCTGTATCGGTCAAAATCTGAATTAAAAGTTAGGTCAACACCGACGTCTTCACCCCTATACAGATACGATGCCTCTTGAGACCATGGAGCTGGAACCATTAATGATGTAGTAGTTGCTATGCCGTCCCTGATTGATCCATAACACGCAACTGTCGTGGAATGACTCATCCCTAAACCTTCACACCGTATAATTAATACTTTTGCGTGCTGATCAAAACCAAGTCTTTCTGCAAGAGACTCAATGTTATCCATGATATAGACGGTAGTCGAAATCTGATACTTATGGATACCAAACTGGATGTTTATCCAATTTTTTAGCACTGCAGTATGATCATTTTATGCTGCTGGCTCAGATAAAGAACCTCCCAAAATAGGCTTTTCCTCTTTCGCTGAAAGGTTTCGCCCAACTAATACAAGTTTTTGGCGAACCATTTCAAGTCCTCTAAGTCGAATTTGCCTTTCAATGTCTCTAAGTCTGCTTTCATTTGGGTCATCAAACTTCGGTTTTGGGGAACTCAAACCGCACTCTGACTCTTCAAAAAATAAATGTAACCTGCTTTGGTGATGCGTTTCCATACATTGATTTTTACTCCCTTGCTAAGACAGGAAAGTCTATTCACTGAGCATCTTTATTCGATGAATACAAATTAATAGGTCACACATGTCTTTAGTCGCCCATACAGGATAAAGTAAAGTTTGATGAGATACAATTTTAGATGTGCTCTATGAAACATTATTTCAATTCAGTTGAATCCGAGCAAACCAATATCAACCACGCCAGAATCGCAAAGTTACTAATTCCTTTCTTGAAAGTTAGAGTTATATTAGGGCTCTTGCTATCCATGGTGAGTTTGCTATTTACCTATTTTGTCCTAAATTATTTGCCACCAAATCTTTCAGTGCTTTCTATAAATCCGCCATCTAATAGTGGGATATATTGGGCCCCAGGGCAAAAGTATTTTACGCAATCTGACAATACAACAATTCATACCTTTAACGAGCTAATTGATCAGAACCCACAAAATGTTTGGAGTTATCAAAAGAAATGGTTTCCAACAAACACACCGAGCACAACTTCTCCATCTACTTCGACTAGGATTATTGCCTATTACACTTACTTCCCAAATAGTTCTCTTGCAACTTTGGGTCAATCGGACGTGGCCACCTACATGTCAACGCTTAAATTGACATACAACGTTGGGAATGCTGGGATAATTAATATATCTGCGATCCATAACGGATACGGCCTTCAATTTCCCCCAGACCCTGGCTCAGTTAGCCCAACATATTGGTACTCTTTTCAATATCAAAACATCGTCTTTCAGATCTGGTCAGTAGAAGGACCAGCTGGTTCAATAACAATTCCAAGATCATTGTTCACGACCTTCACCCTTAGTGAATATAATTTTGTAAATGCTCACATAGGATCTGTAGATTCCAATATATTGCGATCCATAATTTTTGTTGCTTTTGTGGTAGATGGGATATTAGTTTTCACTCTTTTATTTGCCTCGATTTGGTGGCACAAACGCACCTTTCAGGAGGACGGAATAGGTCAAGCATTTTTACCCAAACTCACTAAAAGGAACAGCCTAGGCATTCTAAATAATTCCAGGTATGCTTCACATGTTTATAACCCCCAGGCTCTTGTTAATTTGGAAACCCAAATAAATTCCGGCAATTTTCAGGCGCTGCGGAACAATGACGCACAAACAACTAAACAACCAAGGTTAGATCCACCACCAACCCCAGAGGAGATGAAAGAGGCGTTGTTAAATCCCTGGCCAGGTCACACACCAAGTGAAACAATTGAGCGCAACAGACGCAACAACATTAGCTAAACTATTTCTCTATATAAGAATCCTTAAAAATACTGCTTCTTGCTCTTCCTAAATTCTTTAACAAAGTATTTATACCGTAATAAATATGACTCGCTAATACTAATTTAACTTTTTAATTCTAAGCAATATCATAAGTACAAAGACTGACGCGCGTTGAGAATTCCCCTGCCTTTGGGACCGGACTTCTAGCCTTCTGCCGCAAATAAAATAGAGACCCTAGTTTATATTGTTCGATTTATAGAATTATTTCTTTAAACAGCTTCTCTAAAACCAACCAACAACATCCACAATGATGTTGGTTTGACCGTTATAGTTATAAACATCTATCGATCCTTTAACCCCTGATGTTGCAAGACCTTCTACTGTCATATTCGGGAGCGTTTCGCCATTTGAAAAATTAATATCACTAGCGATAGGCATTAATACATCTGATGGATATACCGTTATGTAGCCACCTCCAGAAGTCGTAGGTGACACAACAGTTATGTTCATCACGACTCCAGTTGCTGTAGTTGGAATACCATCTACTCCTGCAATCTGGACTGTTAAAACAGAGTTTTGTCCAATAGGTCCATTCCCGGACGAATCACATTGGTTAGGTTGCACATTTGACCCCGCTGGTCTAGTATCACAAAGTCTGATCGGACTCGATGGTGTGAAATAGTAAAGTCCAGAAGAAGTGCTCGTGCTATACCAACCTTCAAGATCAACCAAAACGTCAGTTTGGCCCAGGTAGTTATAAATGTTAATCTGTCCGGTCGTTGGATCAACAGGAACGATTACTCTATTGGCAATAGTTTCTCCTCCTAAAAAATTGAGATTAGATGCCAAAGGACGCGAAGTCACATTTGATGGCCAAACAGTGAGATATCCTCCACTCGAGGCGGTAGGGTTTACTGCAGTCACATTTAACACTACAGAAGACACTCCAGAATTAGGGACACCATTGAGTCCACCAACATTTATAGTTATTGAAGAGTCTGGTCCTAATGGCGAATGGCCACTCTTGTCACATTGATTAGCGACAACGTAGGAAGATGGCGCTCTTGTATCACATATCCTGCCAGGGGAAAGAGGCGTATAAAGTCCAGCGTTCGATGACGAACCATACCAGCCTTCAAGATCAACAATGACGTCTACCGAACCTTGGTAGTTATAGATTTCTATACTGCCAGTTGAAGATACACCAACCGTAATTAAATTAGGAACCGTAGTCCCGCTATTCCAATTCAAGCTAGAGACATTCGGTTGAACTCCTCCTTGAGGCCATACAGATAAATAACTATTAGCAGTAGTATTCGTTACTGTGACATTTGCAACTACTGCACTCACGCCACTTGATGGGATTCCGCCATACCCAGACACTTTTACGCTCAATGTACTGCTTGCATTCAAGGTCTTGCCTGTACACTGATTAGTCGGTGAGTTTGATCCTACTCTCGTATCACACACTCTGTAAGGAGTTATTGGGTTATAAGGGACAGAAGGGGTCGAGGAGTTAAATGATACCGATGCTATAGAAGTCCCCCAATCACAGTTATCCGTCTCACTGAGCGTGCTACTTGCAGAAAACTCACTTGCTACCCACACTATTGATGGATTAGATGGGTCAAGTTGGCTACCTCCATAATCACCCCATCGACTCGGAAGCGAGGAGCCACCACAAACCCCTTGATCGTTATTGTAAAGTGCCTGACCTTGAGAGATAGTAGTGACAGGTAATGCACTTCCGCCTCCACCACCTTGCGGGATTACCGTAGCATCTGAACTCGGGTAAATAGTCGAAGAGGAAAGCGTAAATCCAATGAAAACATTATTAGATGAGTCTATTGAAATAGTCGGAAAGTAAACATCTTCACCATTAATCCCATAGTCAAAATCCTGAATCAGAGCTGGCGTCGAGCCACTGATAGAAACTTCTTGAAGGCGGGCACAAGGACGCAGACTTGAATCTCCACTTGGATAACAGCCATCGTCTGCCCCTATCCATATTTCCCCATTTTCAGAAACTGCAGTTACATATCGATTGTCGTTAGTATCAATTGAACCAAGAAGTGTAGGCTGATCTGCTGGAGGCGGATAGTTAAATGAGTTTACTGTCAAGTCGGTTTCGCTGTACTGCACATTTGAACCACCGGGTGTTCCGGTAACTTTTATAACTCCTAATTTCGTATTTGAGTCGTTGTACACTAAGTATGCGGTTGTTGAAGGAACCTCTTCAGTTACAGGCACCAATCGAAATCGAGAAGTGTCAGGAGAACCAAAGAGTGACACCATTCGCGGACTGGATACACCACTTAAAAGGTCGGATAACTGTATCACATATGTCTGTTGGCCTGTAAAAGAGCTCGCATTAAAGTTGCTTGCATAGTCATTAACAGAAACTATTACTTTATCTGAGTAGATGGCAGTCATTGGTTGATCATAAATTGTCCCACCCGTATTAGAAAGAATTGTGTATTTATTCCACGCTCCTAGAGGGTTTGCGGTCTGAGAAGCATCAATAAACACTTGTCCTCCAGTATTATAGGCGTATGACATCGCGGTAGCAACCCACCTTGAATCTACCGAATCGTATCTTATCTGAGGATCACTCAAATACCACCCAGAAACAGAGCCAAAAAAAGTAGCTGAATTGTAGCTCCCTAAAACAGAGCCGGTGAGTGAAAAAACATACATTGTTGAATTAACCATTTCAACTACGTAATTTGGAGAAACAGCAATTATGGTATCTGGTGGCCAATGATAGATCCCGTAATCATTGATCTCTTGATCTAAACTAACGCCACTAAACGAGCTATCTACGCTCAACTGCCCTAGCCCTCCACCCGACCCTCCGAAGCCTTGTATGCCGTTTTTGTTCGCTAATTCTGGATGGAATGGGTCTAAACCTATTGGTGAGCCAGTTGGCGCTTCGGAAGTAGTAACTTTGGCATTAGAGCTAAAACTACCGTCATATCTCAAATGTTCAAGCTTTGAAGATACGTTTGACAACGAAGAGAACCGGTTGGAGCCATTTTGAGGATAATCTACAAATGAAATATTTTTCGATGACGGAAATTTCATCCCAATTGTGCCGCTTAAACTTAAGATTCCAAGTACTAAAAGTGTAACTATTTTGTTAAAACGCCTTGCCACATTCCCTCCTATATTTTCTAAATAAAAATTAATGAAAAGTGATCCATAATTGCAAGGAACCACATCTATTAAATTCTAATCTTAGGCCAAAGTGCCAAAAATGTAATGACAGTTAACTCTGAAAATGGCCCAATGCCATACTTTGCCAAAATATCACCCTCATGTTCTTGATGAGAGAAGCTTAAATAGCCTTTTACCAGCTAATCAAAGACGACATTTTATGTTGAGCACTTAAAAAACGGCATAATTTACAAACTGAATCAATTTTGGATTACTTTAAATAATTTTTGACTAAAGCTGTCGAACTTTCGAGCATCTTACATATCGACTTAAAAATAATGCTGGCATTAAGAAATCTCGCCATCAATTAACAGCAAAACGATTTTAAAATAAATACATCATTGGAGCCAGTGACAAGTTCGTCTGAATTTTCATTTGTGCATTCCAACTAAAATGTGTGAGAATACAATCGCTAAAGCATTTGGCAACAAAGCATCTAGCAACAGAATTTGTTAATTCATTGCTAGAGAATTATATTTGTATATATCTAATTTACTAGAAACGGTAGAACTTAATTAATGACTGATGAAAAAAGGAAAACTAGTCAATCGCGCTATGGCATCACAATTCCATTCGAAGGAATTCCGCTCAGCGATCAACCTAACCTATATAGAGAGCTTGAGGAGTTAGGGTACACTGACCTGTGGTCAGCCGAAGCAGACAGCACGGACGCTTTTGTTCCGCTTGCCCTTGCTGCAACGAGTACCAAGCATATTCGTCTTGGAACGGCTGTAGTGCCTGCCTATACAAGAGGACCTGGTCTTTTAGCTTGCCAGGTAGATGCAATATCAGAATTGGCTATTGATCGCTTTGTATTCGGAATTGGCACTTCGTCAAACGTAATTGTTTCGAAGTGGAACAATATTGAATTTAAAGAACCATATAGGAAAGTACGAGACACGGTTAACTTCTTAAGAAAAGCCTTAAGTGGCGAAAAAGTTCGCGAAACTTATGACACTTTTGAAGTTGACGGATTTAAACTCGGCAGAAACAGAGGATTTGGAGCGCCTCCTCGAGTGATTCCACCAATATACATTGCTGCATTGCGACCGCAAATGCTTCGCTTGGCTGGCAGATTGGGTGACGGTGCAATTCTAAATTGGCTTGGAGCAGCCGATGTTGAACAGGTTAAGAAAGAAGTACTTACGGGATCAAAGGGACAAGATCGTGATTTAGTAGCCCGAATTTTTGTCATCCCAAACGCTGAAGAGTCGCAGGCTCGAGCAATTGGGAGAATGGCAATCGCTGCATATTTAAATGTTGAAGTATATAAACAGTTTCACATTTGGCTTGGCAGAGATGAGATATTAAAGGATATGTGGGAACTTTGGCAATCTGGTGACAGGAAAAAGGCTCTCGAAGCAATCCCTGACGAAGTAGTAGATGATCTAATCATTCACGGGTCATACGATGAATGCAGAAATCACGTTATGCGATATGTGAGAGCTGGCATCACGACGCCAGTCTTAGCAATAATTCCCGTTGGGGTAGACCATGTTGAAGCAATAAAGAACATGGCGCCCAATAGCTAAACAAATAAACTCTTCAACAAAAACTTCCAGTTACCAAAGTTGCGAGAAGGACTCACACGGCTAATTTCGGTCTACAAAAGGTTGTTACACCCTACAACTTGGCAATTATTAATAAAAATGCATGATCCTATCAAAAATTGATATAGTTAATTACTGTGAAACATTCACGCGAATCGGGGCAATTGAATCAGGTGCAACAAGTACGAGACCTTAACGAAGTATCTATTTCAATCGAAACTAATCTCAATCAGATTGATCTTTTTCTCAGAACGCTCATAAATCAATTAAAGGGAAGTAAGGCAATTGTTGATGCCCACTATGTGCCAGGAATAGTCAAGAAAATTGTTGGTGACATACCCTACTTGAACCATATTCACTCTCACTCGGCAAAGCTTAACTCAGTTGAAATTAATACTGGCGAAATGGTATTTAAAATTGCAATTAAGCCTGGCACAGGGTCAATTGCATGTTCCGTTGCCTCACTTGATGGCAAGCAGGATGAAGAAGACTTACAAAATTGGATAAAACAACTACTTGACTCATTGGTAAAGAAGGCGGAGATCACCAATTCCGCTAGAAGTGACCTAGAAGAATTAGTTTTTGGATAAAAGGGAGAGATATGCCTATTTTTAAGGGAAACAAAGATGCAGGTATTCAGAGGTTATTTATTGAAATGCCTGACCAGTTTAAAGGGGAGGTGGTATGGAAGTTCACGGACGCTCAAATAATGCAGCATTCAACGGTAAATGTCGACATCGACTACGAAGCTGTATTTACGAATTTGGGAAAAGTAATTGGGACTTTCCCACCAGGTCGGTACACGTTAGGCGAAGGTGCATCGCTAGCATTTTCTTGGTTGGTCGACAGACTAACTGGGAATGCATACTACGACGCAGAACTTTACTTTGTCACGACTCGAGATATACCAAATATTGATTTTGGTGGACCAATTGATAATGTGAGTGACAAAGAATCGGGCTTGATCGTCACGCTAAGAGTGTTTGGAAACATCGCTTTTAAGGTTTTAGATCCTACGCTCGTTATTTCAAAACTAGTTGGCTCGGACGGACTTGTAGATCACAATCAAGAAATCAAACAGTGGATAATCGATCAAACTTTAGCGTCAATTCGTTCAGAACTTCCACCTCTTGTCCAGGAACATGGCATCTTATATTTAGGAGCAATTCAAAACGATCTAGCTTTAAAAGCAATTGCGTCAGCAAACACTAAGCTTGCCAACTGGGGGCTAGCAATATCATCTTTTGGTGAACTTAACGTAAATTTAAAGGATGAGGATGCGCAAAGCGTTAAAAAACTTGCCGAAGCAAAGGCATTCACTCAAGTTGCAGGTTCATACGATGAGTATGCAAAGGGCCAAGCAATGCTTAATATTTCCCAAGGTGTAGAAGAGGGTCATGTTGATGCTCAGCCAGGAATGATGGTCGGCATGATGATGGGAACAAATCCAGTTGCATCTCCAACCCCTCCAGTTGCACCAACAGTGGCCCCACAAAGTCCTTCGCCACTCGTAAGTCCTGCGCCAGCTGTAACTCCTCCGGCACCAGGTTCTGGATCACACTTTTGCAGTAATTGCGGAACGCCTCTCAATGAGGGCACCCACTTTTGTCCAAATTGTGGCAATAAAATATAGGATGATTTTTGGAAAATTCGACTTTAAAGACGATAACGACAAACATACTTAATGAAAAAGACTTCCTTAACCTGGGAAAAGACTTTGCCAAGCCACTACCTCAAGAAATAAGTCTCGAATCTGTAAAACTTTTCGTGTCGACAATGGTGCCTCAAATGTATTCATGCATGATTAATCACGATTTTCGGTCACTTTTGAACTCCTTCAGTCAAGAAGCCGTTGAAGCACTAAAATTTCTATCAGCACACTACGTTGGGAACGAACCAAATTTGGTTGAAGTAAACCTTGTTGGGTTGACACCCGACCAAGCCAACAAGGATTTTATGGAACTTCGGATACATCTAACGGTACATGCAGCTGACAGTGATGGATCTCCAGTTATTCTCCAACAATTTTGGGATGTGTCTGGCAACCATAGTTTTGAAGGTGCACTATCCCAGTGTCCGAACTGTGGTGCCCCAGTTGAAGCAGGAACAATTGTGTGCAAATACTGCCACAGCGACCTTAGAAGTGAGTCAACTGCTACTATTTTCGTATCTCGTGTTCAGAGCTACTAATTTTCGCCTAACAGTATCTGATTCAAGATTATGCTACAAAATTTCTGGCCTTAAAAGCGCAAGTGTACGTTTAAGCTAGATATATGGTTACTCACCTACAATTCAGACAGAGCTTTCTAACGAATTCGGGTAAACTTATGATTAAGACAAGTAAAAGGGCCATTAAAGCCAAACGAGTAAAAAGGAGCACAATTGATTCAAGTTCGCATAGGTATTAGTCAAGTAGCCAAAGAGATTGATATCGAGATTAGCAGCGAGGCTGACAGAGACGCTCTCATAAAAGAAATAGAAGACTCAATCGAAAAATCAGAGGGTGTTTTATGGCTAACGGATAGAAAAGGCACTTCATTTGGAATACCAACTTCAAAAGTTGCCTACATAGAGGTAACAAGCGGCTCAGAAGATCGACGTGTGGGATTCGGTGCCATCTAAAAATACTGGTTCAATTAAAGTTAACAAGTTAATTGCACCAGCTAAAAACAGTTACAGAAGTTGATATAAAGATGCAAAATATTCTAGATAAGAAACTCATTTTTGTAACTGGAAAAGGCGGAGTTGGCAAGACTACTGTAGCAACAGGTCTTGCTTGGCTAGCACAATCGCTCGGAAAGAAAACGCTAATATGCGAGGTAGAACCCAAAGGTGACGTGGCAAACTCATTTGAGTGCGGTTCAACGCCATTCTCAAAGCGAGAGGTAACGAAGCAGCTCGAAGCAATGTCAATGGATACTGAGGCCTCTCTTAGAGAGTATTTGAAACTGCACTTAAAACTTCCTGTTGTTGGAAGAATAGGTCCAGTTGCTAAAGCATTTGAATTCGTAGCCACTGCGGCACCTGGTGTCAGAGAAATTCTAACTGTCGGGAAACTTTGTTGGGAAGTTAAAGAAAACCACTACGACATAGTCATAGTGGACGCTTCACCAACTGGACATATTGTTGGTCAATTGGCTGCTCCTGAAGCTATAAACGAGCTTGTCAAGGTTGGTCCTATCAGATCTCAAACTGGGTGGATGTTGGACATACTTGCTAACCCATCTAAAACGGGAGTAGTCATAGTTTCAACTGCTGAAGAAATGCCTGTAAATGAAACACTCGATCTATCCCAACGAATCTACAGCGAGACAAAGGTAAAATTAGTTGGCATAGTCGTTAATCAAGTCCTTCCTGAGCTTTTTAGTCATCAAGAAGAAGAACTTTTTGAAAAGTTGAGAATTGATCCATACTTTGACAAACTAAAAGGGGTTATAAACGGAGATCCAACTCCAATTTTCGACGCAGCTCGGCTCGCAGTAACCTTAAGACGCTCAAGAGCTAGTCATCTCGAAAGATTGAGATCAGAAATAAATAAGAATGTTCCGCTCCTATACCTTCCGTACAGATTTAACAGGTCTGAGGGTTTAAAATCCGTAAGAACTACCGCTACATACTTATCTGACGAACTGGGATTTTAAAATGGCTAGAACAAATAATCTTGCAATTGACGACATTGTTGCTTCAAAAGAGGTGCTCGTTGCGTGTGGGCCCGGAGGCGTTGGAAAGACAACTACAGCTGCGGCTACTGGAGTATACGTTGCTATGAAGTACCCAAAAAATGTACTGGTTTTGACGATTGATCCTGCAAAAAGACTTGCCAATGCTCTGGGGTTAGAAGGGATTGGAAACGATGAGATCGAAGTCAGTGCTGAATCATTTTCTGATGCAAAACTCAAAATTAAAGGGACTTTAAGCGTTTCGATGCTAGACACAAAGCTCTCATGGGATTCTTTGATAAGAAGACACGCAAAAGACGCTGCAACGGCTAAAACAATACTATCCAATCCTCTTTACCAAAATATTACCGGTCGCTTTGTTCAAAGCCATGAGTACATTGCCATGGAAAGACTCTACGACCTACACAGTAGCGGAAAGTATGACCTAATTGTTGTTGATACTCCCCCAACTCGTAATGCTCTTGACTTTTTAGACGCACCTGAAAGAATGGCTGACTTTTTTGCCAGCCGGTTGCTGCGATGGCTAATAACTCCTTATAGATCTAGGCTTGTCAACATTGCTTCAAAACCTTTCTATCAAGTAGCTGACAGAATTTTGGGAAGCCAGTTTCTCCAAGACATTGCAGAGTTTTTTATCGCATTTCAAAGTATGTACGATGGATTTGTCGTAAGAGCTGAGTCAGTTAAACACCTCCTCTCTGACTCAAGAACCACTTTTATGGTTGTTAGCACGTTAGAGCTAGTGCCAGCCAGAGAAGCAAAGTTTTTTGTTGACGAGTTAAATAAACGTGACTTAGACCTTTCAACTTTAGTCCTGAACAAGGTTCTCCCTGCATCATTTCGAAGCAAGAGTGCTAGAGAGTTGGCGGAAAGGCTTATGCAGGAATCACAAAAAATTGCCTCTAACTTCTCGACTGACTTAGATGAAACTCGTACCGCGAGAGTACTTTTTGAAATTGGACAGAGCTTTGAAAACTTTCAAAATGTTTCACTTCAAGAGGCATCGCTTGAAAAACACTTTTCTACCTCAGCACAACATACCTGCACAATTCCATTTTTTGACGAAGATATAAACGACCTTAACGGGCTTAGCCGACTTGGCCAGAAACTTTGGTCTTAAAATGTTTTATAAATGAATTACTACAAATCAAAATACGAAAGTGAGTAACGAATGCTTGACTATCACCTCCATTTGTGGCCTCACTCTGAACAAGCTGTTGAGCCGAGACTTGAAGAAATATCTAAATACTGTGAAGTTTCTACCAGCTTAGGCGTCAAAGAGATTGCTTTAACTGAGCATCTATTTAGGTTCAAAGAAGCTAAAACAGTACTTGGCAAATGGTGGCAAGCAAAACCGGATACACATCTCCATAGCTCAATGGAATCTTACTTTAACTTCCATGCAACTGAGAGTTTAGAAAAATACATTGAGGTAACAACACTGGCAAAAGCAAGTGGACTTCCCGTAATAACTGGACTTGAAGTTGATTACTATCCGGGGATGATGGATAAAGTATCTGGTTTACTTAAAGACTATCCATTTGATGTTTTACTAGGTTCGGTTCACTGGCTAGATTCTTGGAGATTTGATGACCTAGACGACGCAATTTCGATGAAAGAGTGGGATCTGCATCCGCTTGATACTATTTGGAAGAAGTACTCAGATGCTGTTGTGGAACTTTCAGAGACTAAGAGCTGTGACGTTTTAGCACATCCAGATTTAATTAAGGTAACCTCAAGGAAGATCACAGATACTGGCCTCTTAAATGAATTTAATACAAGAATTGCTGAAAGCGCTAAGGCATCTAACCTATCTGCTGAAATTTCATCTGCTGGATTAAGGAAACCAGTCAGGGAAATCTATCCTTCAAATAATCTCCTTGAGAAATTTGTAGATCTCGGAGTAAGTTTAACAACCGCATCAGACGCACACGTAGTTAAAGACGTATCAAGCCATCAGACAGAATTAAAAAACCTTCTTGACAAATACAATATCGGGGCACTTGTTAGATACCGGAATCGAGAAAAATACGTCTTAAAGCTAAACGAGGAGGATCAATAATGAGCGACTCTTTTTCTTTTGGTGCATCTGTCGACCCTCTCGATCTTGATATTGGATTAAGTTTTGAAGAACAAACTCATCTGCATAACCTTAGGTCAAGTTGGGGGATCATAGCCGACCTATCTTTCGGAGATTTAATTTTATATATTCCATCTCCAGATTTACCGGGGGATTTTGTAGTTGCAGGTCAAGTCAGGCCGTCCACTAGTCAAACCCTCTACCCCCAAGACCTTATTGGTGAAGTAGTAAGTTCAAAAGTTATTCCGCTTGTAGCTGAATCAATGTTAACTGGCAGATTTATGAGCGGTTTGAGAGACCTTGGGGAGCTTCCTGAACCTGTACCTTCCACAGCTGTTCCAGTTCGGATTACAAGCGACAAAATAATTGGAATCATGTCAATGATTTCAGTTGAAGATGCAGGGAGAAGGCCCGGTCAGCTAGAACATACCTACCAGCAGTTGTCAAGATCCTTAGCTGAGATGGTCGCTGAAGGATCATTCCCATTTGATGTAGAAATTCAATTAATTGATGATGCTCCAAGAGTGGGTGACGGTGTACTTGTTTTTGATGCAGAAGGAAATATTACTTTTGCCTCTCCAAATGCAGTAAGCGTTTTACATAAGACTGGTATACATTTCGCTGCAGTTGGTCTAAACATTCAAGAAATCGGACTAGGGTCAGGCGCATTTAGTGGTGCACTAAAAAATCATTTTCCAGTTATGGAAGAGTGCGAATCAAAGGGCGACACATACGTGTTGGCACAATGTATTCCTATCCTTAAATCTGGACAAGTTCAAAGTGGTTTCATGCTTTTAAGAGACGTTACGGAGTTAAGGAGAAGAGACAGGCTGCTACTAAACAAGGATGCAGCTATCAGAGAAGTTCACCATAGAGTCAAAAACAACTTACAGACGATTTCATCGCTTCTTCGCCTCCAGGGAAGGCGATTGACGGATAAAGGAGCCAAATCGGCCTTAAGAGAAGCTGAGAGGCGAATACGCTCAATCGCTGTCGTACATGAAATTCTCTCTCGTGATAGTTCTACTCAAGTTCCGTTTGACGAAATTATTCACACTCTAGTCCGTATTACCACTGAATCTGCGGTTGGCGATCGCAAAATTAAAATACGAGTACTAGGTGATGCAGGTGGGATCCCATCTAATATTGCCACTCCTTTAGCTGTCGCAGTAGCCGAGCTTCTCCAAAATGCAGTTGAACATGCATTTTTAGGAGATGACGAGTCCGCTTCTGCGTCTGGAAATATTGAACTGCAACTTAGTAATGCTGGTGAGCAACTCACGCTGACCGTGAGCGATGATGGAACCGGTTTAAATCCAGAATTCGACCTTGACACAACTGCAACATTAGGTCTCTCATTGGTCAGAGATCTGGTAAGAGGTCAGTTAAACGGTGATCTCAAACTGAGTTCAAACAATGGCACCGTTGCCACAATTTCAGTGCCGCTAACTATTCAACACTAAGAAGCAAGCTTTTTCCTAAGCAGATAAGATTTTCGAAGCATTCTTCTTTCCTCTTCCGAAGTTGCTCCCCAAACACCTGACTCTTGATTCGTGACGATAGCAAACTCAAGACAGTCCGCTTTTACATCACAAAGATTACACACTCTCTTTGCTGACGCAATCTGATCAATGGCTGGTCCAGTTGACCCAACTGGGAAAAACAGCTCAGGATCGGTGTCCCTACATGCTGCCTTGAGTCGCCAATCCTCATCTCCTGCCACAACCGGTACACTTAGTGCCAATGCCACGTTGCCTCCTTAAAGCAAATATCTGCCATTCATAAGTTTTAAATCAACGAAATCAATTTGAAAGTTGTCTAAAGGTTAAAATTCAAAAGCCTTCTTGATTCACTAATCAATAGTGTATATGCAGTGACGCTGAAAATCAATAGTTACTAACTGGACATTTACAAAAGTCAAAAATTGATAGCCTTATAGGATGGGAAATAACGATCTACTAATTCTGGGTCACCGGGGTTGTACCGCAATTACAAAAGAACCAGAAAATACCAGCTCAACGGTGGTGAATGGAGGGAAACCGAAGCCAGTAATCATCGAAAATACGCTAGAATCATTCCAAAATGCCGTTAATCTAGGCGCAGACGGATTTGAACTCGACATCCAATTAACCCAAGACGGATATTTAATAGTTTTTCATGATTTTTCATTACCTAATGGAGAAAGAATTCATGCAACGTCTTTTGACAATCTGCCGTCGTTCATTCCAACTTTAAATCAAGTTGTTGAAATGTTTCAATCGACAACAATAAATATCGAAATGAAGTGTGGAACCACTGATTCGGAGAACAACATCCCACTTGAACTAATAAAGTTTCTAAACTCACAATCTGACCAACTTAACGAATTAGACCTGATAGTGACATCATTTTCCTTAAACGCAGTTCGTAAGCTAAGTGAGATTAAAAGAGATATTAACTTTAAATTTGGGCTGTTAGTTTCTCCAAATACAGCAAACAATTTGAACTACATTCACGAGATCTCTGGGTTAACCTACGTGGTAGCACATTGGGCTATGGTAAATAGCGATATGATCGATTTAGCAGATAAATACGGTTTGCGTATTATTTGTTGGACAGTTAACGAGGCTGTAGAGATGATCCGTCTAAGAGCCCTAAGGGTAGCTGGTATCATTACTGATGATACCGAACTAGCGCTTAAGGTTCTGAGACCTTAAAGTTTGCAGTCCGTTGAATGTAGTGGATGGTTTAAGCCTATTTCTGGCCATGACCCTTACTTAACAAGGAACAGATTATAACAATGAATGTCGTTGTATGTGTAAAGCAGATCCCTGACCCGGCTACGCCTGGTGAAATGGATTCGCAAACTAATACTTTAAAAAGAGATGGAAAACTCATAATGGACGACTCCGATTCATACGGAGTGGAAATGGGGTTACAACTTGCCGAACAAGCTGGAGGTGGCGAAGTCACCTTAGTTTCAATGGCTCAAGATGGAGAGACTAGTGGTCTACGAACTGCACTTGCAATGGGTGCGGCAAAAGCAATACTCGTTTCAGACCCAGCATTGAAAGGTTCAGATGCGCTTAGCACTGCTAAAGCACTTTCAAAAGCAATTTCAAGAGCTAATCCTGATCTTATTCTCATGGCTACTGAGTCTACTGATGGTTATACCGGAACAACTCCAGTCCAAGTCGCTGAACTACTCGGCTTGCCATCAGTTACTTTTGCTAAAAAGATAACTGTGGATGGTTCGAGCATAAAAGTAGAGCGTCAAACAGAAGCTGGATATGACGAAGTAACTTGTCCACTCCCAGCTGTTGTAACCGTAACAGCAGGTGTAGTTGAACCAAGATATCCTAACTTTAAGGGAATCATGGATGCGAAGAAAAAGCCCGTTGAAGAACTAACAGTTTCAGATCTAGGGTTAGACGTATCTGAAGTTGGATCCTCTGGAAGTCGTCAAGAAGTTTTTGAAATTGTAGCAGCAGACGCGAGGCAAGCCGGTGAGAAAGTAGTCGATGAAGGCGAAGCTCATCAAAAAGTAATTGAATTTTTCGAGCAGCTAAAGCTCATCTAAGTAGAAGGAAAAACAAATGGCATTATCAAAAATTTGGGTGTTAACGGAATCACAAAACTCTAAACCGATTTCAATTTCACTTGAACTACTAACATTTGCATCGAGTCTTGGTGCTTCTTTAGAAGCCGTAACTTGGGGTGGAACTGCATCTCAAATATCTGAAGAACTTGGTTCATATGGAGTTTCAAAAGTATTAGACGCTGGCGAACTTAATGGATCACTTCCCGGATCTCCAGTTGCTTCAGCTATGAAGCAAGCTATAGATGCTGGGAATGGACCTGATGTAATTTTGATTGGGACAACTTATGACGGAAGAGACATTGCAGGAAGATTGTCAGCCAAACTCGACGTTCCTGTAATTACTAACGTTACTGGTCTTGAAATCTCAGGTGATAGCTTGGTTGCTAGCCATTCAATCTTTGGTGGTACGCAGATTGCAAAATCTCGGTTTACTTCTTCAAAATCTCCACAGATATTTTTGGTGAGAGCAAAGACTTTTCAAGCCGAGCCAAGCAACAGTACTACTTGT
The DNA here is from genome assembly GCA_021790815.1 of Actinomycetes bacterium. Taxonomy (GTDB): domain Bacteria; phylum Actinomycetota; class Acidimicrobiia; order Acidimicrobiales; family JABEUL01; genus JAJYFT01. Next base: position 34,652 of record JAJYFT010000002.1, read on the forward strand.
GGGGTGGAATCTTTGCCAGTTCCAGAAATCGGAAATTCTGGAGCCGCTAAAATTGTTGCAACTCACGTTGAGGAACTTACGGGACCGAAACTTGACGAAGCAGACGTTGTTGTTTCTGGTGGAAGAGGGCTTGGAGAAAAAGACAACTATGCTCTTGTTGAAGAACTGGCAAAATTGCTCCATGGTGCCCCTGGTGCTTCAAGAGCTATTGTAGATGCTGGTTGGGTTCCCTACTCCTACCAAGTAGGCCAGACTGGGAAGACAGTTAAGCCAACAGTCTATGTGGCTTGTGGAATTTCAGGTGCCACCCAACATCTAGTAGGGATGAAAAACGCTAAGAACATCATCGCAATCAATAAAGACGCAGACGCACCTATATTCTCTGTCGCTGACCTTGGAATTGTAGGAGATGTTCACAAAGTGCTTCCAAAACTAATTGAAGCTCTTAAATCAAGAAGCTAATTAAAACCTTTACACTATTTTAAGAACGTGACAGGATTTCGATTGTCACGTTCTTATTTATAGTTGACGAAATGGCCAGTTAAATTCAATTTCACTTAGTCCGCTTTTGCCTTGTCCCTTCAGATACGAATCAAAATTGTTCGCCCAATCTCTATGCCAAGATTTTTGGAGATTAAACATATTACTTAGTAATATAGATTTGGCCTCATCTAAAGTTTCAACAATTTTCACAGCTACTCTTGCCGCAGCTCCGGCATCAACTCCGGCACTATGTAAAGGTTCAGTCTTAACATTGTAGTGTTCACAAAGGTTAATTAACTGTCTCTTACCTTTTCGGTATCGATCAAAATGACGGTCAACAACTAAAGGATCGATCAAAGTCTTCCATGACGGTGATTCTATACCGGCACTTTTAAAGATCCGACTTGCAATCGTCACGTCAAAGTTTGCGTTCATAACGACTACTGGAATATCGCTCTCCTCAGCTGCAATTATTTTCTCGCAAATTTTATTAGCAGCTTCAGCAAGTGACACACCTTGAGACTGACAGACCTCATCACTAATCCCATGTACTTGGAATGCACCAGGAGAAATAGGTTTTTCAGGATTTACATAAAACTCTTCAACTTCTAGACCGTTACCCACAACGTTTGCAAGACCAACCTGAACGGGTAAATCCTCTAACGGCGAGATTCCGGTAGTCTCAAGGTCGAAACCAAGCCAGGTATATTTAACTAGTTCTATTAACGTTTTCTCTGCCAATTTGAGTACCTACATTTCTGATATCAATCATAACTATGTTTTATTACGTGTCACCAATTGATTTTCTCAAAATAAGAAAATACAACTCTTTATACTATTATCTAAGCACACCGTTAAGACGATTAAAGCTTTCTGCCCAAATAATACGGTTTTGTGGTGCAACTATGGGTAGATTCTGCAAAACGTGGAACCAATGACTTGTTAATTACTGTTATTGACAAAAGCGGTAATCATTTGCGCCAAGACCTCCGAAGGTATTAAGAGTAAACAGTTTATTTAATACTTTCTCCAATTGGTTGAACTCTCATTTCATGAGTAACTATTGAAAGCTAGCGTTAAAATATAATAACTGGTTCAGGAAAATAATTTTCCATAGTCTAAAAGCTATGTTCGCTCATAAACCTTTAGACTTTAGACGTGAAGATTAATCATCTAGATAGGACCAGTCGCATAAGCCCAAAAAGAGCTGATGTTTTTAAAATTGGGATGAGAGAATGGATAACAATTGGTCAATCTTCTATCCAAAGTGCCGCTAGAGATCGCATTACCACGAATGCTGCCAGTCTAGCTTTCCACTGGTTTTTAGCTATATTTCCTGCAGTTATAGCGTCTATCGGGTTGTCTCACCTTATCGGGATGTCTCCGAGTGTGCTCCAAAAAGTTACTAAAGATGCATCAATCCTTCTGCCCACAACGGCAAGCACACCATTAATCCAAGCTCTCAAAACTCCAGTATCTAGCGCCGGTAGCGGTCTAGCTCTTATTGCTGGCACTCTAACTGCAATTTGGTCAAGCATAGAAGCTATGGCAGCGTTAGAGGTTGGTCTAGATGTAGCATATGAGATTGAATCAGATAAGGGGATGATCGGGCGACGATTAAAAGCCATTCCACTTTTGCTTGTGACAATCTTACTGGGAGGTGGAGCGTTTTTGCTACTAATTCTCGGTGTTCCTTTAAGCCAAATAATTTCTGGCGCCATCCCAGTTGGAAACACTGAGTTTATGATTTTATTCGACGCTATTAGGTGGTTGGGCGCAGCGATTTTGATATTTCTCCTACTTTCGGCTTACTTTAGTTATGGACCCAATCGAGATATTTCCAGATGGGAATGGTTAAGTCCTGGCAGCCTTTGTACATTAGTCATGTGGATCATATCGTCTATAGCTTTTTCTTTCTATTTAAACGATTTTGGCCATTCATCCAAATCATACGGGGCGTTTGCAGGAGTTGCTGTTCTACTACTGTGGCTCTACCTCACAGGAATATCCGTTCTCTTTGGTGCTGAAGTAAATCACGAACTAGAACGAAAAACGGCTACCGCTCGAAAAACAGAAAGCCTCACTTAGAGTTTCAGATCTTTCATATAGCATAGCTGCATAAGAGCAAATTGAATTTGAAATTACGTGCACTGCGTCGCAACCGGGACTTCGATGAGTGCTGGAGATTTTATCTTAAACGAGAAAACAGCGTATTCATGAATCTTGTTATGCCAATAACGTCATTCCACATACCGCTTGACATCGCTCCAAGAAAGTTACAACCTTAAAATATTGACTGTAGTGCCACTTCACGACCCGTAATATTAAGTAACAGATCTTCGCAAATTCCTTTTTCAATAGCTATTTCACCAAGCAACTTCCAAACAAAATTTAAAAGCTCCGTTTTAAATTTAATACTTCTAGATATAACTTTCGAAATATCTAAGCTGTGCACCACTAATTCAAATGATCTCGTATCTAAATAGTCCAAAATATCCATCGCACCAAATGGAGTATTTAACAACGTATGTGAGTCAACCGATAAAAGAAGAGAGTCAACTTTGGAAATTGATTCTTCTATTTTGCTAATCGGATCATCTCCCAGCATTTGAGCACTTTCAATTCCTCTTTTTTCTATTCCTTCATTGACTTTCGGATCGCTCAAATTTGCAATAATAAAATAGCTTGCAGCGTTTTTGAGGGTTTTGGAGCTAGGCGCTGTACCTTCCAAATAATTCTCTAGCGTAGTTAAAGCTCTAAAGGCGTGACCAACCAAAGATTTAACATCCCAATTTCCAAGACCAGGTTTCTCCCAATCTATTGGAGTAATTAAACTAACTTCTTCTTTGAACTGTTGGCATGCCATTGAAAAAATGTGAAATTCATCGCTATTCACTTAAACAGTATATCTATTGACTTACTTGAACTATTGCAATTAAATAGGTCCAACGGTAAATTTCAACAATTTACCTATCCCTAATCTTTTGTAAAACTTATATACCTTTTGTACGCCCAAGGTAGTGCAATCGAAGCACCGCTCGCTATAGCTGTGGATGATCCCACTAATACCCATGCAAACGGATCTAAAGGCGTGCAGCCAAAGTACTGGCTAATTCCTGGAGTCTGAACAACAACACAAAGTAGCCCGGCAGATGCTGCAGTAGAAGCAAGTACGATAGGGGATCCGTGCCCTAAAGCCGCCGTTTGAGCGAGCTGAGTTCCAACCAATGTCGAGAGCGCAATTGTAGATGCTCGCGTCCTTGTCCCGGTTGTTCTACCAATCATCCAGGCTCCTGTTGTAGCAAGCGATGTAGTAGTAGCACGTAAGGCTATCTGTCTTGCTAATGAACTTCCCAGTGAAGATTCCGGTCCTTCATTAAGTAGTTCCTCAGGCGTAAGATTTGCTGGTGGTCTTAGTGCAATGGTAAGAGCAGGGAGCAAGTCGGTCATCAAGTTAACCAGTAACAACTGCTTGGTATTTAAAGCTGACCTGCCTGTCATTGCAGTCGATGCAACCGTGAACGCGACTTCACCAACATTTCCCCCAATCAAAATGCCTAATGCATCTCGGACAGAAGCCCACATTGCTCTTCCTTCAACGATCGCCTCTATAATAGTCTCCAACCTGTCATCGGTCACAACAAGATCGGCAGCATCACATGCTGCTCTTGAACCATTTTTACCAAGTGCAATGCCTACATTAGCAAGTCTTATAGCCGCTGCATCGTTGGCACCATCACCAGTCATTGCTACAACTGCGCCAGCACGTTTTAAAGACTCCACTATCCTAACTTTATGGCTAGGTGAAACCCTTGCAAACACTGTAGTACTTCTCACAACTGTATCTAGATCGTCGTCATTTAGGGCATCAATTTCAACTCCAGTCAGCACTTGGCCACCATTTAAAATCCCTAATTCGATAGCTATTGAACGAGCAGTTGCTGGGTGGTCGCCAGTTATCATTGCAATATTGACACCGGCTCTTCTCAGTTGTGATACAGCTTCGCCGGCAGTCGGCCTTACTGAATCAGCAAGCCCAACAAAGCCTAGAAGATTCATCTCCCCAACACGCTCAGATTCAATAACTGCATTAGAAGATGACTCACGTTCAGCCACTGCAAGCACTCTGAGACCGGAACTTGCAAGCCGTTCAACTTCTTTGTGGAGCGTTCCGAGGATCTTTCTGTCAAGACTAACAATGCCCTCGGGAGACTTCCATGTTGTACATCTTGGAATTATTACTTCAGGCGCACCTTTGACAACTAGCTTATTCTTGCCCTTACCAATCTTACCTACAACGGCATGAAAGCCTCTACTAGATTCAAAACCCAGAACTCCAATCTGCTCCCACACACTGTTGCTTCTAGAACTTAGACCAGAGTCAACAGATACACCTACCCCTGATGCACCTTCAACAATTGCCCGATCGGTTGCATGAGGAAGTGGATCGCCATTTTCTTTAGCAGGACTAGCTCTTAGAGCGGCAACGAGGACACTGAGCAGATCACCTTTTAATCCTTTACTAAGACCAACACTCGACCTGCCATTTGAAATCTGTTTAAGCTCAATCTTTCCAGCTGTTAAAGTCCCAGTTTTATCAAAGCAAAGAACATCAACTCTCCCTAAAGCTTCAATAGTTTTTGGATGCCTAACTAATGCACCCACTTTTGACAGTCTCTGTGCCGATGCAAGTTGAGCTAACGACGCCAACATCGGCAAACCTTCGGGTACAGATGCAACCATTAAAGATACTCCTGAGGTAACAGCTTCTTTGACTGGACGCCTCCAAACTAAACCTAAAGTTGTAACAATAACTCCACTCCCCACAGTCAAAGGAACTGTAGCCTTCATTAATGAGGTTAACCGCGCTTCAACTCCACTTATTGGTGGCTCGGGAATTCCGCATAGGACCCTACCAATTTCAGTAGCATCGCCAGTTGCGACTACTACGCCAACTACTCTTCCAGCAACTACCGTTGTACCTTCATATAGCATGGAAGTTCTATCTCCAACTGAAAGTGCAGCAGTTGCAGACTCACTTTTAGATACCGGTAGCGACTCACCGGTTAAAGAAGATTCGTCTATTTCACAGTTTTCAGCTTCTAAAATTCTGCAGTCTGCAGGAACTACATCACCATCACTTAGTTCAACCACATCTCCTACCACTACCTGAGATGAAAGAATTTCCATCTTCTCATCCCCTCGCCTCACAGTTGCCGTAGAAGAAGTAGCAAGTATAAGTTTTGAAAGCGATGCAGCTGTTCGAAGCTTTTGGACACCGCCAATTAGCGCATTTGCTGATGTTACCCCTGCCACTAAAGCCGCGTCCGTAACCGATCCAACTGCAGCAGACAGCCCAGCGCCCACCGCTAAAAGTGGCGTCATAGGATTCATCAATTCTTCCGCAACTGCCCTGACTAATTTGTTGGCTACATTTGGCTCTGGAGGAAGATCTTTAGACTGTCTTTGCAAAGCTTTTTGAGCGCTGAGACCTGACTTTTTTGTACCAAGCGCAGCAAGTACGTCTTTGGCATCCATAGCATGCCACGGTACACTCGATGGAGGGTTAGGCATTGAAGTACGTTCCAAGAGCATCCCTTGCATCAATGCATAAATCTGCGCTGAAAGTGCCGCAATGTTCACCGGTAAAACCGCTCGTCTGCCAGCGCTAGATGAAGGTCCTATCATTGCCCACGTACCACCAACTCCAGATCCTAAAGCCGCTAATGCCACACTTTTCTTGCTAACTTCTTTTGCCACCCTAATGCCTTCTAGACAAAGATAAACTTCATCCAATTCTGGATTGCAAATAATATCAGCTGCCCAAGGCATCTCTCCGTTAGGTCCAATTACGCCAATGCCTCCATCAGCCAATCTAAGTGCAGAATGGTGGTTTCCTTTTGCAACAAGCAAAACTCCTGATTGGTTTGCCTGAAGGGCACGAACCGATTTCGTCAAACTAACACCGGATTCAACACTGTGTTCAATGCCAAGAAGCTCTGCGACGCCTTGTCTCTTTCCTGTTATTTCAACTTTAAGCCCTGCGCTTTGAGCTGCCTTCACTAATGCGGGAGCAGATGGTACTAACTCTGGGATCACACGGCAAACACCTTTTAACAGCCCTTTGTGCCAAATTCCCAACAAGACGGCAGGCTTTGCTGACATCTCTTTAGCCTTAGGCCTGACCTCAGGTATAATTTCTTTCGACGAGGCTAATATTGGCCCTAGTTTCCACTCTCTTCTAGTCTTAATTTTCTTTGGATCCGTTGGGTCAAATAGTGATACCGCTTCTCTCGTAGCACTATTTATATCTGCATCTGTAATCGGCTCAAGTGATTCTAAATGCCAACGGCCAGTCCTTAGAATATCTGAATCAAATAGGGCTACGTCCATTCTGTCAAGGCGACGCAATAAAGTTGCATCCATTACAAGTGCTCCTCTGCCTGAAAGCACTCTACACAGATGGCTTGCGTAAGCTTCTCGCCCCATTCTCGCAGCCTTCGGTAGGCTGGCAACGAGCATATTTGCCGACTTCCTCGGATCTCTCGTTACACCTAGTGCAGCTGCAAATCCACCAAATGACGCTATGGATACTCTGTCAGCATATTTTTCTATTGATCCTGAACGCAAAGGTCGACTTCGAGGGATATGCTCAATAGGATCAGTACGCGACGTTCCTTTTTTTGAAGCTACCAACGGCTCAAATTTACTCCATGTACGTTGTCGCGATATTAACTCAGCTAAGGAGTTGGTTCTATTTGCCGCATCCACAAACAGTCCTAGAGAACCTTGAGAAAGCCCTTGCCCTACGGCATCTAAAATCCCAAGAGATACGTCTGCTAGTCCATGTCCAATTCTATTCTCTAGAATCCTTCTGAGCCTCGGCTCATTTTGTACGAATGAAACTAATGCCGATAACTCTGTTGGGATTGGGGTGAGTCTGAAAACTTGTCCTGCTAAACCTGCCCCTATTCCAGCAGCATCCGCGCCGAGTGCCAGGAGGTTTCGATTAATAGGCTCTGAATCCCCAGGATGTTCTGGGCGTTCATGAGGAAATCTTTCGTTGTGAACATCATGAGCTTCTTCAACGCCTTCGATAACCTCTACAAGATCGTCTACATTAACTTCCCCACCATCTGCAAATGCAACTACTACCCTTCCTGCTACAGCGTTTACTTCTGCCCAGTCAACCCCTTTTAATTCCTTCAGAGATTTTTCTATATCGTTTGCAACATGCTCAAAACCAGGAGTATGTACTGCCTTCACCTCTATATGTGCCCGACCATTACCCTGCCAAATGCGACGATGCTTACGTCCAGAAGCAGCTTTATCGAGCATGTTCATTAAAGGCGAGACCGGATTTGGTACGATGTTAGTCAATTGACGAACTCTTCCAAGTTGTGGCCGAAAGTTGACTTTCATGCTACTTGCAATAAAACATTAAAACTAAAGTAAGGTAAAATTACTTTGACGACTTCCTATGTCTAATAACTATGACTCCAGCACCAATTAGAGCGGCTACAGGTGCATCTACAATACCTAGTACAGCAGTACCGATTAAAGCACCAAAAAATCCCGCTTCAACAAGTCGATTTGGTAGCACTGTATTTATAATTGGTACTCGGTAACAACCATCTGATTTTTTGCTTGCCTCATTTGGATGAAGCTGAGGAATTTCGTCTTTCGATGCTCCTTTAGATCTGTTCCTAGTCCCATTAGATTGCTCTACCATAATATTCTCTCCTCATTTGCTTATACTGTATTCCAACTAAACTAAATCTTAGTCCACTTAATAAGCTTATGCTCAGCGAAGGTAGATTTGACGGCCAATCCAATATGATCAAAATCTCTCAATAAGAGTTACTTCTTTCAACGCTATCTGTATTTCGAGAAATAGTGTGAGAACTTTTTTTACATGTTCGAGAAATGCACAAGATCTGTGCTATCGTTGGCGTCTTTCCCCGGTCCAGTAAGCAACAGGAACTACGTCCCATTGTACAACGACAGATTTATACTCAAAACCTACAAGATTTCTACGTAGTGATGGGTAAAAAATGTGAAGGCCTCCGAATTAGGATCTGTGTAAACTCGAACACCTTTTTCAACATTTTCTATACGCGAAATACTCTTTAAAGGTACAGTCCATGTTGACATGTACAAGGATACTATGAAAACCGATGGGGTCAGTATTAGCTCATCTATTGCGAGTATTAGGCTAGTGGCGAACGCAGGATAAGTTATTGAGCCAAATGAACGTGCAACACGAAGACCACCAATAAATAATCGATGGGTTCTAAACACTTTTGCCTAACGAACACTAGGCCTAAAAGGCAATAGGCTTTCTGCACCGGACTGATACCACAACGGAACTATCTCAATCAAGCACACCTTCGAAATCGATTAGAAAATGCTCAAGAAATATTGTTTGTAAAATCACACAAAAAGATACGGGGCCCACTTTGAAAGTTCAATACAAAGTGGCTAAGCTTTTATCTAAATAAAACCTTTATTATCAATCGTTAGTTTGATGCTATTGGAAAATTCTAAATATAACTTTATGGAGAAATGAGATTCAAGTGAGCACTGAAAAGTTGGTTGCAACAACGAAATATGGGAAGGTGATGGGGCTCGAAAAAAACGGTACCGTACTTTTTAAAGGAATACGGTATGCGAAAGCTCCGAGATTTCTGCCTCCCGAAGAACCCGATGAGATTGATGGGATATATGAAGCCACTAAATTCGGTCAGGTTTCATACCAACTGCCTGATGAACTTGCAGGTCTTCTTTCTGGTCCAGCACCCGATACAAGTGAAGATTGTTTATTCCTTAACGTACAAACACCAAGTCTCGACGGTTCAAAAAGACCAGTCATGGTTTGGATTCACGGAGGTGCTTTTATCGGAGGATCTGGGTCCACACCGTGGTATAAAGGTGAATACTTAGTAAAACGCGGAAATGTAGTCGTCGTAACTATTAACTACAGATTAGGAGCCCTAGGGTTTCTCAATCTCAAAGACTTTTTAGGTGATGATTATGCATCTTCAGGCATAACAGGCATATTGGATCAAATCGCAGCACTTAAATGGGTTAATGAGAATATTGAAAACTTTGGTGGCGACCCTAATAATGTCACTATTTTTGGCGAATCAGCTGGAGCGATGAGTGTCGGAACACTCCTCGGTATGCAAACTGCAAGACAGTACTTTAATAAAGCGATTCTTCAAAGTGGGTCATCTTTCAATATAATTACCCAAGAGCATTCAAACATTGTCACTGAAACTTTTATCAGGCTAACAGGTGCTGGCGATGCAACAGGACTTCTTTCGCTTGATCCATCAACTTTTTTGGAAGCGCAAAAAAATCTTGGACCTGAGTTGTTATCACATCACATATCATCGAACCCAAGTGGTCTAAATCTTGCAGGTTTGCCATTTCAACCAGTGATTGACGGAATACATCTTAAAGAAGCACCGATCGAGGCAGTTCGAAGAGGTGATGCAAGCCAAATATCAATTATTGTCGGATCAAATGAAAACGAATGGAATTTATTCGCACTTATGATGCCCAGCCCAGATTCATTTGAAAAAATAGAAAACCGGTTAAATAGACTCAGTCCAGATTCAGTTAAAGTGCTTGAGGCATACAGATCTTCACGACCAGACTCCTCTCCTGGAGAAATCTGGAATGCTATATTAACCGACTATGTTTTCTTCATCCCTGCTTTAAGATTACTGGAAGCTCAGTCTCGTTATAATAATAACTGTTATCAATACAAATTCACTTGGAAAAGTACTGCATTTGCTGGTGTTTTGGGCTCATGTCATGCCCTTGAAATACCCTTCGTATTTGGAAGTTTAGATGATCAAGGCGCCCAATTCATGACTGGTACTAACCCACCTCAAAGTTTGTCAGACATTATGCAAGACTACTGGATTCACTTCGCCAAGAACGGCTCCTTAACTTCTATGGATTCCCAAAACGAAAATTGGGAACCGTTTAATGCTTCCGAAGCTAAATATATGGAGTTTGGAGATCACTCTGGCATGAGATCAGTTGAGAGCTACGAAGAAATCGCTTGTTGGGAAGGAATACGATAGCCAACTAGAACTCTAGTGTTTGCAATCCTTCGTCGTTCGGCGATAAATCACCTGTTGGTAATTTATTAGTCGCGATATCATTAGCTAAAAGTTCTAAAAATGAGTCTAAGTCTGATGGAAGAACGGAGGTAAATTCCATAGACTTTTTTAAAATCGGGTGTACAAATCCAAGACTCTTGGAATGTAAAAATGGTCTGTTGAGAGTTCGAAATGGTTTTGCACCGTAATAAGTATCCCCTGCTACCGGGTGTTTTATTGCACTAAAATGTGCCCTAATTTGGTGGGTCCGTCCCGTCCGAAGTTTAACGCTTAGGTAAGTGAAAGATCTTTTGGAAACAAATCTACTTATCACTCTAAAGTCTGTAATTGCCTCTTTACCACTTTCCACAATACCCATCTTCGTTGGATCATCAACTGACCTTCCCAGAGGAGCTTCAATTGTTCCTTCATCTTCTTCTAAAATACCTTCGACTAAAGTTGCATACTCTCTTTTTACTTTTCGATCTTTGAGTTCTGAAACCAGAAAATGATAGGACTCATTGTTTAGTGCGATGACAAGCAAACCTGATGTAAGTTTGTCCAACCTATGAACGATACCGGGTCGAAACCACTCACCCACCCCAACTATCTTAGGATATTTGCACACAAGTAAATTAGCTAAAGTCACCTCTTCTCTTCCATTGCCTGGATGAACACTTAAACCAATTTGCTTATTTATGACTACGATATCATTATCTTCATAAACTACGTCGATGAAACCATCGTGAGGCTCAATTCTAGTGTCAACTGAATCAATTTTGCCTTTTACCCTTACCGTCTGACCAATTTGGAGTCTTATACTGTTCGATTTTGGAATCTTTCCGTCAATTGATACTGATCCGTCTGAAATTAGAGTTGACGCCTGATTTCTCGTAATATCCAGCACAAGTGAAAGAGTTCTATCGACTCTTTCGCCTACTAGTACTTCATTTACTATGAATTCATCATTTAAATCGTGTGTCAATCAGATGTCACTTTGCGCGTTACTGTCTTCTTGGGGTGTTTTACCAAGATCTGGTCTACTCTCTTTTTTGAATAAAGAGTAAATAATTGCAGTCACCACTCCTATTGTAATGGAGGAATCAGCCAGATTGAATGTCGGCCAGAAAGAAGTATAAATAAAGTCAACTACATACTTATGATCAAATCTAAACGCCCTATCGGCTAAATTGCCAATGGCACCTCCGACGATTAAACCTAAAGAGACTTGATAGACTCTATTTCTCGTTCCAAATGCAACAACAAGTAGAGCAATTGCAATTATTGAAGAAAGTAAAACTACAATTAAAGTGCTACCAGTTCCAATGCTAAAAGCTGCGCCCGAATTAAACTCTAAACGAAAACTTATAAAACCAATAAAGTGTTTTGGGGACACTTTAAGAGCTTTTAAAGCCCAGTTTTTTGAAAGCTGATCAATGACAACTACAGTAACCATCAAGACCAAAGTCAAGTATGGCACTTTAAACTTATCCTTCACGTAAAGCACATTGACTTTAATGGATTAAATCTATCAGAAAGTGGAATTTCAGCATTCCTACCGCCTTGACAGACCACCATTTTTGCACTGAACACACAGCCTTGCTGCAGGCATCACTTTCAAGCGTGCTCTGGGAATTGGATTTCTACATTGTTCACAGTATCCATATGTTTTACGAGAGATTCTCTCAAGTGCTTGGTCAATCTCGCCAACAGCAGCAAGCTCTTGTGCTGAAAGGAACTGATCTCTTTCTCGCTCTACAGAAAGAGTACCTCCTTCACCGGATTCGTCATCGAACTGGGTATCACCTGGTTCCATCTCTTCGACTAATGCTTCAGCTTCAGCAATCAAGTCATTAGCTTGATTTAGATGCATCTCTCTTTCTTGCTGAAGTAAGATTTTTTGCTCCTCTAAGAACTTCGGATCGATTGGGGGAAGAGGAGGAAGAACTACTTTTTTTGGCTCAGGTTTTACTATATTCGAAGGAACTTTTTTTGCAGCTACCCCTACTTTGCTTAGCTCTTCAGTTCTCTTAGCT
>JAJYFT010000002.1:47385-102400 GCA_021790815.1 Actinomycetes bacterium
TTTTTTACAACTTGCTTTTGAGCCGATGGCTTTACGGCCTTTGAAGCAACAACTTTTGCAACTTTTTTAGGTGGAGCCACCTTTGCAACTGTTTTAACAACCTTTTGAGGTGCTTTTTTTACAACTTGCTTTTGAGCCGATGGCTTTACGGCCTTTGAAGCAACAACTTTTGCAACTTTTTTAGGTGGAGCCACCTTTGCAACTGTTTTAACAACCTTTTGAGGTGCTTTTTTTACAACTTTTGCAACTGTTTTTGCAACTTTTTTCACCGATTTTACATTCCTTTTACTTTTTGCAATCGAACTTGTAGCCATTCAAAAATCTCCTTGGATTCGCTAGTGACATAGATTAGTTAATATGAATCACTAAATTGTCACTTTTACATCAATTCCTGATAATTTACCGCAAATTACTCTTGAAACACCGTTTTTACTACCCATCTTTTAACTTGACACGTAAAAATGCAGCAATTTAGCTTATACCAGATATTGAGATTGAAATTTCAAACAACCATTTTACTTTTATTATTCTAAATCTCAAAGAGCCGTTTTTGCTACCCATCTTTGATCTGAAGGTTTATTTGTATAACGGTCTAACCACAAACGATAAATTAATCGTACTTCTATTGATGTGGTCCACCCTGCTCTAGTGAACTTTACTTCTTCAGTTATCCATTTCGTTATTCGCACCAAACAAGGAATACAAACGATTCTGAAATTACCGAAACCTCTCAGCAATATATTTCACAAATATCTAACTCACAAATAGCTTATTTTAAGATTAATCTTAATTTAACTGATTGGATCTTTCTTTTTGACCTGTAAACGACTCTAAATTGAAGGTCACAGCGAACAATCAATTTATTAAGGGAACCTCGGTTAACTTAAAAAGTTTTTCACTTTACAACCAATGCCAACAGTTTTGTGTGCCTTACACCACGGCAATATTGATATCTTTCGCTGCTAGAATGTACACAATCACTTAATTTGAATATTTAAAACTATGGCACAAAAAAATAACTCACCTTACAAAAGCGTTCAGTCACGACCAAATATTCCAAAACTTGAAGAAGAGATACTTCAATTTTGGGATGAGGACAAAACATTTCAGGCATCAATTGATTTTCGACCCGAAAGTCATTTAAACGGAGAGCCAAATGAATTCGTATTCTACGATGGGCCACCTTTTGCAAACGGCCTTCCTCACTATGGTCATATTTTGACTGGTTTCGTAAAAGATGCAATCCCTAGGTTTCAAACGATGCGTGGGAAGCATGTCGAAAGGAATTTTGGTTGGGATTGCCACGGTTTACCAGCTGAAATGGCTGCTGAAAAAGAGTTAAATTTACAAGGTCGCAACGAAGTAATCAACTTCGGCGTAGACAAGTTTAACGATTACTGCAAATCGTTGGTGCTTCGAACAACTGATATATGGGAGAGCTACATTCGACGCCAAGCAAGATGGGTTGACACAGTTCACAACTATAAAACTATGAATACCGAGTACATGGAAAGTACAATATGGGCTTTTAAGCAACTTTATGACAAAGGACTGGCTTATGAAGGATTTCGTGTTCTTCCCTATTGTTGGGAATGTGAAACCCCGCTCTCAAACTTTGAAACTCGTCAAGACGACTCCTACCGCTTGCGAGTTGACACAGCTGTAACAGTTTTATTTAAAATTGATGGCAACAGCCCTCTAAATAACTTTGAACCTCTTTACGCGATGGTTTGGACTACAACACCTTGGACGCTGCCTTCTAATCTCGCAATAGCAGTTGGACCAGAGATTGATTACTGTGTAGTAAAAGACAAAACAGATAAATTTAAAGGTCACTTGATAGTTGCAAAAGAGCGTCTTGCTACTTATGAACAAATGTTAGAGCTAGATGTCGTGGGGACGATAAAAGGGTCAGACATTGTAGGACGAAGTTACACTCCACTATTTGAATACTTTAAAGACACAGAAAACGCATTCAAAGTGCTAGGCGCATCTTTTGTTACTACCGAAGATGGAACCGGAATTGTACACTTAGCTCCAGGATTTGGAGAAGACGACCAGAATGTATGCAATGCAAATGGAATTGAAGTGAAATGCCCGATTGACGATAGGGCACGCTTTACTTCTGAGGTCCCTGACCTAGAAGGTACTCAGGTGTTTGACGCAAACGAAATCGTTCTCGAAAAACTCAAATCGAAGGGGGTTTTAGTCGAATCGTCGCCATTTGAACATAGCTACCCCCACTGCTGGAGAACAGATACGCCTTTAGTCTATCGGGCTTTAAGCTCATGGTTTGTTGCAGTAAATAAAATAAAGAATCGAATGCTAGAACTTAACGGTGAAATCAACTGGATTCCAGAACACGTTAGGGATGGTGCATTTGGAAAATGGCTTGAAGGGGCGAGAGACTGGTCAATCAGTAGGAACCGTTTTTGGGGAACTCCAATTCCAGTTTGGAAAAGTGATGACCCGCGCTATCCAAGAGTAGATGTCTACGGGAGCATCGAAGAACTTGAAAGAGATTTCGGGGTCAAAGTAACTGAACTACATAGACCAGAGATTGATGAACTTACGAGACCAAATCCAGATGACCCGACTGGTCAGTCAACAATGCGTCGTATATCTGACGTACTCGACTGTTGGTTTGAATCGGGATCCATGCCTTTTGCTTCGATTCATTATCCCTTTGAAAACGTTGACTGGTTTGAAAGTCACTTCCCTGCAGATTTCATTGTCGAATATATTGGTCAAGTAAGAGGTTGGTTTTACACGCTTCACGTTCTGGGAACTGCTCTATTTGATAGACCGCCGTTTAAAACCTGCATGACCCATGGGATCGTTCTCGGAGATGACGGTAGAAAACTTTCAAAGAGGCTCAAGAACTACCCAGATCCTGAAGAAGTCTTTAATACAGTTGGCTCTGACGCTATGCGATGGTTCCTTCTCTCGGGAGCAGTTAGCAGAGGATCTGATATCGTAATTGACAGGAAAGGCCCAGATGAAGCTATAAAACAGGTCATCAGCCCACTTTGGAATGCATGGTATTTCTTAACTCTATATTCAAACGTCGACCAGACTCGTGGTGAAATTAATTTTCATCCAACCTACGTCCTCGACAGGTACATTGTTTCAAAAGTTTCTGAACTAGTTGAAATTTCAACTCAGGCACTTCTGAAGTATGATCTGGCGGGTGCAACGCAGCCAGTTGTGGACTTTCTTGAAATTTTAACTAACTGGTATATACGGCGCAGTAGAGATAGGTTCTGGGCCCCCGTAAAGAGTGAAGCCGACTTATCAGAAAACAGTGGCTCGAAAGAAGATGCATACGATACTCTCCATACCGTCTTGACAGTTTTGCTAAAAATAACCGCTCCATTTCTTCCGCTCATTTCAGAAAGTATCTATAAACCTTTAACTGGGGAAAGAAGCGTCCATCTATGCAATTGGCCCGAACTTGATGACATAGAAAAAGACAGAGATTTGGTAAAGTCAATGGACCTAGTAAGAGAAGTCTGTTCACTCGGACACTCAATTCGCAAAGCAAATAATTTAAGAGCCCGATTGCCGTTAGCATCAATAACAGTTGCTTCAAAGAGAGCGGATGAACTTACTTCTTTTATAGACTTGATCAAGGACGAACTCAATGTAAAAGATGTACTTTTGAGCGATGATATTTCAAATCTAGCGATCGAAACTTTGGATGTAGTTCCTTCGGTACTTGGACCTCGATTAGGAAAAGACACTCAGAAAGTGATTAAAGCTTCTAAAAACGGGGAGTGGACCCGTAGCGAAAATGGAGCTTTGAACGTTGGGGGGATTGAACTTAATGAAAATGAAGCAACAGTTAAGTTAGTCAGCAAAGATAGCTTAAGTGGAAGAGTTCTATCGAACAGTGCCGGAGTTATATCATTAGACATAAATACCACGCCAGAACTTATTTCAGAAGGTCTAGCAAGGGACTTGGTAAGGATAGTCCAAAATGCACGCAGAGATGCCAATTTTGTAGTGACAGATAGAATACATCTACAAATTTTTGGGAATTCAAGCGTAATGGAAACTATAAAAACTCACCACGAACTAATTGCTTCCCAAGTACTCGCGTCAAAAGAAATTGAAGTATCCGATTTTAAAGAGATAGACGAAAAAACGGATAACTCATTTGGGTGTGTTGTAACACTTCCAGACTTTAATCGCGTTGGAATTCACATAACACGTTAAGTTAGCTAAACAGCTGGCTACTATTTATTGCTGGGATTCCATTCAGTCCATCGCTTTCGATGAGCTCTTCATCGTCAGCCGATCCGGCAATTAAATTAGAACCCAATGCGATAGCTTGAAGTTTTTCAGATGCCAGATGTGATCTGACCCACTCAGCTAGATGTGCAAGCGAGCCAGCAAGTTCATCTCGTTCTTTTTCTAGCAAGTTAGTCAATTCAAGAATCTCGGTTTGAAGTTGACTCCGTGAACTTTCTAGCCTTTTGACATTCGCTTCAATTTGCTCTTTTGATTCGCTCTCCATACGCTTTGCATCAGCTTCAGCTGAAGATACTATTGCTTGAGCCTGATCTTTCGCTTCCGCGACAACAGCATCCGCTGTTTTTTGGGCCAACAAAAGAGCCCTCGACATAGAATCTGTGATAGAAGCTTCATCGACCAAAGGTTTAACTGTTTCAACAACTTGCTTTACTTCGCTTGTTAACGGCTTTTCTTCAAGTTGTGCTTCTAACTCTAGAATTCTTGAGTTTAGTTTTCCAATTTTATCTTGCAGAGCGTCGGCTTCAAGAGCCATTCTCTCTAAAAAATCGTCTACCTCGTCTCTGTTGTATCCCCTTAAACCCTCGCGAAATTCCACTTCCCTTAGTAATTTACTCATGAGTTCCATGCTTCTATCCTACTCTCTGCGACGACCCACGTCGTGCTACTACATTCAAAAACAGTCTTACACGCCGATATTTACAAATTTTAAAATGCAAGCAAGTCTGCATAACTTTTCATTTTTTTGTTTAATGCCAGGTTGTACTGTATTAAAATTTCTTGACGCATCTTCCAAACTTGTTAATTAACTACTTGGACCCTGATTAATTGGTTCTAAAACTAAATTTACAACAACTTAAGACAGATGCTCACTACATTTTCTAACGTTCTGCTCAATCAATGGAACACTCTAAACATATTCAAGAGATAAAACTTATTTCAAAGTTTATACATGCACATGAAAATTTGCCAACAACTACCCACCTAAGCCTACTGCCTTTTAAATCATTTTTCCCGCATCTAACTATCTGTGCAACTTTCAAAACCTCGAAATAATTGCCTCTAAGATTTCAAGTGCAATGATAGCAAAAAGCGGTGAAAGGTCAATAGCCATACGACCACCACCAATTGGAGGAATTAACTTTCGAATAGGTCCTACAATAGGCTGGGTTAGACGATTCGTAAAATCTTGCAATCTGTGTAAACCACTTCCATAGTCGCTTGGGAACCAAGAGAGTACTGCATTTAATACGATGATTAATATGTATGCTTGGATTACAAGAAGAACGATTGAAATTGGAGTCACTTGAAAATTATGATGTTCCCTCTACCTAAAGAGGCCGTTACGTTGAATTCTTTCTCGTTCTTCTTGAGACACTTCAACATTTGATGGAGTAAGTAAAAATACTTGATCCGCAACTTTTTCCATCGAGCCACTTAGAGCATAGGTTAGACCACTACAAAAATCAATCATACGCCGAGCTAGATCCCGATCAACAACTTGCAAGTTCACAATTACTGGTTCTTCCGCTCTTAGGTGGTCGCCAATTTGCTGTGCGTCTCCATATTTTACTGGCGCAACAACAAACGGTCTTTTTGATCGAGTGACCTCATCTTTTTTGACCAATTTCTCGCTTTGCTTTAGTTCAGTAATTACAGGTCTCTCTCTTTCTGGCTGTCTAGCAGGAATTTGAGCTTTAGGTGGTTTCACAGGTCGCGGAGATATTGTACGTACAGTACTAGATACATAAGCCTGGTCATCGTAAGTTGGGGGTTCTACCCGTCTCTTCAAAGCCGGTCTAGTAGGTACAGTCGACGCCATTTCCTCCTCGTCATCATCATAGCCATCGTATCGATCGTAACCTTCAAGCTCTTCATCATCTTGCTCAAAACCAAGAAAATCCATTGCACGCCGCATAAAAGTTGCCATGCCTAATTCCTCCTTCTCCTAGCATACATAAATTTCACGTTCGCTGTCCAAATATTCCTTCTCCAACTCTAACAATTGTTGAGCCTTCATCGAGCGCGACATCGAGATCTTGTGTCATTCCTATAGAAACCTCGGAAAGTCCGTACTCCGCCACCAGGCTTTTTGTCTCCCTAAAAATTGACCTTGTGCGTTCTAAGTTCCCATTTTCCCCAATGCTCATGAATCCCCTAATTTGAACTAATGATCCAGTTAACTCACGCATAACCGCCTTTAAGTCTTCACGCCTAAGACCCCTTCTGCCATCGTCTAGGAGATTCAATTGGATCAAAATATTTGCGTTCGGTGAACGATTCAAAATCTCTTCAATTTCATTTATTCGTGTGACACTGTGCCACCAAGTGACGTAAGTTGCCAAATTCTTTATCTCTCGTCTTTGTATGTTCCCAATGAAATGTATTTCAATGTCATTTGTCTCAATCTGAGAAAATTTCTCTAAGAGTTCGCTTCCGTAGTTCTCTCCAAAATGAGTAATACCATACTTTTTTGCCTCCAGAACCTTCTCAATTGGTTGTTTTTTTGATACTCCAACTATTTTTATGTCTTCAAGGAGCCTTCCAGAACGGTCAATTCTAGTTTTTAGTGCGTTAATCGACTCTTCGATGCTCACCACCTGCCTCCTATCGCTACCTTAACAAATTTAGGTTTTGGATACTTTTTAAATAGTTCACTTAAATCGTGCATACTGTCGGCTTTTAGCTGAAACATTCCGTCATCAGATGGACCGGCTATCTCAATATTTTTATCGCTACTTTCTAACTCTTTTATATAATCAGAAATAGCAGTCCCTGATTGTCCTTTTATGGTCGCAATTTCTCTGAAGGGAGGTAGTCCAAACACTTTGCGCCTTCGTAACTCTTGATCAAAGAAAACATCTGGGTCTCCTTTCACTAGCGCCTCTACAAGTGGGTGATCACAGTAGGCAGTCCTAATGAATAGTATTCCAGAGTCTGGATTACTTCTGGGACCAACTAATCTAGCTAGCTTTGCTAAGTAACTGAGTACAATTTCTGAAGACTTCCAGTCTGGCGCAAATAAACTTTGATCAAAATCCAACCACGAAATCAAACTTGCCTTTCTATTTAGGTTCGCTATGTGCAACGTTCCAACAATTACGTCAGTACTTTCGCATACTAAAGACATGTCATCAACTCGTTTTTTGGAACCCAATAAAGTTTGGAGATCATAAGCAAGTGCTTTGGAACCCTTTTGCAAGACTTTAAGCTTGGCACCCCCACAATTTTGACAAAATGGTAGACGCTCTGAATTACACAAGCGACACCTTAGTAAATCCTGTCCGTCAACACTTACTTTTTCCATAGGCCCATCACATGCAGTATCTAAAATAAGACTGCTGCATTTAGTACACGACAATAGTTTCTTGCCGCCTAACTTGTTCCAAACTACGTATGAAAGACCACTTGAAGAATTAATTGAATTAATCAACGTTTTTGGGAACGGTGCCTCGTGTGGATCTTCATCTTTAATGTCGAGTACTACTGTTTTTGGCCAACCAGACACTTCAATATGTCGCCCTACTTTAAACTGCTTGAAAAGACTTTGCTGGCGAAGTGTAGGACAAGATGATACTAAAACCGATGGAACATGCAGGCTCTGAGATCTCATGTTTACAACTTCACAAGCGTTCCAACTTGGAGAGCTTTCTTCTATCAAAGCGTCATCTTCGCAATCAAAAACAACAAAACCCCCAATTTCATCTTCTGGGACAGGAACAAATGACGCCGAACGATTACCTAAAATTATATTGATGTCTGAGTTTTGCGCCAATAACTCTTTAAAATCATGTGGAAAGCGAGCTACTTTAAGTGGGTACTTCTTCAGATAACCATCAACCAGGTCTAGAGAGTTTTGAGTAGGAACTATAACGATTACTTTTTTATTTGTAACTGAGTTTTTATTGACAAGCTTCCAAAAAGCAACAACAAGCCATAAATGATTCATCGCTGGGGGGAGGCGAAATAGAAAAGAGAACAACCCCGCTTGTAGGCCTTTTTCAATGTGGTTAAGGATCTCACCCTGCGTCGAACCTAGATCAATTTCTACACTCGCTTTTCTCGTTTTTCTAAGTGCTGGGTTCAACTCTCTTATCTGCGTTTTCGGAGTCGCAATACTTAAAAAATAGCTCTCACTTCCTACCCAT
The DNA here is from genome assembly GCA_021790815.1 of Actinomycetes bacterium. Taxonomy (GTDB): domain Bacteria; phylum Actinomycetota; class Acidimicrobiia; order Acidimicrobiales; family JABEUL01; genus JAJYFT01. The sequence goes on from JAJYFT010000002.1 coordinate 55,788, forward strand.
TTAGTCGCAGCTAATCTTGCAAGTTCTACCACCTCTGGACTAGGACCATATGACAGCAGCTTTAAGAGTGGCTTGAGTCCATCTGCTAAATTGATTGACTGGTCAAGATTTACTATCCAACCATCAACCTTTCGGTTTTTAAATTCAACACGAACTTTTGTCCCAACTCTTAATCGATCATCGCCAATAAACTCAGTAGGGACATTGTAAGAAAAGGACTTATCGACACTGCGAATATTTGGAAGTACGGAAGCGATCATTACCACTTCCATTCTAATTTTAAATAACGACCCTGAATCTCTAAGGAGCCATATAATTTAGTATTTTACAAGCCAATCGAGGCTTTAAACTCGTCTAGCTTTGAAGTTGTCTCCCATGTAAAATCCTTTTCTGCTCTTCCAAAGTGACCGTAAGAGGCTGTTCTGCGATAAATTGGACGCCTTAGATCAAGATCCCTAATTATCGCTGCAGGACGTAAATCAAAAACTTCATTGACTGATTCAGCTATTTTGACGGGATCAACTTCTTCTGTTGAAAATGTCTCAATCAACACGGACACGGGTCTTGCGACCCCTATTGCGTATGCCACTTGAACTTCACATTTCTTGGCGGCGCCTGATGCTACTACGTGTTTTGCAACCCATCTTGCTGCATAAGCACCTGATCGATCAACTTTTGACGGATCCTTTCCCGAAAATGCTCCTCCACCATGTCTTGCACTTCCACCATAAGTGTCAACAATTATCTTTCTACCCGTTAAACCAGTATCAGCATGTGGTCCGCCGAGCACAAACTTACCTGTCGGGTTAACCAAAATTCGTAAATTGCTAGTGTCAAGATCAACTGGGAGAAGAGGTCTAATTACGTTTTCCTCTAAAGCAGGAGCAAGCTCACCTTCAATATCGACTCCTTCTTTGTGCTGAGTTGATATCAAAACTGTATTTATTGCGACAGGCTTATTCCCATCAAATTCAATTGAAACTTGTGTCTTCCCATCAGGGCGTAGATAATCAAGTATGCCTGCTTTTCTCACTTCAGTAAGTCTTTCTGACAACCTATGTGCAAGCCAGATAGGGAGAGGATACAAGTCAGGCGTGTCGTCACATGCGTACCCAAACATCATTCCTTGGTCACCGGCACCCTGTGAGTTCAAAATGTCCTCACCTGACTTTCCAGTTCTAATTTCCAGAGCACTCGTTACACCTTGAGCAATATCTGGGGATTGTTTATCTAAAGATACGATTACAGCACACGTGTTAGCGTCAAAACCCTTTTCTGAAGAATCGTAACCTATGTTTCTTACGATATCTCTTGCAATATTTTGAACGTCGGGTTTTGCAGTTGTCGTAATCTCACCAGCAACAAAAATCAAACCTGTAGTAAGTAACGTTTCACAAGCGACTCTTGAAGTAGGATCATCTGTCAAAATTGCATCTAAAACGCCATCTGATATCTGATCTGCAATTTTGTCTGGATGCCCTTCAGTTACGCTTTCTGAAGTAAATATTGTTTTCATTCCCAAGGTCTTAATCCTACCTTTCAACCATTTCCTCAACTATTTTTACCAAGTTAAAGGCTATCTCTTTTTTTGACATTAGTGGAAGTTCTATCCTATTTCCATGCTTAGTTAAAATAAGTACAGAGTTAGTATCATAGCTGAATCCGACACCTGGTTTTGAAACGTCATTAGCAACTATAACATCCACGTTTTTTGTTTTCAGCTTCTCTAAAGCCATACTCTCTAGATCGCCTGTTTCTGCGGCAAACCCTATCAAAATCTGTTCTTCATGTAAAACATTTTCGCTTTTAGCGTTATGTATATCACGCTGAGCAACCAATTCAGCGAGAATATCTGTTGTCGGAGCGAGATCCAAAGTAGACATTTTGTCTTTCCTTTTTAATTTTTTTTGAAAAACCTCTTTAGCTTTAAAATCTGCGACTGCTGCTGTCATAACAAATACATCAGTTGAACCTGAAAACTTGATAGTTGCCTCTGCCATTTCATCAGCCGTTTCCACTTTTACAACTCGAAATCCATCCAATTCAGGTGTGTCAAATGTTGCAATCAGAGTAACATTTGCACCTTTTAGCCAAAACGCCTTAGCTATTTCAAACCCTTGCTTACCAGACGACCGATTGGATATGAATCTGACTGGATCAATCGGCTCACGTGTTCCACCCGCTGTTACCACCACATTCAGGTTTGCAATTGAAGAAGACTTGAGAATTTCTCGTTCCACATAGTCACAAATTGCTGATGGATCTGGAAGCCTCCCCATACCGATATCACCCCCCGCTAAAAGGCCGCTATCGGGTTCGATAACTTTTACACCGTAGCCTCTCAGCTTTTCGACATTCTCTACAACTGCCCTATTTGTCCACATCTCTTCATGCATTGCCGGACACAAAACCACTTTCGACTTTGAGGCAATTAAAGTGGCTGAAAGCAGATCAGATGGGATTCCATTTGCGTAACTACCAATTATCCGGGCCGTAGCAGGGACTACAACAACTGCATCGCATTCTCTAGCTGATGCAGTGTGGGGTATGCTTTCGTCACTGTCATAAAGTGAACTCAACACTTTGTGAGATGACAGAGCCGATACTGTTACGTCACCTATGAAACGTAATGCGTTCTTAGTCATGATAGGCGTAACCTCTGCGCCATCTTTCACTAAGGTTCTAATGACTTCCACCGATTTATAAGCGGCAATTCCCCCCGAAATTCCAACAATAATTTTGACCCCTTTTAAAGGCTCAAAAGCCACGTTAAGCTAGCCTATTATCTCTTCATTAGGTGACGATTCGCTCAAAAGGGACTCTTCACCTATCAGTGTTGTGGAACTAGTTTCTCTGTTGCTAGAACCAAGCGCTTGTGCACTGTCTGAAGATTCTTTCTCAAGCTCAAACTCTTGATCATTGCGAGGTTCGTCATCTGAGCTCTTAAGAGGAACCGAAATCACCTTGCCTTGAGCTATCTCTTCCATCGCAATGGAAAGTGGCTTCCTAGCTACGCTAGTAACCTGTGGAGGAGCGATGCTTCCCAAGCCCTCCCCAAGCTGGTTAAAGTATGAATTTATTTGACGGCAGCGCTTAGCCGATACTATGACAAGTGAAAATTTTGATTTTACTTTTTCTAAAAGGTCTTCGATGGGTGGGTCCATCATGGTGTTTCTTAATTCTGACATTAAACTCTCCAAATTCGTGACCGGTTATTTATACTACGATTTTCGCCAGTTCCTAATAATACCAGCTATTTCGGCAACTGTTTTACCAATTTCATCATTCACTACCACTACGTCGGCCATAAAAATTCCGGCTTCTTCTTCTCGTTTAGCCTCTTTTACACGCTTTTCAACGTGTTCAGCACTGTCCCCTCGTTGAGTCAAGCGATCTCGTTGCGCCTCGGGTGATGGTGGCATCAAAAAAATCAATTTGGCTCGCTCGGGAACCTTCTCTAGGACTTGACGAGCACCCTGAACGTCGATCTCAAGTAGTACATCACTGCCTTGCGGCGGTTCAGGCCAAGGAGTTCCATAGTAGTGGTCCAAAAATTTTGCCCACTCAAGGAATTTACCTTCATTGACTAGATTCAAAAAAGCCTCTTCGTCGAGGAACGTGTATGCATCTTCGCTTTCTCCATTCCTTCTGGCGCGTGTAGTGCAGGACCTGCTCAACCAAAGGTTACCGACTTGCTTCAAAAGCTCCGCGACAACGGTTCCTTTGCCAACACCTCCTGGTCCGGAGATTACAAATATTTTTGGTTCTTTAGTCTCCAAGTGCGTCAAGGAGTTCTTGGCGCTGCTTCGCACCAAGCCCCTGAACGCGGCGGGATTCACTGATTCCCACCCCGTCTAGCAGACGTCGAGCCTTTACTTTGCCTAAGCCTGGAAGCGATTCCAATACCGTTAGGACTTTCATTTTTGCAATTGTCTCATTGTTAGCAGCTGTTTCAAGGAGCTCAGGAAAAGTAAGAGACCCTATTTTAAGCCTCCCTTTTACTTCCGCACGAGCCTTACGAGCTTCAGCCGCCTTTGCGAGCGCTGCCTGTCTTTGTTCTGGTGTTAATACTGGTGGTTGTGGCATATTTTTGAAGATTATCAGGAACTTTCACCCTTGTTTGAAAATTTGGTCCGAATTGACTCAATTTTGGTAGCTACAGAGTTTACATCTTGCCCCTTTTCGCTGAATAACGCCAGTCTATCGGCCTCAGCTTCTTTTTCAGCAAATTTATCTTTTTTTGCTAATCTTGCCTCAATTCCTTCCTCAACAAGCTTTTCGGCTTCATAAATTAGCGCTTCAACCATCTCACTTTCTGCGACAACACGAACAATTTCACCTCGAATAAAAAGGTGTCCCCTGTGTCGACCTGCGGCAATTCCAAGATCGGCTGCTCGCGCTTCACCCGGACCGTTTACAACACATCCCATTACGGCAACTTGAATTGGTAGGTTTTTCTTTTCAAGTGCTTCTTGAACTTGTTTTGCAACCGATATGACATCAACTTCTGCTCTTCCACATGAAGGACAAGCAATTAAGTCAACTCCCCGTCTCTCTCTAAGACCTAATGCTTCTAAGAGTTGTCTTCCAGCCTTTGCTTCCTCAACAGGATCGGCAGTTAACGAGTACCGTATGGTGTCACCGATACCTTCTGCTAGCAATGCCCCAATACCTGCTGTTCCTTTTATGAGACCACTTGGAGGAGGACCAGCTTCAGTTACACCTAAGTGCAGTGGATAGTCGAAGGTCTCAGACGCTAAACGGTAGGCATCGATCATAAGAGGCACATTAGATGCTTTTACTGAAATCTTAACGTCAAAAAAATCTACCTCAGAAAAATATTCCAACTCCATTTTTGCTGACTCAATTAATGCTTCTGGAGTTGGCCCATTATATTTTTTGTAAAGATCTGGATGCAAAGATCCTGCATTTACCCCAATCCTTATTGGGACATTTCTATCTTTTGCTTCCTTAGCAATCGACTTTATCTCATGTGGCTTCCTCAAATTCCCAGGATTTAATCGTAAACCATTGACACCCGCTTCTAGTGCCAAATAAGCCATTTCATGGTGGAAATGAATGTCCGCTATTATTGGAACTGGAGATCTTGGAACAATATTAGCTAGACCTTCTGCTGCAGCCTCTTCATTGCAAGTACATCTCACAATGTCGGCTCCACTCGCGAAAAGTGCATAAATTTGTTCTAGCGTGCCATCAACATCTGCAGTTTTAGTCGTTGTCATTGACTGAACGCTGATAGGTTCCCCGCCACCTATTGGAACTTTACCCACCATTATTTTACGAGTAATTTTCCGACTATTTCCTATGGTCATTTCACTAAATCCTAAACTTTGCATTAAATTGCTTACTTAAGTAATTTTAGTCAAACTTTTCAATCTTCCTAGTCCGGAATCTATGATTCTTGCCATATAGGCACTTTATTTTCTCGTTTGATGAACAGTGTCTTTTGTAGAAAATAGGTAAACTACCCAACAAACACAACTCTAAAATTAGATTTAATTACGTTAACTCGCCAAAATAACTATTAGTTACTATACAAAATCCAATAAGTATGGATTTATGGACTCATAAAATCACGAATTGCAAAACTAAGAATTACAGCGCTTCTCCTAGTACTGCAAAGAGAATCACGCAACATACTGACACCATTATTACTCCATAACTTACACTCAAAAGAACACTCCAAAAACTTAAACTTCCTCGCCCATCTTCAGCTAGAGAGCGTCTATACCATGAGATTACGGCTAAAAGTGAGCTAAAAATCATGGTTACCGCAGCTATACGGACAAAAGTTAGCAGAATTGGAATAGCACTTAGCATTCAGATATTTTACCGATTTTGAAGCATTCAATCGAAGTTGTAGCCTAATTTTTCAGTTTCTAGTAAAATAATTGTGACTACCATCGTTATGAATAACTAATAATGTCAAATGCTAAATACCTATACAAGCTTTTTTGCACAGTGCTAATAAGTTTCTTATTAGCACTATTTTCGCCGGGCTACTTTGCTTTTGCAATCCAACCAAACCTTTCTCCAATTCTAAATAGCGGAAGCCACGTGAAAGTTTCTCGTTCAAATACTAATAACCCTTTACGGTATAAACTCCCTCTTAGAATTGGGAAAACAACTAGAACTGGACCAACTGACCCAAGATCTTCTCTTATAAGCGGTGGGATCTCTGCTCCCTTTGCTGGAAAAAGCCACGGCATCAAAGGCGTCCCTGCAGCCAGTGGAACATTATCTCCAATTCAGTCTTTAAGCGATCTAAATGCAATGATTCCATCAGACAACATTTACTTTCCTGAGTATGAAATTATTGGGTTAAGTTATGCCAGCTACAAGTTAGAAATTGGGAATCCAGAAAATGCTTCATCAAGTTTTACTGTTTCTCTTTCAAATAGCCAAAACAGTAACTACACAGGAACTCTTAGCGGCAGGACATACGTTGACTATGCCTTTTCAAATCCCTCAAGCGGCTTGATATCAATTTCATCGAACTCGCCTTTAACTGCCGTTCTAGCCATTTCAACGGCTTCAACAGTGTCACTTGTGGAAGGTATGACTAATGAGTCCACTACTTTTTATTGGCCTATCGATGAGTCAAGTTTGAGTAATAATGAAACTTCAATTGCAATAGGTAACCCAACATCTCAAGCTGCTAGCGGTTCTATTGAATCAAATAGCCACTCAATCAGTTTTGGTCCAATCCCTCCGATGACCAATGAAATACTTCCTATGAGTGGATCATTCTTATCTCAAATCTCCCTTGTAGCTAACACCCAGGTAGTAGCGAACGAAATATCTTTGTTTAGAGGTCCGATTGGTTCGACCGAGGTGAGTGAAATTCCCGGAAACTCTTCTCCGGCCACACAAATGTACTGGCCATACTACGACAGTCACGACACTTCTGGAAACAATTCAATTTCAATTCTTATATCCAACCCATTACAATCGACTCAAACAGCGAACGTGACTCTTACTCTCGGAACCTTAACCTGGAAGTCTTCTCCTGTCGCGCCCGGCATGACGGTATCTACAAATTTGCTGGGATCAAACAATGGTCCGGTTACTCTTCAATCAAGTGCTCCGATAATTGCCGTTGAACACTCTATAGTTGGTGACTCTTTAAGTGACGTTCCAGGTCAAAGTTTAAGTGCTGAATCAGCATTTCCCCAACCTAATTTATCTTTAAGTGAAAATGGTAACAGTTCGTGGTTTTACGTAGCAAATCCATCTGGAACACCTGCAACGGTATCTTTATACTGTGGCAACAGTACGGTTCCAATTTTTACTTCGGCACTTGGATCTGACTCTTACCAAACCTATAATTTCAAACCCTCAGATATTGGGCCTATTTATATGATCGGCTCAGCTCCACTGATTGCCTCAATTCGTTCAGTATTAGGTCCAAATATGCCTACTGTTACATCTATCGGCCCCCAATCTGGACCAATTAGTGGTGGAACAAACGTAACTATTATCGGGCAAAACTTTGTTTCACCATCAGTTGTATACTTTGGAAGCAGTTTTGGACTGAACATTTCAGTTTTGAGTTCAACTGAAATAAAGGTAACCTCGCCTGCATCGTCACAAGGTCTAACAACCATTACGGTTCAAACAGTTGCAGGATTCAGTTCTATACCTCAAGCTTTTCGCTATGACATCCCATCTGGAGTATTTTCGTCTGGTGAGCTTGGCTATGATATTAGCTGGCCACAATGCCCGAATAATGTTCCAAGTGTTAATGAATCATTCACTATCATTGGAGCGGACTATGGTGCCCCATTTACACAAAACCCTTGTCTGCTTAACGAAACTGCATTTGCAGGTACCAACTTTGCTCTATACGCTGTCGTATTTTGGGAGGTCGGTGACAATCAATATGGATCTATGCCCAAGGACTGTTCTGGGGCAAATGCATCGAACTCTTGTTTTGCTTACGATTGGGGTTACGCTAGCGCAAAAGCAGACTTTTCTTTTGCGCTAAATGAAGGAGTGGCAGCTGATTCATGGTGGCTAGACATTGAAGGCCCTGCTGGGAGTGGTAACCCTCTTTGGTCAACTGATTTGAATGCGAACTCACAAGCAGTACAAGGCGCAATTGATTTTTTTAGATCTCAAGCAGTTCCTGGGATACCGAGCGAGTTTGAAAAAGTTGGGGTATATGCGTCGCCTTGCAACTGGCCACAAATTGTGGGGGGAGCCGACTTGGGATCTGGCTGCACTAATTACAGTGGCTACGATCCAAATGTACCTGAATGGATAGCAGACTACAACAACCCTGGCGCGCCGTCAACATATTGCGGCCCAAATTACAACTTTACATCTGGTGGCATATGGCTTGTCCAGTTTTCAGACGGCAGCCCTCCTGAATTTAACATGACACCTGGATTTGATTCTGACTATGCCTGCTAACGAAATTGGTTTACTAACTGCATTTGGTGCGGGAATTGTCTCAACACTATCACCATGTGTTCTCCCACTAGTTCCAGCATATGTAGCTACTGTCTCAGCAACTTCAACTATCGATAACGATCAGGAAAATCACAATCAAATGTCAGTACTTTTTGGTACTCTAACATTCATTTTTGGTTTCACATCCGTATTTGTTTTGCTCGGCCTCAGTGCTACATCATTTGGAAGGATGCTAAATCACAACCAAGCTATTTTAGTAAAAATTTCGGGGATAGTTATAGTGGTGATGGCAATATTTATTCTTGTTACTTCGTACGCCAAAAATATTACTCTGCTAAAAGAGTTCAAGTTCAATCCACGGATTTCTAGATTTAAACGAATTGGCCCGTTTTTGACAGGATGTGCATTTGCTCTGGGATGGACACCTTGTATCGGACCAATCCTTGCTTCCATACTTGCTTATGCATCTACCCAGTCGAATGTCGTAAATGGGGCACTCCTTTTAGGAATTTACTCTTTAGGTGTAAGCATTCCCTTTCTCCTTGCAACCCTAGTTTTAGAACAAATAAGTCCATTACTCCATTTTCTCAAAGTTCATTCTAGGAAAATTTCGGTATCTGCCGGAATTCTTATGCTTGCCTTAGGCGGTCTCCTTGTTATGGGACAACTTAATTCAATTACAATTTTTATAACTAGCTTCTGAATCTCTCTGAGACGTTTGCGCTAGCAATTCAATCCAGTTTCGCCAGATATTTTTAAAAATCGGCAGGTTTTTGCCCTAGTACGGCGTCTTATGTTTTAAATAGAAATTTCTGATGAAACACCATATATAATTTAGAGGAGAGATTTATGAATAGAATCTTAAAAATTGCTTCAATATTTATAATTGTCGCACTAATATCGGTAATTTTTGTTTCGACTTCACACACTGAGACCAGCAAAACTACTTCAAGAACGCCTCCAAAGCAGGCAAGTACATCTAGCTCGAGTTCAATGCCTCCACCTAAAACTGTTGCAACTCAATCAAATAAAGATTACGCAAGTCAAGTTGCAAGCCAACTATTGAATTACTTCATCCCACCTCAGTCGTTCGCATTAGAATCTAGTTTACCAGCTGCAATAGCTACACTTGCAACTCCAACAATGACATTTAGCAAAGACGTAGTTTATTTGTCAAAATTTTACCTAACAAACAGTTCCTACGAAACAACTTATACATACTTGGAAAATAACCTACCGCTCAATAATCCATTCAAATCCGGTTCTGGCTCATCGGGGAGGTACGGCCAAATTCAATCTGAATTCGTTGAATTTACTTATCCAAACTTGAACAGTGGAATAAGCGAGGAAACCTTAATGGAATCGGTAATTCCTTATAACAATGCCACTTATGTTAGCATCACCGCAGAAGTTATTTACTTCCCAAATCGTCCAACGTGGTCTATCTTGTCAAATAAAGTCACCAAGATTACATTTAACATAACTGATTCTAACAATAATCAATCTCAAACCACTCTCAGCGCAAGTGAATCTTCCCAAAGCGCTCTAGAGATTCAAAACATTGTCAGTATTTTTAACTCCTTAAAACCAGCGCTAATAAGTGAAAATCCAGGAGGTCCTGCCCTTACAACTCAAATAATGAATCAAAGGATATACTTGACCTTTTTTTCAAATTCAAAAGAGTTGATGAAAATTGGCTACGATGTCGCCGGGGAGTTAGAGGGGGTAGGAGGGATTTACATCATAGACGATCCACAAAGTAACTTAGGCCAAATTAAATCTGACTCTATAGCATTCGTGGATGCAAATTTGCTGTTGCTAAATCAAATTTCAGCCGCAACGGGCGTAAAAATCATTACTTAGAAGGTTGTTCTCATTTGACATCGGCAAAATTTTATTTAAAACACTCAAAAATGCTAAATTGGATTAAAGCGCGGATGTAGCTCAATGGTAGAGTTCCAGCCTTCCAAGCTGGCAATGCGGGTTCGATCCCCGTCATCCGCTCCAATTAGTAAGTCCAGCTAGAAGTGGATTGTTGAGATATTTAAGAGTTAGGATACCCATAAGAAACAAGGTTACAAGACAGTGATTGGATTGCTCCCTTTACAGTTTTTAGGTAAACCTATATGTATAGAAAGTTATAGTTATGCGGTAATGAGTGTTAAATTTAAATTAAACTACTTAACATGATTATCACCAAACTGACATTTATTACAAGGGAAATGAAATAAGGGTGACTAAATTTAAGTCCTTAACACTTTTAACAATCTTTTTTGCAATACTGTTGCTCACTTCAGGCTGTAGCAATATATTTCAAAGCAAGCCTAAACTTACCCCCGACCAAGTATTAGCAAACTCTTTAATACCATCTCAGTCTTATGTAACAACTTTGGGATATCAACCAATGCCACAGAATTACCCTCCAGGTTTACCTCCTGGCAATGAGCAAACCACTTTTGCGTGTCTCGGAGTACCCACCTCCATTAAAACAGCAGATGCTGGTATGACATTCTTCTTTAAAGCCTTTAATGGGTTAGACTTTCTTCGTAATGGCGTTCCACTAAAAATGAACGCTTTTTTGGTCCAATCTATGGTATTCAAATCTCCATCTGGGGCTTCTGAAATGTATAACGCAGTTAACACTGCAAAAGGTGCGACATGCGTTATTAAGGCTTTAATAAATTATTTGTTTATTTACGTTAATGTTAGCTACCAAATAACGTCAGACGAGTTAACTACCTTTAAATATAACGGTGGGACTGGGTTACTAATTCTAACAAGTGGAGATAAGCTACATACATCTGCTCCAGAATCGATCGAATTAAATATTTACGCAGCCCAACTGGGGAAAACAGTAACATTTCTCTGGTCTGCTGCAACTGCCGCTGAAGACTTAATAAACAACGTTCAGATAATGAATGCAATTTACACAAAGTATCAACATAACAAGTGAGAATAAGGACAACTTCATATTTGGGATTTGACAACTGTTAGTCTAAGATCACTTGTCGCCACTGCATGCAGATACCTGGTAAACCTGAACCGATCTACAACTTTTCGCGCAGTCATAATAGAACTGCATCTACTCACACTTACTAAGGAGACAGTTAATTAGGACGCTCAAAACTCTTGAAACCGGTGGCAGTTCGTATAGAACTTCGATACATTAGCGCTCTTACTAGCTGACTTATTGGTAAACCATTCGAAACTCATGTATTTTCGCGAGCGCTTAAGCCTAATGAAAACGCATTTACAACAACTCAACGTTTCACTTAATTCAACTGAAAATAACCTATAGAAAACACTGGTTAAATCCTTCAAAAATGCCACTACACCAAGCACTAGCTGGTACTCTTGCGCATAAATATGGCGCGCATTATCAACGCTACCAATCAATCAGCTACATAAGTTCACTTGAATTACTTGACTTCCCGAATGAAATTGCCAATTTTTATTACCCTATGTTGAAATATTGGGAAGAGCATCTCAACTTGATTGCCCCAACTTGCATGCGGTAGCGTGTAATGACTAATCAAGCAAAGATAATGGCAAACTTGACTTTAATATATTTTAAAGAATGACTTGATCTATTGCCTGGGGCGATATGGATTTTCATGCACGAATCGACTCATTTCCTAATTTCGTCGAATCGAACTTTTCTGGAATAGGTTCTCTTAGAACTTCACCTTTGCGCACGTCAAGTGCAGCAACTAGGGAAGTGGTTCCATGCAGGATATACTCTTACTTTCTAGTGTTTTTCGATTCCAAGTTTCATCTAGCGAAGTAACTTATCTTCATGGCACATTAGACTAGCCTTTAATATTTAAACATACGGTTCAAGAAGAATGTGCTAGCTCTAAATCTTTTTTCTGCTCATCTCATGTAAGTAAACTCACTACTGAAAATCCCATATAGTACCCAGATTATAAGTTAGGTGTACTTATGTAGTTCAAGCATACGAGATCGAATTAAGGTTGGATACGCTTGCTATTGAGAAATGCTAATTGAAATTTTTGATTTTTACTCAAAGGCTCATTTGATGATATTGGCTTCATTGAATAAATTTGTAAGAAACCTCTGGAAAAAAACTTAATTTTATAGTACTATCTCTCTAAAGACGGTAAAATGTTTTGGATTATTAAATCTTGCTGTAGCTATCTCGTGGATTAGCTGTAGCAAACTTTAGAATGACCATTACATGCTGTTCTCTGATATTGTATCATCAGAGAATTGGATAGGTATTAATATAAACTAGAGGGAAGTTAACATGATGGCGCATACAGATCAATTACTGATTAGCAAATTATATGAATTCGGCAGGTTGGTTCATTCTAGGAGTGAGGTTATTACTCATTACGGAACAAAATCTACTACTTTTACTTTTGCTGAAACTGGTGTACGGATAGGCAAACTGGCTAACGCTTTGGACAAACTTGGAATAAAGCCAGGCGACAATATTGCTACTTTTGGAATGAACAGCCAAACTCAACTTGAGTGTTATCTAGCAATTCCTTCAATGGGTGCAATCCTACAGACGCTTAATACGAAATTTTATTCCGAACAACTTTCATATATCTTACAGGAGGGTAAAAATAAGATTATTATTTTTGATGCAAAGCTAGCGGACCTACTGTACGAATCAAAAAAAAGCTTTTCTCCTGACTTAGTTCTTATTGCCGCCGGGGAGTGCAGCAATTCAAATTTGTCTGATGTACTGGATTATGAATCTATCATTGCCAATGAGAATTCAGAGTTTGACTGGCCTCTTTTGGACGAGCGCGAACCTGCCGTAATTTGTTATACCACAGGCACAACTGGAGAGCCAAAAGGAATCGTATACTCTCATCGAACAATCTATTTACATTCTGTTGCGATGGCTACGGCCTCAAATATGGGAATTACAGCTAAAGACACTGCACTAGTTTGTGTACCAATGTTTCATGCCTTGGCCTGGGGCTTGACCTATACCATGTGGGCCGAAGGTGCTAACATGATTTTGCCATACGATAATATACAACCTAAATCACTCTTGAAGTTCTTTGAAACCAACAGGCCAACATTTGCACTGGGAGTACCTACCATTTTGAAGGATATTTTAAATTATGTAAAAGATGACACACTTGATTTATCCTTTGTTCGATACATCCTTTCGGGTGGATCGGCCGTTCCAAAGAAGCTGATCGAAACGTTTAGGTCTAAATGCAATACACGGATTGTGCAAGTATATGGTTCGACAGAATCTCTCATGTGTTCGATCTCGTTTCCACCAAGTTACGCCAAAGAGGATGAAGAGATAGAATGGCTTTCCCAAACAGGTACTTTGGTGGCCGGAATCGATTTTAGGGTCGTTGATCCAAATGGCAAGCCTTTGCCCCATGACGGTACTTCTGCTGGTGAATTTGAAGTAAAGGGGCCGTGGGTAATTACTTCATACCTAAATGGAAAAGATCCCCATAAATTTCATGATGGGTGGTTCAGGATGGGTGACTTAGGCACATGTGATGCTGAAGGTCATGTTCAGATTGCGGACCGAATAAAAGATTTAATTAAATCTGGTGGGGAATGGATTTCTAGCATTGAACTCGAAAATTCATTGCTTCAAAATGAATTCATTAACGAAACCTCCGTTATTGGCATACCAGATGAACAATGGGAGGAAAGACCACTGGTATTTGTGGTAATGAAGAACGAGACAGAATTTGATCCGAACGGACTAGCTAGTTGGTTAAAACCTAAATTTGCCAAATGGCAAATTCCTGAATACTGGGTGAAGGTCGATAATATACCTAGAACCTCAGTTGGGAAAGTGGACAAAAAGCAACTCAGAAAACTGTACTCAGAGGACAAACTGCAAATTTCTGTAGTTGATAAATCAACTATTTAGACAAATAAGGTTCGAACCAGTTGCGGTAAATATAAAACATAATGACGACCGTCAAAGATTCAATCTAGCACGTTAACCCATAAGGATTGGCACTTCTTCCAACTGAAAAATAGAAAGCTATCTTAAATAGAAATTTGTATGGCTATAATACTTTCGACCGTTCGCATGTAGTGGAATAGTCATGTGATGCTGACAATTAGCATTAAAGCCATTGGAAGACCCTTTTTTTAGGGCCTTCCAATTAAAAACACCCGTTAAACCAATTAGCAAAACATCAAATACAGATTGAACGAGCCTCCTTTGTGTAATACATTTACATAAATAATTAACCTGTCTCCTGAAAATCTAGGTAATTATATATACCACCTCACCATCCGTTGCATATATTCACACAAAAAACTGACTTACTTTAATTTTAAACAGAAGGATTATTACCTATTAAGATCACTTTAAATGGTAAACTTACTTGCACCAATAGGTAATCATTGTCGGCCTCAAATAGAAGAGAAGACATTACCTTATACTTTAGAATGATCACGACGAAGTTTTTACGCTCCACCACCTGTTTCAAGCCGAAGTTCTTTTACTGTAAACCTAGTTTTGCGAACTCTATGTAAAGGAACCTCTATTAGCCAATAAGTAACTTCAGACAAAGCAATAATTATAGTGAGCCGTACTATAAATAACGACCAACCGAACAGATGCGTATTGCTTTCGGTCACCAATAGAAATATGGCCCAGAACCACACATAAGACGACAAGGTAATCTTTCCTAAATGGACCATAAAAGGAAGCCTCAGAAATCTGTTAATTAACGATTCTTGCTCCGCAATTAGATATATAAACATTAATATCCAACAAGCGCCAACAAGTGGGAAAGCCCACGTATCCGAGAAGGAAGAAAACAGAGTTACACGCCAGACACACCACAGGAAAATTACCAAAGATAGTAGAGCTAATATTTTTATCATAATGTGTTTTCTCTTGCTCATATTCTCAAAAAATCCTTGACCTGCTATTATCCCAACAAAACAACCACACAAGATATTACTAGCTCGTGTATCGAATGAAAAATACCCCCTAAAAATTTCATGAAATACAAAATAAGTCATAAATAGGTCAACTGTCGATACAAGCCATAAAACTATAGCTACTCTGAGCAAAATTTTCAGATTGAAGCGCCGCAGTATAAATATTGTCAAAGGAGCCCAAATTAAATAGAATTGTTCCTCTACTGAAAGTGACCACAATTGAGTAAAAGCTCCCGTTGTAAATTGCAACATATCTATCCAGCTCCAATAGCTTGCATAGAAAAAAATACCTGCCATAGCGCTCACAAAGTATTCGTGTCCAAAGTTACGAACATGCATAATTTTCGTAAATGCGAGAATTAAAAAAATTATTGTATAAGATACAGGGATTATACGTATAACTCGCCTTAAATAAAAGTTTTTTAAACTGACATTTTTAGTTTTGTTATATTCGAGAATAAGACTGATAGTTATAACAAATCCACTCAACATTAAAAAGGGGATCATAAAATTAGCAAGTCCCAATCGCCACGACCCTTTGTTATGTCCGATGAGCACCGTTACTGCAAAAATTATTCGAAGTGACGTAAACTCTGAGCGATTTCTCATGGAAAACCCCTTATTGGAAACGCTTACTAAAGTAGCCGAACTATTTTCGTCTATTGAAATATTTTCACCTCGTTCGTCAGTTAGGACCAGCTTGCCGCAAAAGCCTCGAATTTTACATTAGGATATAGAAACATATTACCATTTTCATACCAACATTTCCCAATCTTATCGGGAATCACACGATAAATAGTGCTTTGAGAAAGATGGTCCAATGGCCTTTGGGGCTCTTACCCTTCTCGTCTGTATTCGATTTATTTTGGTGCTTAAAAGCAATAAGATTGCAGAGGTTAGTAAGTGTTACTCACAGAATAAGCAAAGTTTAAAACACCTAGCGCACTGAGACTTGAAAGATAATTGCTTTTTTATAAAGAAGAGCGATTGGTAAGTTCTACTTCAAACTTAACAACTTTATAGCTAGAACAATGATTTGAGTATGATCCCTGACATCCTAATCACCCAATTAGTATTTCATCTTAAAACATACTTTGCGAAAAAAGTGTGACATCAGTTTGCCAACCTTGAGCTACAACTAAGGTCCTTTGCTTGTGGCTCCATTTGAGTAAGAGGAGATGAAAATTGTAAATTCTTTGCAACCTCTTAAATTACGGGCCACGGATACGGGCGAAGGTCTTCGGGGACATCTGGGAATCTGTCTAGGCTGTAAACTGCACGCGTTCTTTTAATCAAAGCGTTTAGCTCACTTTTACTGAGGAGATCAGACAGTATTTTTCTAAGATTGGAACTGTCATCAATTAACTGCCACAGGAAATTTCTAACTTCATCTCGCTTCTGTTCTGATATTTCTCGGTTATTAAAATCCCATATTACCGTTCTTAGTTTCACATTTTCATGGAAGCATAGGCCATGATCTATTGCATAGATCTTGCCGCCTTGAACTATAAAATGTCCACCTTTACGATCTGCATTGTTAACAATCAAATCAAAAATAGCTACGTCAAACAATTGATCATTAAAGAGCCCACTGTCGCGCAAAGAAAAATACGTTTGGCTAAAATCCCCATCAATGAACAGCTGCAGGGATCCAATGCCAGCAGGGAGATTTTCTTCATCAAGCCTAGCTACTGTTGGTGGGACAAAATCACTGCCTATCGCTATTGCAACGTAATACGCAGCCACTTCTCTTTTCCAAAGTCCAGGCTCAAAATCCCAAAGATCGCGCTCTGTTGCCTCCGGTTTGTAAATTGCATTACTAGTTTCTCCATGGTAGGAAACCTTGGTCAAAAAGGCAGAGTTTGAACTTTCAATTATTCGCCCAACTATTTCCAAAACACCGTGACGCAGAAGCTCTAACTTCTGTTCAGGATCCGTCATGTCAATGGAGGTCTATACCCATTAGTACGTGGACAGTCGTGACCTTTAGGATCGAGAGGGTAGCCGCAAAGAGGACAAGGGGGTCGCCCTGCTTCGACAAGCATTTTTCCCCTTATAGCAAGGGCACTTACCTGCTCACGAGTGGCAATTACTCTAATGCTTTTCGCACTTTCACCTTCCTGAAAATAATCTGGGTTATCAGAAAAAATCTCCTCTAAGGACTCTTCTTCAGGTGCGCGCTCATCCATTACAATAAAAACTCTGTCTAGCTCTTCATCATAAAACGTCGCAATTGCTCTAACGGGCCATTCGGGGAGCATTGGTTCATTAAGATCCATATCGTCAGGCAGGTGACCAGGTCTTGGCAGGTCCTTAAGCATCTCGCCTAAATACATTGACAGTGCATTGACTTGAATTTTTTCTAGTTTGACAGTGACACTTGTTCCAGGTTCTTCGACTTGAAACAAAAACGTTCTCTGCCCAGGTCTTCCGATAGTTCCAAAAGTCATGCGCAGAGGTGACTCAAAAATATATGTGTCAGACAAACTACTTTACTCCTAAATAATTAATTAGTGTCTTGTTTAGGTTAGTTGCTACAACTCTCACAGGTAGCATTTCACCTAAATTAGGATAACTTACAATACTCACCGAGGCAGTAGCAACGTTAATTTTTGACATCCCATCAATTCCCATACCAAGTGCCGTGCTAATTGCAATCCGAATTGGATCGGCGTGACTAACTGCAATAACTACTTCATCCTTAAAGCTGCTCCGTAAATGTTCGACAAAACCTAGCAATCTAAAGCTAACCTCGTTGAAAGACTCTCCATTTGGAAACCGATAGCCACTTGGCCACGTAAAAAGCGGCTTCCAATCAGCCCGTTTGGTTAATACCTTTAGTTTGCCTGAAGTAAAGTCGCCGTAATCACATTCAACTATCCGCTTATCAACAACAACCTTTGTCATAATCGATTTTGAAATAATATTAGCTGTCTCTTTCGCTCTTTCAAGCGGCGATGAAAATATTGCAGCAATTTTTATATCCTTAGAACAAGCTTCTTCAAGTAATTTTGCTGTTACTTCGACTTCTTTAATGCCTTTATCAGATAAATGCAATCCAGGCTTTCTCCCGGGAAGTTCTATGCCTGTAGTAGGAGTTGCACCGTGGCGAACATATATAACGGTAATCATTTTTCCCTTAACTTTCTATCCAATAACGTTGAATTCGGACAACCTATGTTCCTAAGATTCATCTCCTTTCAGGTCCAGAAACAGCAAATGTTGGCCATCGTTTCCTGCTCACTCGAGAAAGTTTTCTCATGAGATCAATTGCATCTGGATCTTCATCACACGGTCGAACCTCGATCAATTCTTTGTCCTTCATTGTGTCAATGATTTCCTTTCCCAGCTCAGTGCGGATCAAAGTTAACGTCCAATCTGAAAACTTTCCAATTCCACCTGCAGAAATATCAGCGTGTTCAGCAGCAAAGTCAGGACAGTGCAAACATCCCTCACGAGTCCAACCATGGGCTTCTTTGAGCGGAATCTCGTAGTAAGTATTGTCATGACACCAAATCTGAAAAACACCTTTAATATTCATTTTTTTTATGTTAGACGTCTCAATTCCATATTTATTATAGAACAGCTCTTTAAAAATAGAGTCATCGAAGGTTTTTGAACAAAGAAGTCCGATACTTAATACAAACCTTCTTCCAACTTTTCCCGCTTTTTTTGCTGCCATCGCCTTCGGAGCAGATGTCTGACAGCCAGTCCCCACCAAGGCAAGCTTTTCAAGCCCTAATTCAATTGCTTGGTCATAGGCAAGCATATTTGTGGAGTAGGTGTAACGAGATCCAGCAGTTTCAATGATTTCTTGTCGGTTCCTTACAACTTTTGGTTCTGCTTCCCAAGTTGATCCATCCCCTTTTAGCCCAGAAACTAAAGCACCATCGATAATTCCTTCGTCAAGAGCAAACGATAGGATCGCTGACACCAAACCACCATCTTGACCAACTTCTAGTAATTCCGAATCCTTAGCTCTCGCGAGCACAATTTCAGTGGAAATACCTTCCACCTCTTCGGTATTTCTAAGTCTTTGGAACATGAACGTCTCAATCTCATCTTCCCACGACCTAAATCTAGGGCACGCTCTTGTGCATGAAGTACAACCTTTAATTCCGTGCGTGCAGTCTTCAGGTCCTCCATCTTCAGGAACGTGAAAAGGCCTGTAAGAAGAATCTTTTGCGTGATAATCAAGGACATTGTGAGGGCAAACAATCACGCATGCTGCACAACCGGTGCATAAACCGCTTGTTACAACTTCTTTAAATAGTTCAGCCCATTGAGGTTTTTCTGGTGGCATATATATATCGTAGACACAAAATTAAGTGGGGCTATATAACACTGTATAAAAATCTCATATAAATTGGATACGTGAAGCCTAGTCAGTACATTTTCATAGCTTTAGGAGGAGCTATCGGAACTATACTTAGGTACTTTACCTATGAAAGTTACGGCAGTACTTCGTGGCCCTATGCAACTCTCAGCGTAAACTTATTAGGTGCACTTTTAATCGGATTCTTCGTTACATTTATTACGGAGAGAATCATTCCGAACCCTAAAATCCGCCCATTTCTAGCGATTGGCGTCTTGGGTGCTTTCACCACAGAATCTACATTTGCCCTAGATACATATGTAATGATCCATAATGGGAAGCTTTACAGTGCAATAATTTATCTCTTAGTTACCATAGTTGGGGGGCTAGCTGCAGTGTCAACTGGCATACGTTTAGGAAGAGTAAGGCTCGTACGAAAGGAAAGCTCATGAAATCAATTGAAGGCGAAGCAAGAAAACTAACTATTGTTGCAGGTGAAAATGATCAATTCCAACACCATCCTCTGTCACACGAAATTATAAAAAGGGCTCATGCGCTGGGACTGGCAGGAGCAACTGTGACTAGAGGCATCGAAGGGTTCGGAGCTTCAAATCACATTCACACGGCAAAAGTTCTTTCTTTGTCTTCAGATCTACCGGTAATAGTAACAATTATAGATACCGTGCAGGCGATCGAAGATTTCCTCCCGACAGTTAAAGAGCTCGTACAAGAAGGGATTATTTACATCGAGGACTGTGTTGTCGTTCAATACAGTGGCAGAAACTACTAATAATTGTCACCACTGTTAATATTAGCTTTATTCATCTTTGGCGCATTTGGAGCCATTTCAAGATTTTCACTTGATCATTATTTAAGTCAAAAATGGGACGTAGCCTTTCCAGTAGGCACCTTTACCGTAAATATAATTGGCTCACTTTTATTGGGATTTCTCTACAGTCTAAACTTAAAATCAACATTTTTTCATGTCGACATCTACACAGTCCTTACCACAGGTTTCTGTGGGTCTTTTACAACTTTTTCGACTTATATGTATGAGTCTTTCAAGCTAATTGAATCTGGTGAGGTGCTGACTGGCACCTTGAATATACTAATTACTACCGGGTTATGCTTGGCATTCATCTCTATAGGCATAGTATTAGGAAGAGCCACATAAATTCATCTTCCAAATTATGAAACTTCGTACTTATTTTTGAATGATTCTCCCAAAAGAGAAAACTAAACATGCATCATTAAATACGGTGCAAAACGTTTGGTGGGAACGTAGGCATTAAGGATACTGAAACCAACAAAGCCGCTTCAGCTCAGGTATTTTACAAACTTTACCCGCACAATAAATCACGTTTGGCCAGCTTAACGTATTTTTTCAAAATATGACATCCTTAACAAGTACATAATATTTTCATTACAAATCCAACATGAATAGGACCGATCTTTAATTTAGTAAGAAAAACTCACTAAAAGGAGGATAAAATGTCAATAAGATTTAATCGCCAACAAATTGCCACTTCGCCCGTTAACTCAGGCAGGGGAACTAACCCATACTTTGTTTCCAAAAAAAGTTCAAAAGCGAACCCAACGTCTAATTCATTTCAGCAACAAAGTGACAACAATGTTTACAGGTGGGGTTTTGGACCTCAACGCTAAAGGCTTTTAGCTAGTTCCAGCACCTTGGTAGCGTGTCCATCTGCCTTTACGTTATACCAAGCCTTTAGTATTGTGCCATTTTCGTCAATGAGGAATGTTGACCTAATTACACCCACGGTTTTCTTCCCGTACATTGTCTTTTCTCCATAAGCTCCATATGATTCCATTACCGAATGATCTATATCCGAAAGCAAAGGAAACTTAAGACCATATTTATCAACAAACTTGTCATGGTTTTCATCAGGTGAAATGCCTACTACCTTAACTCCTGATCTATTAAATACCGTTAAATTCTCCTGAAATTGGCACGCTTCTTTGGTACACCCAGGTGTGTCATCTTTTGGATAAAAATATACAACAACTTTTTCACCTTTAAAGTCGCTCAACGAAACTTTTCTGCCATCATTTGACTTAAGGGAAAATTTTGGAGCTTTAGCTCCTTCTCTTAGTTTTATCATAGTTAAATCTTAGACTAAAAAGGTTAATACTATGCCTTTTGGCGTCACGTATAGTAAACCCGTTAGTTTTGTGGCATTATTAGTATACGGGAGCGTTGCTGCTGAGAGGACGAGAATCGTCGACCGTTATAACCTGTTTCGGATAATGCCGGCGAAGGGAGCTAGATGGACGAAAATAACAACAAATCAGGATTGGATAAAGCTTTGGGTGATCACGAGTCATTTCAATTAAACGAACCTCAAGTCTCCATTGAGGGACAGGAACCTCTTATCGGCTCTCAAAACGACAACATGCAAATTGGTGTTCCCACTGAAATACTTAATAGTGCCTCATCAAACTTTAATAGAACAAAAATCTACGTGGATAAATATGGTCTAAAAATACCGTTTTTGAAGATAGATCTCTCTGATCCTGAATTGGATCCAGTATTACTATATGACTCTTCTGGACCCAAAGCAGATGCTTCAGAAGGCATACCTAGACTTCGAGAACAGTGGATTTCACAAAGAGATGACTCACTTGAGTGCCCAGGAAGGGTCTATGAAATTAGAGACGATGGCAGAAAAAGAGTAAGACAAAATCTTTTGGTTAATCCTTTAAATCAAGTTTTTCCTAACACACTTAGCACAATACGGAGGAGGAAATCTGGGCACAATGTAACGCAATTGAGCTATGCAACAAATGGTGTCATTACTGAAGAGATGCTCTTCGTAGCAGCACGTGAAGGTCTTCAGCCGGAATTCGTTCGAAATGAAGTAGCTAGTGGAAGAGCCATAATTCCGTCAAACATAAATCATCCTGAACTTGAACCTATGGCGATCGGAACTAATTTTTTGGTAAAGGTTAACGCTAACATTGGAAATTCTGCCGTAAGTTCATCAATAAAAGACGAGGTAGAAAAACTCCATTGGTCTCTTAGATGGGGGGCTGACACGGTAATGGATCTTTCCACAGGTCCTGACATTCATACAACACGTGAGTGGATAATTAGAAATTCTCCCGTTCCAATTGGGACTGTTCCAATATATCAGGCTCTTGAAAAAGTTGACGGGGGGGCAGAAGATCTAACTTGGGAAATTATGCGTGACACATTAATAGAGCAAGCCGAACAAGGAGTCGACTACTTCACAATACATGCTGGAGTGCTTCTACGATACGTTCCTATGACGGCAAAACGATTAACAGGAATCGTATCACGGGGTGGATCGATCATGGCTGCTTGGTGTTTAGCCCATCATAAGGAGAACTTTCTCTATACAAATTTTGAAGAAATTTGTGAAATTTTAGCTGATTACGATATAGCGTTTTCACTGGGTGACGGGTTAAGACCAGGTTCAATTCGAGATGCAAACGATGAGGCGCAGTTCAGTGAGCTTAGGACGCTCGGAGAACTTACCCAGATCGCTTGGGATCATGGCGTTCAAGTCATGATTGAGGGGCCTGGCCACGTTCCAATCCACAAAATTAAAGAGAACGTAGATTTACAAAAAGAAGTTTGTAGAGATGCTCCTTTTTACACTTTAGGACCTCTGACGACTGACATAGCTCCAGGTTACGACCACATTACATCTGCAATTGGAGCAGCTCAAATTGGAGCACTAGGCACGGCAATGTTATGCTATGTCACGCCTAAAGAACATCTAGGTTTACCTAATAAAGAAGACGTAAAACAAGGGCTAATTGCGTATAAAATTGCCGCTCACGCCGCAGATTTAGCAAAAGGACATGAGCTTGCTCAAATAAGAGATGACGCACTTTCAAAAGCTAGATTTGAGTTCAGGTGGAACGATCAATTTAATCTTTCACTAGACCCTCAAACGGCAAGAGAATTTCATGATGAAACCCTTCCAAACGAACCAGCGAAGACCGCTCACTTTTGCTCAATGTGTGGTCCAAAGTTCTGCGCTATGAAAATTACAAACGATGTTAGAAAATATGCCGAAGAACAGGGTCTAGAAGCAGATCTAGCTTTGGAAAAAGGGCTGAAAGAAAAGTCTGACGAATTCATCGCCTCTGGTTCTTCTATCTACATGTAAATTGTTTTAAATAATTGTAAAGGATAATATGATCAATAAAATTCTCTGCGTAGCTGCCCATCCCGACGACTTAGATTTCGGAGCCGCAGGGACAATTTCTTTGTGGACTTCACTCGGGATCGAAGTGATCTATTTAATTGTGACAGATGGCGATGCAGGCGGAGAAGATAGATCAATAACGAGGCGCGATATGGCGAAGCTTCGACAACATGAGCAACGAGAAGCAGCAAAAACGGTTGGCGTGTCAGATGTCAGGTTTTTAGGATATAAAGATGGAGCAGTTACTGCTACGATTGAACTTCGAAAAGATATAAGTAGAGCAATACGAGAGGTCCAACCTGATCGAATGCTAATTCCGTCTCCTGAACGCTTTTGGGATCGCATTTATGCAAGCCACCCAGATCACATGGCAGTTGGAGAAGCTGCAATTTTTGCTATATACCCCGACGCTAGGAACCCGTTTGCACATGAAACTTTACTTCAAGAAGGACTCGAACCATTTAGTGTCAAAGAGACCTGGATTATGGCATCACCTTCGTCGTTTGAAGGGCCAAAAGATGACTTTGATCCCGCAAAATGCTCTTACGATGCAATCGAACCAACTAAATTTAGAACCTCGAAATCTACTTGGGTAGCCGCTGTCGACATAACTGATTCATTCGACAAAAAACTCAACGCTCTAAAGCAACACAAAAGTCAGACTGATCAGATGGATGATCTTGAAGGAATGTTGAGGCTTTGGACTGGATTTAATTCCTCATTATATAAAGTCGGGGCTGATAGATTAGCTGAAGCGTTTCAAGTCGTTGATACCAATTGATGACAATGATGTTCCTCAGTTTATAAGAACATTAGGAATTTAAGCTTTACGTCGTCTTCGGGATCCATCGCAAGCTGGTTCTTCCAGATAAAACCCTGTAAAGTGCCGCGGTTTCATTTGATACGCCGCTTAAATAATCGTCTTCACACTCCAATACACTCGCCAACTCCCACATCACTGTATCTAGTGCCATTTTATTTCCTTGGGCTGCCGTTGCTCTCAACAATAGTCTCCAAAGTCGTTCGTCATAAGGCACAGCCAAAAGTGACTGTCTCGCCGCAAACTCTGCAGTTTTTGGATCTTCTTGTTCAAGCTTTAACGCTCCCAACTTTAAACCAAGATCCACAATTCTTGCTTCAATATCAGATAAATACCCTTCCAAAATCAGCCAAGTAGGCTCACCGATTCCATCAAATGGTCGCCCAGTAATAAGCGATAGTGCTGCAACCCAATCCTCAGCATTTGTACTTTCTGACAGAACTCTAAACTGGAACATATCCGAGCTAACTAATTCGCTTAGCTTAAGAATGCCAGTGTAGGCAGGCAGGAGATACTTTGCTCCATCTGATCCGACACCGAGAGCTTTTCTGATCTGCCATAGTGAGGTATTTAAGCTATCTCGTGTCAAGAGCTGATCAGGCCAAAGAGACGTTGCCCAAAGTTCTTTGGACACTCCCTTCGGATGCATCACGAAGTAGACTATTGATTCCAGTGTTCTTGATTTTTCTATATTTTCCGCACTCCCTACAACTTCAACTGGCCCAAGCACTTTAACCATAAGCTCTGGAGACTCACAAGCAATATTTGCACCGGCGTTATCTAATTCTTGATTTAAAACTCTATATGGATCCTCTGAAACGAAGACGTCGTCTTTCCGGGTAACTGCTATCAACTCTTCAATGTCTAAAACATTCGTATCGCTAATCCCATTGGGCTTAAACCTTATGTCAAATTGATCTAAGTAGGCATGTAGTATTGACTGTTCTGAACTACCATATATTCTTAAGTTAATAAACTCATCTGGTCCTGGGTCTAGATTTTGATCACCCGTTATAATTAAAATTGCATCATAAGGAAGTAATTTGTTAAGTCTTGAAATTACTTCATAAGTTTTTGGTTCAGTTACTATAAATACTTTCAATCCTTCTTCGAACTTTTGCCTGGGTTTTGCAAGATCAATACTGGTCATTTCTGATAGCTTGGATTCAAGATCTTCGAATTGGCAAATATTTATGGTCTTGAAGTCTGATACAAAATCAATAGATTTCCCGACAACTACAATTTCAGTTATGTCGCCACATAAAGTAGATGCGGCTAATTCAATTAGAATAAAGTTCATAAACTGATTTACGTTGCTAACGAGCCCCGATACTAATATTCTCTTCATATATTTTAAATTGATGAAAAGTTCACCACCAGCAACTTCACCTAGCGCTAATAATGGCGGCAACGAAACGTCAGTTTTTTCATCAAAAGCATTTGAATTTAGTGTTTCAACTATCTGACTTTTTATATCAAGTAGTGATTTACTTTTCAGGGCGTCGATGTCCCCTTTTTTACAGCTTAAAACTTCCAGACAATCTGGATATAGAATTAAACCAAATGATACCGCACCATTCACGCATATTTTGGTCCTTTTAAAGCCTGCTGCAAGTGCCCTTGCCATGAATTTAATCTCTTCGTTTGATGCCGAGCTTACCTTCAAATGAACTGATCTCAGATGCGGGCCTGGTAGACTAATTCGTTGTCCTTCACGCCTTCTCTTTGCCTGTCTCCTGCGTGACAACCTCAAGAACTCTCCTATTGCTGCTCCTCCCAAAGAAAGACCAAAAAGACCACCAATTTCAAATGAATTTGAAGATTTCTTAGACGCATTAAGGTTTAAAGTGTTCGAATTTTCTTCTGAGTGAATTATCAATGAATGGGATGGCGTACTTTGAATACTGTACTTGTAGTTCGTCATTACGACATTTTGCGATCGATATGTAAATGCTGCAACCATTATTAATTGCGCAAGTAAAAAAGTTACCTTTGAAATTGAGACTGAACGACTTTGAATTTTGGCTCTATTCTTGGTACGCAATGGCACACCTTGCTGTAAGTCTTGATAGTCTTTACTAAATTCTCCTCGCCAATAATTTTTCCCTTGCGATACAAACTCTTTCATTAAACTGACAAAAAACCAAGAATAAAACAACCACGATACTTTCAACAATATATAAATGGATTCATTTATCAAACCGTTCAAACTTAGCTGGTGGTAATTCAGGTGCAGAAACCGTAAATCCCAAGGGTACCCAGACATTTTAAATAATAAAATGGGAACCCAAATTCCGATACTTGTTATCACAATAATTGCCCCAACTCCTTTTATAATATTCATTAAATTCAATTTCATTGAATTAGACTTCCAGAATTAACTCCATACAAATCTGTTGCAGAACCGGTAGCACTAACGGTTAGACTATTAATGCCTACCATAGAAATGAAAATACTTGGAATCACATAAGTTACTTCGGTGTAAACAATTCCATTTTTAATCCACGCTAAGCCAGGATGACCAGTTGACTGCATATAATTCTCTGCGTTTTTGATGGCTTTGGCTGGATTTATAATTACATTGCCGATTCTGAGATTACTTACACTTAATGAATCCGCTCCTAAAACTGCAGCAGTTTGTGCTTCGTATTCGGCCTGCCTATCTTCATAAAGTTGACGACCAGTATCAACAACTATCCCTGAAAGCAATAAAAGAAATGAGAAGAAAAATACTACAAATACAGTTATGGTCCCATTGTCTTCGTTTCCCATGTCAAATGCTTCAGCCATGAATCGAAACATAGGGATCTACAGGAGTTAGTTCTGTCGAGCTAAATGTGATGCTACCAGGAACCCCAGGAAACGATACGTCCGACAATCTAACGTTACATACAACAGTAACGGATACCCATCCACCCGGTTCAAATGAGGACACATCTACCGCAACAGATGAGCTATTTGTACATGTGACGTTATGTCTCATAATAATATAACTGGACGCTTCAGTCGCTCCAAATACTGCGCTTTGTGGTGAAGAAAGAATTGAGGCCGTCTCAGCTCCTGCTCTTGCAGAATCCAATACTACACTTCTTGCTCTTTCAATCCTTGCAAAGGTTACCAACATTAGGGCGAATGCCATTATTATCGGCACTAGAACCACGAGCTCTGCCGTAAAACTACCAATTTCATTATCATCACGTGTGACTTGAATCCAATTCTTAATGTTTTTCATCTTATTTGCACTTCTTCTTACTGTTGAGGGCGAAAATACTGTAGAGGTGAAGTTGAAACAGAAGAAACGTTGAAACTTAAAAATGGAACTATAGAGCTAACTTTCCCCGTTACTGCTACATTTACATTATCAACAGTCCGACTGATGTTAACATTCACATCAGTGATATCGCCACCAGATGTTGAACTTATAAATGATTGTGTCTCAGCTATACCTTGTTGGACCGAAGTGTTGTAGCTACGGGCAACTTGATCACCCAATGAAGCAGCATTTTCAACCACAATATATGCATGTGCCCAAAGTGCAATTTGAAAAATTACTAAAAACACAATCATAGTTAGCGGGACGATTATTACTGCCTCAGCCGTAGAGGAGCCCTCATCATTTTTAATCACTCGTAGCACAAAACTTCCATTCAATTGTTAGGTGTGTTATATGTAATAGATGACGCTTTCGTCTTAACTGAGTTATAAATGATAGTCCCAGCGACAATCGCAAGCGCAACAAAAAGAGCTGTTAAAACTACTTTCTCCGCCACTGATCCCGTGTCATTCAACGAGTCAACATTAAATCTCGCCCTTAAGTACCAATATATTACTTCCATTGATATTTTTCCTTTCTTAATAATTACTCTTACTTAGAGTTCAACTTTTACATTCCTGTAAAGATTTTTTCAATAGCTGGGTAGCTAACAAATATCAGAAACCCACAGAGAAGCAGGACTCCTGGGACAAACATCCTTTCTGTTGCCGCATTAGCCTCACCCAACGCATTATTTAACAAGCGTTCTCGAATCGTCTTCGATTTTTGAGATATTGACTCCCGAATTTTTGCCCCTTCGGATCCAGATAAATTGAGCGTAGCTCCAATCTCAGATAATTCAGAAAGACCAATTTTTTCGCCCAAATTAGACAATCCTTCCCAGATAGGCACCCCAGAGTCAACTGACTCTGTAATTGAATTTTTCATCAGGGCAAATATTCCACTTCTGCCTAAATCCACACTATTGTTCACGGCCTCTTCGAGTCCCTTGCCACTAGCAAGGTTAAGCTCAACAATATTAAGGAATGTTCCTATTGATTCCAAATATGATGTTCTTGTTTCCGCTGCTTCTTTTCGCAGAATATACCACGGCAATACCAAACCACTGAGCGATGCAACAAGAGCCATGAAACAAGCTATGTTAATGGATAAACCCAGATTAGTAAATACTTTAAGAACACTCAAGAACAACGGAAAACAAAATCCGAGAATGGTCCAAACGGCTGATTGTGTGGCTACATCTGCAATCTTTTTATTCACAAGCTGTGCATCGCAAATCATTTGCTCGGAAAGCTTAGAGTTATTGCCTAATAAGGTTACAATCGGGTTACTGAGTAAGATCTTCATTGAATGGAGTCTAGAGTTGCCTTTAATCTCTATGCCTTCAATTTTCTCTAGCTCAATACGTAGCTGATTGGTGGGGTTACTATGAAAAATTAAGAGCTTCCAAAGTCCAGTTCCAACGCCAGCCCCACCAATTACAGAGATCAACAACAAATGGGATGCAAATGTTGTTCTCACTACATAACCTCCGCTGCGGATTCAAATATGAGTCGAGACTGTTCTTTCGTTTTAGCCATTGAAACAAGCAATGCAATTCCACCGATATAGAGGCAAATAACAATTGCTAATACAAACTGACCGGCAAACGTTGAGTATGGTTGCATATACGACTTCCCCAAAACAGCCAACAGGACTGAAAATGATATTGAAAACCAAATTACAGTCTTAACGCTTGATCTAATCGACTCACGTGACGCTTCAATAGATAGCTGGTTAGAAACGGATTGACGCGTGACCGCCGCTAATGAAGATAAAAGTTCACTGAGTCTAGACGAGCTTCCTTCAGTTGCTGCAATTAACGCTAAGCAAATTGAATCACCTACTGAACACTTGAAGGAATTTGACAAATCAAACAAACAAGATTTTAATGGCTCCCCTCCTATTATCGCGCTCTTTAGGTCGTAGAGCTCTGATCGAATCGAAGGTGGTGCTAGCGGAACAGTGGTTAAAATTGCTTGTACTAACCCCGCACTTGCAGATAAGGAATCTCTAAGCATTTCTATCCAAGTAGCTAACCCAGAGAGTTTATCAAGATGGTCATTTTGTCTGCCAAGCTTCAAAATTTGAGGACCAACGAAAACGATGCCAAAGGCAGTAGCGCTTAAAACAACCCAACCAGTAAAAAGGTAAGTAAAACTAGCGACGATGAATGCAACAATACACTTTGATATAGAAACGTCACTTAATAATGACATTTTTCGAACGGTAAGTTTGTTATCAATGTAATTTAATTTGTGCGATGGATTACGCACCTCTTGTACATATGAATCGAATTGTCTGCTTAAGAAGTAAATACCAAAACCGGCGCAAGCACCAGCAATAATTCCAATTAATACATACGCCATTAAAATTCACCTCCGTATGTTTTGGCACTGTATCCAAACTCTGAAAGGTCATTATACGAAGATGTTGTTAACGGCGCTCCACTAATTAATTTGCCAAATTCGTCAGTTTTAAATACTTCATTCGAAATAACCATATTCCCTTCAGCACCAACAACTTCTCTTATTGACGTAACATGCCTTGTTACTTGCTTTTCTTGATTTACTATTTTCTCTGATGAAACTTCCGCTCCGACCTTTTGCGTTAACTCAACATGAACTACAAAATTGATTGACCCTGCAATCAATAGATTTGTTGCATCCATCGGTAGTCTTTCAACAGCTTGTAACGCGTATGATGAAATTCGCCTAAATGCTCCTGCTGAACTATCTGAATGAATAGTCGACAATGATCCAAAACCCTGACTCATTGCATTTAAGAGTGCAACTATTTCTGGGCCTAAAGTCTCACCGACGATTACCCGGTCAGGATTCATTCTTAGAGATCGTCTTACCAAGTCTGCCATCGAAACCTCTCCGACTCCCTCAGTATTCGGGAGACGAGCTTCTAGAGCAATACAGTCTGGATGTCTATCCTTGAGTTGATCAATTCCAAGCTCGAAACTTTGTTCAATGGTTATGATTCTTTCACGGGCGGGGATTTCATTGATTAATGCTCTTAGTAAAGTTGTCTTACCCGAATTAGTTCTTCCACAGACTATTATATTTTTTGAAGCCCTAACACACGCCGATAAAAATAATGCAACTTGAGGACTTAGCAATCCCATTTCTATTTCTTGTTCCAGAGTAACATCTACGTATCGGTGTTTTCTGACAGAAATAGTTGGATATTTAGTAACACTCATCAATCCAGACAACCTACTTCCATCTGGAAGTCTCATGTCTAGTTCTGGATGTGCTGTGTCAAATCTACGTTCCGAAATACCTGATCTCATGGCTATTTGCCTAATTAAGTCAACAAGTTCTTCTGAATCCTTTGCAACTGGTAGACCTCTCACCTTCACTCCATTGGCAAAAGTAATCCATACCTCTTCTGGTCCATTGATATCAATATTTTCAATTTGATCATCATCTAAGTATGATTGTAGGTTGCCGACGCCAAACATGCCAGCAACTACTTGTTCAATAATTTGTTGATCTTCTTCAATGGTTGGCATCCTGCGGCCATTTAGGATAAAATCACTTGCTCTTTCTTCTAGAATAGCGATAGCTTCCTCAATAGCAGCTTGCTTCCTCAGGGATTCCTCTGAAGTACTTATATTTTTTAAAGCCAGGCGTCTTGCTACTTCATGACGTACTTTTCGCACATACTCTTTATCTATGCCAATGTCATTTTTCTGCAACTGTGTTGTTTCAATCATCGACATCAAAACCTAAATTATGTCGAATTAAAGTTTTCCTTTTTTCCAAAATTTCGTCAAATGAATTATCTACAACGGCGATTTGAACAATATCTTCCTTCGTCTCGGGCAATTGTATTATGTCAGGTGGAGCGCTTTTTGCATATGGAGTATCGCCTCTCTCTATGCGATTAGTAGTCAACGGGCGATCCGAGCAAGTACTCCTCGACTCCATGTAGGTCACGTTGCTTAGGTCCTGCGAATCATTGAATAAAGTTTTTCTAGAATTTACACTTGATTGAATTACTAGGTCCAAGATGCTTTCATGTGGGTCAAATTGCTTATTGCCTCGCTTATTGAAAATCCTGTTCTTTATGTAGGATGACTGCACAATGTTCAAATAAGGACTTTCGATATGCCCAACTGGCAAAGAGTCAACAACTTCAGCTATTTCCTGTGCGTCATAAATTTGATCGCCAGTTGTAATTAAGGAAGTGTTCATTTCCATTTCTTTCATCCGGATAATCAACTGACGAAGATTTGAAATTCCATGTATTGAGTTATTACATACAGTTATCACCTTATCTGATATTTCCACAATTGACTGTTGGCAAGAAGCTTCTGGGTTCCACCGCCCAAGGTCAAATATAAAATTGCTATCAGGTTTTTGCTTAATAAACTCCCTAATAGAAGGCATTAAGAGATCTATGAGATTCCCTTGATGCATACCTGGGAGACCAAACAATATTTTTAAGCTATCTCCGAACATCTGACAATGTTCATTAAATGATTCAGAATCAACATTACGTCTCATTGCTGCCAACGTTACGAGACCTGGTCTCGATGACATACTCAAATAGGTTGATAAGTCACTACCTGATCTGTCAAATTCAAACAGGATTGTCTCCCTATTTTCTTTACTTAGCCTCATGGCCAATTTAAGAGATATACAAGTTACACCAGGTGAGCCCTTAGTTCCAACAACAGAAAACAACGTCAAATTAACCCCTTGGAATTAACACGAGTGAGAGCTGACCTGCAGACGCCAACGTTGAAATTGTAGGACCTACATTAGTCGGCAAAGCAAGGGAAACTGTATCAGTTATATTTGTACTGCTGTTGGGAGGTGGTGGAACAACATTCACAACCAAAGCAGGTGTAAATAAAACTTGGCCGGGTGTTAGTAGATCTGCAGATCCACTTCCTTGTGATAAGTTACTTGGATAATTTGATTGAGGCGAAACGAGTGACAGATTAGATTGTGTTTGCATATTTACATTTTCAGGCGAGGCTCCTGGTGGAGGACTAAAGACGACCATCACGTCTTCTCCGGCACTTAAGCCCTCAACTGGTTCTTGTCCAAGTCGTAGATCAATTCCAACTATCACTTGCCCATTAAGCGAAGTAGGGGAAGTTGTGATATCGCCGTTCACTAGCACAGAACCCGGCAATAATGATACTGAGGCATATTTGCCTAGTACATTTGGCTCTTCACTCACATCAACTATATTTAGAGATGAATTTCTAGAAAGCTCAGTTTCACGAAAATCTGAGGGATCGAATTGTGCCCCTCTAGCGATTGATCTATCAATCACTAAGACGCTTTGGCGATCAGCCGACTTTTGAACTGCCCAACCTACTATACTTGCCGAGGCAATGACGAGTAAAATGCCAGCCGAAATTCTTGTCGCATTACTTTTTTTCCCATAATTACTCTTAGATTTATTTTTCGGACTTCCGTGAATAGCATTATTACTTATTGTTTTTGTCGTTAAATTTTCAGATTTGTTATTTTTTGAATTCTGTACGAACACTTGAGTCATTTTCCCTCTTAACTACTTAGATATGCTGATTCGATTTGTACAACTGGCAACATACTTGATGACGAAGTTGTTATGGTTCCTAACGTACCTGATGCAATATTTCCGGAACTATACCAAGAAACATTCCAAGTTATGGTAGCTGTTATTTCAAATGAAGGGATAAACAGAGCTCCGTTTGTGGTTTGTTGTAGATAACTGGAGTCCGTGAATACATGTGAGCAATATGTTGATTGTGAAATCGCTGGAATAAGAGTGTTATAAGCTACTCCTGGGCCGTAACAAGTAACCACGTTACCGTCACCTGTATTCCACGTAACGTAAGAAGGCATGGCAATTGCAGTTGCACTGACCGAATCTACTGAAGCAGTTACAGAATACTCATGCCATATCTGAGGCAATATACTAAGCCATTCTGGCAAATTAACAACTCCAAATTTACTTGGATTTAGAATAATTGCAGGAGAAGGAATTCTGATTTCGTTTTCGGCTTCCTTCGCAATAGTTACAGGACTTATGCCTCCACTGCTTGAAATAAGCGAGGAATTAACTACCCAAACAAATATTGAGTTTCGATACGTTACCGTTATTACATTCGATCCAAATTTGGGATAGTCACTTTGAGAGGAACAATAGATTGATTCCCACTGTCCAGGTTCATTGGAGGGGTTGGGTGTAAGCTGAAAGATACTAACTTCGACACTTGTTAAAACTGTCCATTTGCATGGGGGAACGCTACTCCCAGTAGAACTAGCTCTCTTGCTTTTACCACTATTGACGGATGTAGATGACGTTACCCCTGATTTGACTCCGCATTGTAATATATTTTGTGTGATTACACATTTACCTCCCGTGGCCCACGATGCTTGATTAATTATTACACTTTGAATGCATGACACAGCGAGAAATAAAATTACAAAGATGCCCTTTTTAAAGGCAGATTTAAGTTTTCTGCCCCCATCTAAATTTTGCATGGTGAACTTGCCTCCCTAATTTTCTCGTCATTAAGTTTCCAGGAATTGGAAGTATAAATCATCCTTGCACTATCAAACATATTTGAAGAACCTTGACTTGTCCCTAAAACTGATTTCCCTGTTTTGGGATCCATGTACCACCCCGAGTCAATACCACATGCTTCAACCAATGCTTCTACTTTTGTCTCTTTCAAAACTTTGACGGTTTGTATGGTGACCGTACCTTTAAAAATATAGTTATCTTGCTTAATTTGATTGATTGATAGCAAAATATTTGATAAGTCAGGATTGCCTACTGTAGATTGAAGGTCATTAATATTCCTGCCTTGCGTCATTTGAGCCAAAAGAATTGCGTTTTCAGCATTTTTAAATGCCGTAATTATCGCATCCGTTTGATTAAGAGGTTTTGGTGTTGAATGGGATTTAGTTGAAATGCTACTTGAACATGCAGTTGCTACTGTTGCCAAAGCAACTGATAATCCAAAAACTTTAAGTTTTTTTAGTTCCAATTTTATATCATCCTTTCTTGTTGGGATCGTAGACACTATATAACTCATTTGCGAGGCTTCCTTTCAACCATTTATATTTTGTAATTAACTTAAGTAATAGGATTTCTTTTTATTTCTTTGAAGTATTACTTAAAGGTCTCAGCGTAAGTCTAAACATGGCTTACAAATATTCGATATTTTTAATTGTTCCTGCTCAGACACATTGTATTTTTATAAATTTGATATTAAAAGTAAACTAATTACTTTGCATCTTGTATGCAATATTTAGAGAACTTAAACTAGTCTTAACCATTTAGTGCGCACAGAGTTACTGTCACTTCTTTTAGTGACAATCATTTTCAATTTTTTGCCATACTTTCTCTATGCAGCAACTCTATTTATAATCTTCCCTGACATAATTTTTATTCAATTTAAAAAATTGACTGACAGGGTTGTGTTTCGAGTACAGTTTCTTAAAGCAAACTATTTTCGATTTAACGTGTCTGCACAGCTATCGTGTTAGCTCACATGAATCATTTTTATATATCACTACAAGGAGATTAAATGCCCGAAGCCGTAATTGTCTCAACTGGTCGAACTCCGATCGGAAGAGCATTTAAAGGAACAATGAACGAGTGTCGACCAGATGACCTTTCCGCTCTGGTAGTAAAGGCTGTTCTAGATAAAATACCTGAACTCGACAGGACGGAAATTGACGATTTGATGCTAGGCTGTGGACAGCCAGCTGGAGAATCTGGTTTTAATGTCGCACGAGTAGTTTCTATCTTGGCAGGCTTGGACAACGTTCCAGGAGTAACCGTAAATAGATACTGCTCTTCATCTCTGCAAACCATTCGAATGGCAGCCCATGCAATTAAGGCGGGTGAAGGCGACGTGTTCATAGCAGCAGGAGTGGAAACAGTTTCCCGTTTTGGTTTAGGATTTTCAGATGTGCCAACTACTGTTAACCCTTTGTTCGCTGACGCTCAACTAAGAAGCCTCGACAGATCCCAAGGTAATGGTGGAGATTGGGAACCACCAGTTGGACTGCCTGACATCTACGTTGCGATGGGTCTAACTGCAGAAAACGTGGCTGAATATGAAAACGTTTCTCGTGAAGAAATGGATGAATTTGCCTGTCTATCACAAAACCGTGCAACAGCAAGTTTGGAGAGAGGGTTTTTCGAAAGAGAAATAATTCCAGTAACGCTAAAAGATGGGACGGTCGTGTCGAAAGATGACGGTATTAGAGCTGGCACCACAGTTGAAAAACTATCTCAGCTTCAACCTGTTTTTAAACCAAACGGCAAAGTAACAGCGGGCAATGCTTGCCCACTAAATGATGGTGCTGCTGCGGTCGTCGTCATGAGCGATACAAAGGCAAAACAACTTGGAATAAAGCCACTTGCAAGAATTATTTCTTCTGGTGTTACTGGGTTAAATCCAGAAATAATGGGCTTAGGTCCAATCGAAGCCTGTCGCCA
The DNA here is from genome assembly GCA_021790815.1 of Actinomycetes bacterium. Taxonomy (GTDB): domain Bacteria; phylum Actinomycetota; class Acidimicrobiia; order Acidimicrobiales; family JABEUL01; genus JAJYFT01. The sequence goes on from JAJYFT010000002.1 coordinate 92,258, forward strand.
AGCTTTAAAAAGAGCCGGAATGACTATTAATGATATTGATCTAGTTGAGATAAACGAAGCATTTGCGGCTCAGGTAATTCCAAGCGCAAAACATCTTGGAATTGATTGGGACAAGCTAAATGTTAATGGAGGCGCAATTGCTCTTGGTCATCCTTTCGGAATGACAGGTGCAAGGATCATGACTACATTAATTAATGGGCTTGAAGATGCAAATAAAACTATTGGCCTCGAATCGATGTGTGTTGGCGGCGGTCAAGGAATGGCAATGATTATAGAGCGTCTCTAAGCGCTTAGGTGGTAAGGAGAGAGAATCTAAACACTCTGCCTCTTTACCACCACGTCTAAAAACTCTATTGCTTCATCTATCGAAGTTGTCTTTCTCATGCTAGGCAACTTCTTTATTATTGCAGAACCATATCGAGAGTTAACAAGTCTTGAATCTAGAATTGCAACTACTCCCTTATCTTCCTCTGATCTAATCAATCGTCCGACTGCCTGAGCAAGCAAAGTCGTTGCTCTCGGAATATCCACTTGCATAAAAGCCTGTGCACCTAACTGTTCACGTTTCGCCTCAAGTAACGGATCAGTCGGTCTCGGAAATGGCAATTTATCGATAATCACAAGTGATAACGTACGTCCAGGAATGTCAATTCCTTGCCAAAAACTTTGCGTTGCAACTAAGCAAGAGTTTTCATCTTCACTGAATTCTTTGATTAACTGGCCTTTGCTGAAATCATTTTGCCTTAATAATCTGAAACCAATTTTGTCCTTAAAGTACTCATATATTTGATCAAGAGATTTCCATGAAGTGCACAGTATCAGAGTTCTACCCCCAGCAGCACTAATGAGTTTTGAAATTATTTCATACTTCTCAACTGCTTGGCCAAGCTCTTCATTAGTGCCATTAAGCTCCTGTGGACAATAAATTAGACCATTGCGCTCATATGGAAAAGAGCTTTCAATGGTGATTATATTTGATTCTTTAACAGGAATTCCAAGATTAGTCGAAATATTGTCTGGCATCGTAGCACTTGTAAGAATTGGAGTAGAATTTGACCACACTTTCTCCTCCAAAATAGATCCTATAAATATCGGCACTGCAACCAGCACATTATTGGAACCTTTTTTTTCAACAAAAATAACGTAATCCCCTGATGATTTAAGTATCAGACTTGTATCCGCTTTTATGGTTTCAAGTAGTCTTTTCAATCTAAGTGTTGACTGCTCATAACCATCCTCATTGATGGTAAGTATCGACTCGTCATTATTAATTTCTTCATGATTATTTTCTAGGCTTGACCTACCTAAATCGTTAATAATCTTCGAAGTAACCGTAATCAACCTATTTAACGTTACATCCAAGTGTGTTGGTATTGGAAGCTTAATCCGTTTCCCACTGTATTCAATTAACAACCTTCCAAGACTCTTGGAGATATCATCCAAACTGTCAATATACTCAGTGGATCTGTCGGGCGATATACCACCACTTAGTGATCCAGAACTCATCAATCTAGATAAATATAAAATTCGTGAAGGAGAAAGTTCAGTTCCAAGTGAACGGATAAAAATATCCTCTGCTTCGTGCGCTTCATCTAAAACTATAATCTCATGTTCAGGAAGTACCTGGCCGTTACTTTTAATGTGGGATCCATACAAATGCATATTGACGACAACTACATTGGCTTCTCTCGCAATTTCTTTTGCTTTTTCTGCAAAACAACTTTTCCCAGATGAACATTTTTTCGCCCCTGGACACTCCTCTGAACTTGATGAGAGTCTTTGCCACAAATACGGTCGAGGTTCGACTAATAATTCCGCTTTATCGCCTGACTCGGTCTTTCTCAACCATTCAAACACTTGTTGAAACTCCTTTGAATCAAATGATTCACCAAGCCCAACATTTTTACTATCTTCTACATCGCATTCCATCTCAAGTTTTTCTTGTCGATTTGATTGTCTTGTTTTAAGCAGCCTCTCTAAAGATGCAACTTCATCCTGGATCGCATCCTTGAAACTCATACTCGTGTCAATGTCTGCGGACGGTACTATATTTAAAATCTCTGTTAATTTTTGAAAACAAATATAGTTGGACCTACCCTTTAACACAGCAACTCTGAGAGGTGTTGAAATATTTTCCTGAACTAAAGGAACGTCTTTATTTATCAACTGATCTTGCAGCGCTTTTGTAGCAGTTGCGATTATTGTTTTCTTGGTGCTTAGAGCAACAGGGATCAAATAGGCTAATGATTTACCAGTGCCAGTACCCGCTTCAACAACAAGAGGCTCCCCCGAGTTAATTGCGCTATTCACTGCTGCTAACATTTGAATCTGGCCCAGGCGTTCTTCGCCACCATTTTCCAGAAGATTTCTGATTTTGTCGAGTGTTTTTTCGGATTTCGATTTCACATTAAGCCTCTAACATCATAGACCAGTTTAATGGCAAATCATAAAATATTTAACTCAAATTATTGACCATTATCTCAATTCTTAAGGCTACGAGACCTAACGAGATATTTTTTTGATAACCTCAAAAGCACCTAACTTCGAATAAGTCCATTATCCTTTCAAAGTAGACATTTCATATTGAATCTAATTGAATTTTATATTGATAAGCTTTCAAAAGTTACTATGTCACGAACTTTCAAATCCAAGATATTGTTAATAACACTAAGTTTATTTGTTTTTGCCGTATCACAGTGCTCCAAAACTCAGGTAACCTCAACTGCTTCGATGCCTTTCAATCCTTGGAAAGTCACTACAAAACTTGTTGGAGCTCCACATAGCGTGGCTTGTAGCTCTAATGGGAATTGCATCATCGGAGGTGGCACACAAGATGGGCATGGAAGGATATGGTTTTCTCACAAAAATGGTGTTTGGCAAACTGCATCACTGCCCAACAATCTATCTATCATTGGTGACGTATCCTGTGCTGGCAAAGTAGCTTGCTTTGCTGTTGGCACAACTGAGAGCGAATCATTGCCAGCTATACTCGAATCAAATGATGGTGGAACAACATGGAATATGCAGCGAACTTGGCTAGAACTTGCTGAATTTAAATCTATATTTTGTACGACTTCTCTTCATTGCATAGCTGGCGGTAATTTAAAACAGCCTCTTGTCTACACGACAAATGGTGGAACAACATGGGATACTAGTAACTTGCCTGATTCTGTCTTTGGAACAAACATTAAAACTATATCTTGTTTTAGCAATTTAACATGTATCGCAGCCGGAAGCTCCTTGAGCAAGGGAGCTAATGCATTGATTTTAAAAAGTCTGGACGGAGGCGCAAACTGGACAGAAGTACTTTCAAGTACAACTGCTAGTGTACTGAACGCTGCGTCTTGCCCGTCTAGCAACACATGCTATACCGTCGGCGCAAGTTTAATTGGCGGAATCGACGGTTTTACTGTTAACCTTTCTACAAATTTAGTTTCAAATTTGCGACTTCCGTCAGGAATAAGCAGTTCTTCCGGCATATTTTGTACCTCCGATAGCTCATGCTGGGTAAGTGGTTCAAACTCCAAAAACCAGCCAACATTTATTGAAACGACGACCGGGGGCGACAAATGGGGACTTTTTTCTGTCGGTGACAGCGTGGCAGAGAATGGAGAGTCAGTAGTTTGCACGCCAATAAACAACGAATGTTTAAGTGTGGGGTCAAACAGTCTTAACGAATACGGTCAAGTATTTAGCTCAACGCTTCCAAATTCATCTCAAAACACCGTTCTAGGTTTTGTCCAACATCAAACTGATTCAACAATCGGAGATTTAATTACGCCTGTTACAGGGTTACATAAAACTTTTATTCCGAATTCATTCAATAAAAATTTAAGCGTGCTAGTTGTTGGTGATTCGACTGCCTTGACGTTAGGGCTTGGCATGTTGGATGCTGATGGCTTGCCAAATATTCACATAAATGTACTAGGTTTAATCGGATGCGGAGTAGTAGGTAGTGGAGTGCCGCGCCAACACGGGACTCCTTATGCATCTATGCCCGAAACTTGTACAAATTGGCAGCAACTATACTCACAGGAAGTAAACACATACAAACCAAACATAGTATTTTTTTTGGTTGGAAGATGGGAAGAGGAAGATCGGTTAATTAATGGTAAATGGACAAACTTGAATCAGAGTTCATACCAACAGTTAGTTCTCAATAATTTAATTTCTGCCATAAAAACTCTTCGCTCTACAGGTGCTACTGTAGTAGCACTAACTGATCCTGCAAACTTTACTGGCCCGCCGCCTTCAGGAAGCTATTGGCCCGAAGATCAGCCATCAAAAGTTATGGAGTTTAACAAACTTCTAGCAAAAGCAGTAAGTGAGGTAGGGAAGAACGCATATCTCTACAATTTTGCACAAATTGTGTCACCAAACAACACGTTCAATAAAGACTTGAACGGGGTTCCAATTAGGACGAATGATGGAATTCACTATACTTCCATTGCAGGTCCCTACCTCAACCAGTGGCTTCTTCCCGTTGGGATTCATTTCTTATTAGCTTCAGGCTCAAACTAGAACAAGCATTTCGGACCATATATAACGCTGCCTGCGCCATCAAATAGATATCACGCTGAATTTAATAATCTCCAACTGATCATTAATAATCCATTACCATTCAAAACACCAACCTCTTCAGTTGCAGCGATTAAATGTCAAGCGAGATTTGTGGTCTTTAGTTAGATAAAATATATCCTTTGTCAAAGTTACCTGGAGCAGAATTCGCGGTTTTGTTAGATCCACCAATCGCAAAGCATTTCGTCGGGCTTGGGCAGGAAACTCTCATAATGTTGCCAACTTGAGAAGGAACACTATCCTGACTGAAACTTTTTCCACCATTCGTTGAAATAAGTATTGAACCTTGAGTACCAGACGAAGTATCAAATCCTCCTACAGCACAAACACTTATCGATGGACAATCGAGAGATAACGGATTTTCACTACTTGAAAAAGTATAGGTTGATGTAAAAGTTGCACCTCCATCAGTTGATTTAATCAAGTTAAAACTTGATTGGTTGTTTGCGTTTGAAGGAGCTCCTGGACTTGCAAGTGCATAGCACACTAATACTGAAGGACAACTCACAACCTGAAGACTATTTATTTTGTCCAAAAATTTACTTGTCTGCCAGGTCACTCCACCATCAGTTGTGAAAATCGCTTGCGAGCTTCCAGACGACATGAAAAACCCTGTTGCTACACACACTAAAGTCGTTGGACAGCTTATCCCATTTAAGGTTGGAACATTGCTAGGTGTTTTGAGCTTCTTCCAAGTAACCCCATTATTGGTTGCTGCAACGAAACCGTTATCATCGTTGCCGCCTGAGATCTCCCCCACTCCGTAACAAACGGTTGTTGAAGGACAAGAAATGTAATTGTAAAAATTTGTATATGGAATCGTCGATTGCCATGTCCATGTTGTTCCGCCGTCTTTAGTGGCGATTACAGCTCCACCTAATCCACTAGAAGAGGTATTGCCAACATTTACATTGTAATCCCTTTGTGTAATTGCATAACATATTAAGGCTGACGGGCATGATATCCCTGGAATTCCATCATTATCTCCACCAGAACCCACGCCTTTAACAAGAAACGGAGGTACACTCTCTTCTGTCCAAGAAACGCCACCAGACACTGTACCCAACAAAAAGTTTGTCGTTATCGAACCACCAGATGCCTGGCAACTTGATGTTGTGGCACACGAAAGTCCATCAAAAATATCTGTTGTCGAACCTCCCGCTTGCCTTTGATAAACAATCTTAAAGCTAGAACCGGTCGCAGCTATAACAGAGGTAGAAGAAGTGCTCTGAACAACTGACGAACTGGTTGTTGAGTTGGTTGTTGATGACGAACATGACGCAACTGTCAATGCAAGAATGACTAATACCCAAGATGATAATTTATTCATGGCTTAATTCTACCGCTAAGCTCTAACACATGCACTAATGAGATAAAAATGTCTACGGCTGCGAGAAAACCTGCAGCTTCAGACACTCGTACTTGCCTCTCAGATTATTGCTAGGTTTACCGTTTAAATTCCAATGTAAATCGTCACCTTTTTGTATTTCACTTAACTTCGGCAATTCAGTGATTGACTACCAATTTACTCAATGTTTGCCAGACTAAATTAAAATTATTATGGGTAAATACCATATATTTTCGATAAAACTACTATGGCCCAATGCAAAGACCATCTGACACTTGAAAATCATCGTTTACATAATTTACCTACTAAAACTTGAACAATAAGATCTGGCCCGATCTAAATAGTGGATATTCGATTTATGAAAAACAAATCTCACGCTTTATAAAATGAAGTGTATGATTTTATTTTGGAGGACAAAGTATGCTTAAATATGGAATTATTGGCAGCGGCCAAATGGGTTCTGAACACATTCTCTCACTAAGAGCAATCCCAGGCATCGAAATAGTTGCCATTGCAGATCCTAATGAAAAATCACGTGAATTGGCCTCATTAATGCTAGGGCCCGATAATCAAACTACTTTTTTCGATAATCATAATGATTTACTTTCAAGTGGTTTATGTGATGCTGTCGTAATTGCAACTCCGAACATGACTCATGAGCATCTTGTAATCGAAGCTATGCGCCAAAACATCCACATATTGGTTGAAAAACCTTTATCAACAACATTAAAAGGGTGCGACAATATTATTAAAGAGACTGCAACCTCTAACTCTCTGGTTTGGGTTGGCATGGAATACAGATTTATGCCTGCAATCTCACGACTCATTTCAATGTCTCAAGAGGGTTTTGCGGGAGATCTTCATATGATATCGATGCAAGAACATCGCTTTCCATTCTTAGATAAAGTCAACAATTGGAATCGATTTAACGAAAACACTGGTGGGACTTTGGTGGAAAAGTGCTGCCACTTTTTTGATTTAATGCGGCTTATTGCAGGATGTGAAGCGATTTCCGTATTTGCCAGCGGAGGACGGGATGTTAACCATCTTAATGAAAGTTATTCTGGAATGACACCTGATATTTTAGACAATGCATTTGTTGTCGTAAATTTTGAACATTCAATAAGAGCAATGCTCGATCTTTGTATGTTCGCAGAAGGAAGTGAGGACGAGCACCGAGTTTCAGTTGTTGGAGACAGGGGCAAAATATCAATTTCACTTCCGTCAAATACCATTTCCTACGGGAAAAGAACTGAAGGACGTCAAGGGGTTGTTAAAGAGCAACTTAGTTCCAGTGACGCCAAATATGTTGGGTTTCACCATGGTTCAACATATTTTGAACATCTTGCATTCCAACGCGCAATATTAGAGAACGAGAGACCAAAGGTCTCAGTTGAAGATGGGTATAAAGCTGTTGCAATCGGTATTGCAGCAGAACTTTCAATTAAAGAAGGTAAGCCTATAACACTAGCAAATCTCTACTAAACTTAGATAGTCAAGCTTACTTAATTCACTTGCAAAAAGTTAAGTTATGTTTTATGAGAGATGCAGACCACATTCAGTTTTTTCCTGATCTGACCACCGGCCAGAACGAGGTGATGAACCCAATTCAACCGGTTTTGTCGTAGGCGCACATCCAATTGATAAGTAACCTTTTGCTGTCATTGGATGAACCGGAAGATTTCGTAGCTTTGAATAACTTTCGACGTCATCATCGCTCCACCTTACAATGGGATTAATTTTTACAATTCCTCTTGCCTGATCAATTCCAACAACTGGAGCGTTATTTCTTTCTGCAGTGTCTACCCGCTTAATTCCTGAAATCCAAGCTTTTACATTATTCTTTTTTAGAAACTCATCAAACGGTTTTACTTTTTTCATTTCGCAACATCCGTCAGTCCCACAAGGAAACTTGGCTGCTTCATATCCAGGCTTAAGTCTAACTAGTCGTAAATCATAACGAGCACGAATATCATCAACATAGTTTAAAGTCTCCTTAAAGTGAGACCCTGTATCGATGAATACTACTTCAATATCAGGTGCTACCCGAGTAACAACGTCAACCAGTACGCAGTCTTGAAATGAAGCTGCAAGAACCACGTCTTCACCGAAATTGTCAATTGCCCATTTGATAACCTCATTTGGAGGCATCGTTTCAAATTTTTCAAAGTTACTATAGTTAGTTGCAGTTAAAGCTGAATCCTCTATCGGTCCTTGTGGGCCTAAAACTCCTGTTAAAGTTGCAGACATCGTTACCTCTTATATCCCAATATCTTATTGTTGACCATTTTAGTCAACTTTATCACAATTTATGACTAAATTAGTCAAGTTTTGAATAAATATATGATAACCTGGGTTTTCACCGATAGAACATCTTAACATGGAAAATTTATCTTACCCCGTCATTTTAAATCTTCGCAACAAAGACTGCCTAGTAGTAGGTGGTGGAATGATCGCGCTCAAGAAAGTTAGAGGCCTGTTAAACGCTGGGGCAAGAGTAACCGTAATCGCCATTACCACAGTTGGCCCCTTGGACATCTTAGAGAAGTCAAATAGGCTATTGAGAATTTACAGACGTCCATTCCAAAATGGTGATACGAAAGGGTACAGTCTTGTGCTAACTGCAACGGGCGTATCGGCCGTAGACAAGATTATTTTCACAGAATGTAACGCTAGTCTCATTTGGATAAATAGTGCCGACGATAAAGATACGTCTTCTTTTATACTCCCCGCTATAGTTAAAAAGGGTGATATTACTGTTGCAATTTCAACAGGAGGGAAAAGCCCGAAAATGGCAACCTGGCTTCGTGATCAAATCGATAACATTATCTCTCCACAGATTCTCAATGCAACTGATCTGCTGGCTGCTGCGAGACAAGAGCTGAAAATGCACTCGGTAAAAACTGAATCAGTAGACTGGAATTTGCTACTTAATGGGCGTTTTTTTGAACTTATAAACAACAACCTTGTCGAAGAAGCGGAAGAAGAACTGTCAAATTGGATAAGCTCTCAAACAATACTCCATAGCAAACCAAAATAGTGCAATGACTTTTTCACTTTATAGTTTTAATTGCTAAATAAAGCTCTAGTTGTATGGCTATTCTGGGTTTTCTGTGGGTAATTCTAGTTTTGATTAATCCCAAATTAGTTTACTATTAAGCTAACATTTTGAAACCGGTCAAGAAATCACGAATACGATCATCTCAATTTATGACGTTTTACCTAGGCCGACTAACGAATCCGTTTATACTTCGCCAAAAGATAAAGGATTGATATACATATATCTAAACCCGGTGTTTAGGCACATTCAGCTAATGCAAAAAGTGCATGGTCTAAACTCTTTGACTCCAGCCTGATGGGATAATAGTAAATACACCGCTATTTTTAGCTAAATCTTCACTTGCTTCATCAATTGAACCACCTGCAACTACTCGTATACACTTTACGTTCAGTGCCTGTTCCAACAAAATCGAACGTCTTATGACTCTTTCCACGTCATTTAGATGAAGTCTGGATGATATTTCAGACACAACGTAGACTGAACTTCCATCAGCTTTGTGAATAGCACTTGCGACTGAGTCCACCAACAAAACATCGTTTCGCTCAGAATCGGTAATTTTCCCAGCATCACATGGGTCATCTAGCAAATCAGCTAACTCTGACTTAGAAAGTACTTTTACTTTTTTGACTCCTAAGGAACTGCCATAAGCTGGCGCATTGTAAATCCAATTTGATTCCAGATTTAGACCTATCAACCAACCAAGCTTTACATCGTGATCCTTTACCGTCTTACTTAGTTCAGTTGTGATAAATTCATGATTTGTTACGATCTTTTTTAGCTCCGTTAAGTCATTCTCATGTTTCTTGCCAAGTTCTTTTAGCTCACCTAAACTGGTGTCTATAGTATCGAGGCGCACATCCACTTGGTCGAACCTGGTGTCCATAGTATCGAGGCGCACATCCACTTGGTCGAACCTGGTGTCCATTGCATCGAGGCGCACATCCACTTGGTCGAACCTGGTGTCCATTGCATCGAGGCGCACATCCACTTGGTCGAACCTGGTGTCCATTGCATCGAGGCGCACATCCACTTGGTCGAACCTGGCGTCCATTGCATCGAGGCGCACATCCACTTGGTCGAACCTGGTGTCCATTGCATCGAGGCGCACATCCACTTGGTCGAACCTGGTGTCTATAGTATCGAGGCGCACATCCAC
>JAJYFT010000089.1:0-353 GCA_021790815.1 Actinomycetes bacterium
CCCGAGTAACGTCCAATTTATAGCCGCAAGAATTCGACCAACCTGTGATGACGATATTTCTATTCCGTCATTTGTAAGAGCTTCAGCAATACTTTGATGGGTCCAAGTGGCAACAGGATCACTCTCACTTTTTTCAGATGTAGCAACAGCTGCTAATTTCATCCGTTCGTCGTGTGTAATTCATCTTGGTCTACCAGGTCGTAGTTTGTCATTTAAACCTTCAATTCCTTAGGAGAAATCGCTTTCTCCACTCACTAACTTTGTGCTGGTCCATATCAATTTCAAACCCAATCTGGCGAAGTGACATACCTTCATTACACAATAGAATGGCCTTTGCTCTTCGAACATCACGA
>JAJYFT010000089.1:363-9605 GCA_021790815.1 Actinomycetes bacterium
TTATCTGACAAAAGTAATCTCTCGACTGAAATTCCCATATAAACACCTCCACATTGACTTGGTACTTAAAACTAGTATCCGCGATCTATTTAAGGGTGGATGCACTAGGTAATAAGTTTTAAAACAGTTAGACTTCTGCATTCAATGAATAGGACATTGTGAACTTAGTTATAGTTGAGTTTCAAAAGCGTCACCTTTATGGCGTAACCACCTGAACTTAGCGTACCTGACTTCACAACTGCTGGATGGAAACTAGCAAGAGACTGGATAGCAACTTTAAAAGAGTTATTTCGTTTGCCAATTAAAAGCACTTGGGCCGGTCTTCTCTCTAGTATCAACTTAACGTCAGCTTTGTCTAGGAACGGAAACCCTGAAGGAAGAGAGTTGAATCCTGAATGGAATATGCCAGTAGGTTCAAGAAAGTAACTAATTTCATCCCACTTAAACCACATCATCAATATCTCCCCCGCATACGTAGGCTTTCCAACAAAGGCTGGCAGCTCAGCAGTTACGATATATTCCGACACTTCTGGAAAACTCGTGCATCCAAGTGCACACTCATATTGGGCTCTTGGATCAAAGAAAGACAGGTTAACCAACAAAGGTGTAGAAGCTACATATAAGAACATAGTCACGATCAAGACCGAAAGAAGAACGGCAGATCTTTGAAAACTCGACCTGGTATCTTTATCCCCAATGAAAGCCGTAACTATGCAGAAGCTGACAAGCAGAATGCCTTGCGGGAAGAGATACATCGAAGGATAAGAGTGATAAAAGCTAAAGCAAAATGCAACCAGAGCTACGAACATAAAGCTTAGCCAGCCCAGATCTCTTCCGGAACTATTTTTCTTTCCCAAGATTCCAATTATGACAGCTAGTAACACGACAGTAGGGCCGTAGATCAACGATGAAAAGTAGTGATTTTCTAACATCTGTACATTTGCTAGCAGCTGCAAAACGAAAGCGCTAACTACTATGATTACGCATAGTGAACCTAAATAAAGCTGTTCTATCGATAGTAAAACTCTTCTTCCAAAATACAATACACAAAATATGCCCGCAACAATAATTGGCACAAGCAAGTACGGCAGACCAACAAGCCAACTAAGACTGCTGCTGTGCCATATACTTTCTTGTGACCGCGAACTGAGAAATAGGATCGAATGAAGCGTAGGTGAAATGAAGTTAAACTGACCAAGCTCAATTCCAGACAGTGCGGCAAGCAAGCAAGTTGTAATAAAAAAAGATGTACCGAGGATGAAGACACACCTAGAAAATGCTCTTCTTGACTTTAGAGTTAGCAAGTAGCAGATCAAAATTGCTCCAATGTACGGCGATGAAGAAACTTGAGCCCAAAGTGCCAAAGTGATTAACACACCTGAAAGGGTGAGCAGAACTTTCTTGCGATCAGAAGAGATTGACAAAGTTAACAGGGATACCGCACCTACCAAGTAACAGCAAACTGCGCTATCGGGATAATCTGTGCCTAACGCAGTAATAATCACAGGATTTGTTAGAACTAATAGCACTCCCGTAGCTCCGATAGCCCTCGAGAAAGTCTTGGTTAGTAACATGTACAGTGGAACTATTGCAATAAGTACGAGCAGATAGCGCAGAACAACAAAACCATCTAGAGCACCAAAGAGAATATAGCTAAGTCGTGCTGGGACTAGAAATCCTACCCTAGCTCCTTCGCGGAGACGGGCGGTGGAAGTAAATAACGAAGAGTACCTAGTAAAAATTGCTCTGGGATCTACGATGAATGTGGTATGCATGCTCGGATCAGGAAGATCAGCTGGAGACATAAGCCTTATTCGAAAAATGAAGTATGCGGCAACCGGTGAAACGGCAACTACAAAATATTCTAACTTCGCAATTAGTCTTGCGGTGTATAGTCTTCCCGCTTTGTTTGGCACTCTTTCCACCTCACTTCTAAATCATTTTAAAACTAGCTTCTTTTACGAATAAACTTGTGTACGATCGATCTGACCAATAGGTCAGAGGATGGTAGGTATTTTATTACACATTGAAAGACAAATAATGTAGCAATGTATAAAACTTTGAATCACTTTCCTGGCTTTTTTTTAGAACTGCGTGGAAATCTTATCTAAATCACATATACTCCAAAAATAAGTCAAAATTCATTGTGAATTACAGTCTTTCTATAGACGAAGAGTTATTAGAAATACATGAAACCAATACAATTAAGATTAACCAAATTTACTTCTCTGTACAATTAGCGAATTACTTCTAACTAAACACTTGAAACCTTTTGCGCATATTTATCGAAAAAGTTAGGTTAGAAGCTTGCAGATATCTTGATTTACAATATTGCACATGAAATGCAAGTTCGATCTTTTAAAAAGTTTCCAATTCTTTCATGCTACCGAAATGATTGAATCTCAAAGTTTGCTATATTTATTAACCTTTTTAAATTACTAGAATGCTGCTTGATAAGGTTTCCAATTAACTAGAATTGAATAAAGGAGTTAAACTTGAAAACTATATATTTGATATTAGCAATTTTATTTTCTATGAGTCTTTCAGCTTGTTCATCAAACAGTTCTACCACTTCAAGCTCGTCAAATCCTGCAAAACCTACTACAACACTGTCAACAGAAATTTCAGTGCACGACATCACGAGTGATTTCCAGATTCTTTTTAACCTATCAGACCCTGCGATACTTCCCAAGGCCCAAGTTGTTGAAGATGGAACAAGTCTTGAGGGTGACATGACATCGACCTTTCACTCGTCACTAGCAAAAACGGCGGTTGGAGCTAGAGTCGATAGTGTCCAAATAGAGTCTTCAAGCGTATGCACAATTGCAGATCAGCCTAACCCTTGTGCTCTTGTTACCTATGACATTCTAGGACCAAACAACGCTCCTATTTTTTCAACACCTTCAACTGGGTACGCCGTATTTATAAATGGCAAATGGTTGGTATCAAAAAATACGATCTGTGGTTTACTTGCTCTAGCTTCTGGCGGGAAAACTCCGCAAGGCTGCTAAAACATAACGACGCGACCAAGAAAGACATGAAAACATCTAGCTAATAATCTTGCCAGATTCTATTCTCAATATCCTAGCGGCCGTACTTTCTAGGTTCTTTAAACTTTGCTCTAGGATTAACATTGCCGTGCCCGTGTCACGAAGGGATGAGATAATCTCCCAAATTTCTTCCGATACCCTCGGAGAAAGCCCAAGTGAAAGTTCATCAAATACTATAAGTTTAGGATTCAGAACAAAAGCTTTCGATATTGCAAGCATCCTCTGTTCTCCCCCACTTAATGAACCCGCTTTTCTTTTTGAAAGCTTCCTGAGTTTCGGGAACAAATTATACGTTGCTTCGATTAGCAGGCCAATTCCCTCTTTTCCCCGCAGACCTCCATCCGCAATTTCTGGTTTAATATCTTCGAGTTCAATTTGTCCATTGTCTTGGCTAGGAAATGATCTAACAATTGGATTGTTAAGCAATCCATTTTTTGCGCTGCTTACAAAGTTTGAGAAAAATAAAGTTAGGTTTTCTTCTACAGTTAAAGTCGAGAACACTGCTCTACCTTCTGGAATATGAAAAAGACCTAGTCGCGCAATTTTAAATGCATGCATTCGCGAAATTTCAGCGTTTAGATAGTATATCTTTCCAGTAGATGGCCTTATTAGCCCAGACAAAAGCCGTGCAACAGTGGATTTCCCAGAACCATTTGGTCCTACGAGTCCAACGATTTCCCCATCGTATATTTTCATAGATACGCCAAACAGTGCCTTATATGGACCATAAGATGCTCTAACGTCATCTACTCTTAGGAGTTCAATCCTATTTGAATGATAATTTTCTGCAAGCATTTTCATTAACTCAAACCATGAACTTTTTTTCTTCAGCCGTCATGCGTCTACTGCCTTTTACTCGAAAATAGCTCTTTGACACGCTGGTACTCTAGAACTTCTTGAGTCTTTCCAGATGCTAGTACTTTCCCGGCATCAAGAACGGTTACATTATCCGTTAATCTTTTTATTAGTCCAATGTCGTGTTCCACGATAAGTATTGCACAGCTATTCTCAATTTTGAGCTTTGTAACCACTTCAATAAAGTTACTTATTTCAAACTCATCCATTCCTGACGAAGGTTCGTCCAGAAGAAGAACTTTCGGCCTCAGTGCTAAGGCTCTAGCAAGCTCTACCATCCTAATGTTTCCGAGTGATAGAGTTTTAACAAGTTTTTTGGCACTGGACTCGATTCCTAGCTCTCTTAAAAGTGGAAATATTTCTTCGGCTTCATCACAGGTAACATCTCCGTTCTTAAACATGTTCAATACATATCTAACTGTGGACATTCTCTTGTGACTTAAAAGTCGGGCTCTAATTGCTATAGCAACGTGTTCAAGGACTGATAGATCGCCAAATACTTGTACCTTTTGAAAAGTTCTTGCGATGCCCTTTTGCGCTCGAAGAAACGTTGGGTATCCATCAAAGATCTCACCATCAACTTTTACAGTTCCGCTGTCTTGGTGGACCTCTCCTGCAACTATGTTAAATAGGGTGGTTTTCCCTGCTCCGTTTGAACCAATCAAACCATCAAGGTTACCTGTTGAAACACTCAATGAAACACTGTCTAAACTTTGCACCCCATCAAAGAACTTTGAAATATCAATTACTTCTAAACCTGAATTCATCTCTTAAATAACCCACTTGAATGGACTATTTGCCTCAAGGGCCTCAGACTCTATGTCGGAATAGATGTTGCTACTAAAGACTGTGCCTCTTGAATCTATGTAAATCATCATTTTATTAGTGCCTCTAAGTGTTTCCTCGGCTTAGTTTTTAATGCGTTTACGAGTTTCCTTGTTTGGCGCTCTACAACTCCTTCTGGGTGAAGCACCCAAAATACTGCCAGCACTCCTATCCCGATTGGTATTAAAACTGAAAACCGCTGAGGAGCATAGACTGTCATTAATTGAGTTGCAACAACATAAAGATATCCTCCAACTATTGCACCTTCAACCGTAGCGACGCCCATAACTACAACAATTACCAGAAAGACAAGTGAAAACTCTGAGTTGAAATCAGTAGATGAAACCGAACCTTCAACTATTGCATATATCGCCCCACCAAACCCAGCGATAAACGAAGCAAATACAAATATTAAAAGAGATACTTTCTTCTCTCTTATTCCCACACTAAAAGCACCAACTTTACTTGCGCTGACTGCTTTTGAATCTAAACCGAGTTTAGAGTTTTTAATTACATTCACTAACCATGAAAATATCCCCAATAAAACTGTCACGAATATAAAGAATGGTCTGTCGGCAGTCAAATTAATGAAACCTAATACCGGTCTCGGTATGGATAAGCCAGTTTCTCCATTTCCTATCCATGACAACGGGAAAAGTAGTGAGTCTGACAAAAGTGCAAATGCAAGAGTAACTAATGCTATGCCCAATCCTTCAAGGCGAGTCGCAAAAACTCCTACAATCAGGCCAACCAGAGCTGAGAATACAGCGCCTATAAATGCTCCTGCTATTACATTAACTCCAAAATGAACCGCTAGTTGGCCGCAACCGAAGGCACCTATTCCTGCCAAACTTGCTTGTGCTAATGAAATTTGGCCGGCAACACCTGTTAAAAGTGTAATGGATAAAAATATTATTCCAAAAGCCCCACCTTGCGTTAGATCAAAAATCCATGAACGTGGGAAGGAAACACTTGCATAAAGAAAAACTAAAACAAGCCCAAAAAATAGCATAACTTTCAGTCTAAAGCTGACTTTAAAGTCACTATATTCAATATTGCATACGGGAGGGTCCACCTGCCCAAGAGGGTCTTTTGTCCCGGCTAAATGACTCAATCTCGGATGAAATATCACTGCAAGCGTCAATACAATAAACGGCAGTGATGGTCTTAGCCCATGTGTCCATGCTGCTCCGCTAGGGGCATAGCCTGCAATTATTTCCTGTCCCACACCTAAAATCATTGCTCCAAACATCGTCCAAGCTAAACTTATAAATCCTCCTACACTTGCAGCAGCAACAGCGTCTATAGCAAGTGATGTTAAAGAGGTTGAACTCACAGCATGCAAGGCAGGTGCAAGGAGAATCCCGGCAAGTCCTGCCAAAAAACTTGAAAGCCCAAAACTAAGTGCTCCCAATCTTTCAGATTGAACACCGGAAAGCTCAGCAAGTCTTGGGCTTTCAACAACACTTTTCATCTTTATCCCAACAGTAGTTTTATTTAAAAGAATGTAGAGAAGAAAACTACAGATAACAGTAGCTAACACTGTCGAGACCTCCTCCCCATTAATCGGATCTGAAAAGAGTGTCAAGTATACCTTTGAGGAGTGTAGTAGCAAAGAGTGTGGATTCACTGTTTTCGAACCGACAGCAAGTGAAGCTAGAGGTGGGGCAGCAACCAGAACTCCCAATACACTTACCAGCTTGATCACCGTAGATGAACTTCGAACGTGTTGAAAAATGATCCGATCTAAAAGTATTCCAACAAGTGGTCCAAATATACATCCCCAAATAAGAAAGGATACCCATACGGGCCAGTTTGAATCAATGGCTGCATTAAAAAATAGTGCAACTACATATGCCTGGGCCCCGAAACTTAGATTAATTATTCCGGAGGTTCTATATGCTAAGAGTAACCCAAGTGCGATGAGACCATATACGCTCCCAAAAGGTAGCCCACTTAAGATATCAACCGGCAACTGACCCATCTTACTTAACCACCTGGCGGCACCGCGTTAAGTGGCTTTATAGTGCCTTTCGAAATAGGCGATGGGAAACACGTAAATGCTGAACTTCCGGATCCAAATCTGGGAATGTACGTACTACCTTCAGCCTGGACAAATGCTTGGCAGTCAATATTCCCACCAGCATGATCAACTTTCCAATCAACAGGAGGCAAAATGCCACCTGCTGTATAGTCAGTCATCGAATTTATTGCGCTGATTAAGTTTTCTCTTGTCAGATCTCTACCAACTTTTTTTAATCCTTGTACAAACAAATCAGCACTTAGCCATCCATTTATTGAAGCCTCACTCGGTTCCACATTTGGGAAATACTCCTTCATAGCACTTAAGTAGGCAACCATCCCAGGATAAAGAGATGGATCAGTTTCAGCAACTGAAAATGGTGCATGTCCAATCAAAAAGTAAACACCATCCATCAATGAGGTGTTTGATGGGTTTGAAAGAGTCGATGGATCGTATCCATCAAGCCAGTACTGACTAACGTTAGTCATATTTGCAGCTTTTAGCTCCTGGGACATAAGCAAATTGCCCGAAACATCCATGCAGGAAACCACCAGATCAGATCCACTACTCTTTATCCTAGCAATATCGCTTGTTAGGTCAACTGCCGGGGCTGGAATACCAAAATCTTGAAACCCAACCTTAATGCCAAATTTCTGCAAACCGTTAACTACCCCTTCGCACCCTTGATAAGACTCAGAAACATCATATGCTAAAACAGCCGCAGTTTTGACATGAAGCTGCTGAGCAAGATAAGCAACTTCGGTTTGGGGACTCGTAAAATTAGTAAAGGAACCTCCAACTCCAAACAGGTTTGATGGACCACCCCAACCTGGATTTATAGCCATGCCAAACGTTGGCACATTGTTAGTTTTAAGAAGGTCCAGCCCCGCAAAGCTGGGTGTTGCTACACCAACGACTGCAAAAACGTGAAACTGACTAATTAAATTCCGAACTTGATCGACATCTTGGGAAGGATTTGATCCGTCATCTAGTGGATAAGCAAAATTTATTTTACGTCCATCCACACCGCCACTTGCATTCACAGCATCAAAGTATGCTTCAACACCATTAAACACGGGAGCAAAATCGGCTGTCAATGGACCGGTAAGGGACGCAACCCCACCCACGAGAATCGAACTAGAAGTCACACCGTTAGTATTGCCACTATTGCTCTTGATAGCTGTTGCATTCGAGCATCCCGACAAAATTACAGCTCCAGAAATAACAAATAAAAATAGTACTTTTCTTCCTACTCTCAACCCTGCCTTCTTTCTATTACGTTCTTATAATTAATACCTTAGTGAGTTTAGACTTCAAGGTGTTAACTAACATCAAACTCACATCAAACTTCCTAGTAGCCGCCAATTTTAAACCGCAAAACATCATTAAGCTCTAAAGAAGCCTACGAAAGCTAACCCTTTCTAGGGCTCCAACCCTTATTCCAACAGTCTGCATGGATTACATTTAGTTTTTGTTTAAATTAGCCTGAATCCACCGATTTATTTTAAAAATCATTGATGACCATCCGCTAAAAGTGCCCTCTGATTAGGTAAAATTAGGGTATAAAAACAATAAAAAACAAAAATAAGAGAGCATTTTTTCGGTACTTCCAGCATCTCACAAATCTTCTGGGTTTTCAATGGTATTTTACGATAAAAAAGCGTTTCTTACAGTTATCTTTTATTAGTTGATGATTTAGCTAATAAGTTGAGGTTAATGAGTGCCTGTGATTAAAAAGTTAATCTATGTGGCCAACCTAATGGTGCTAATCCTGGCCGAAAAGTAATAACATTAATTGATTCCTTTATTGTTGGTAGAGACTCTATAGATGATACGGATGTTTTAAGGTCAGGTGCAACTGAAAAAATACTCAGCCATGATGTAATAGCTCCATCTACTTTGGGATCATTTCTGAGATGTTTTACATTCGGTAACGTGAGACAACTTGATAAGTTGTCGGCTGAAATGTTAAAACGTGCTTGGGGCTTCGGAATAGGTCCAAAGGATGAAGTAATTACCCTTGACATCGATTCAACAATATGTCAGGTATATGGGGAAAGGAAGCAAGGTTCAAGTTATGACTATACAAAAATACTTTCCCAACACCCATTAGTTTCCACTTTGACAAAAACCGGTGAAGTCCTCCATATCAGACACCGGAAGGGTTCATCCCAACTTGAAGAGGTGCTAATCATTTCATCGCAAAGACCATTAATAGGGTTAGAAATGCTAAGGCTAGTGTGAATATCACACTACGGGCAGACTTTGGATTTTTCTCACAATATATAATAAAAGCCTTTGACAAAAAAGGTGTTAAATACTCAATTACAGCCAAACTAGCTGGACCTACAAGGAAAATCATTGATTCCAGAACTCCTGACATAGTGGCAAAAATAGTGCAAAGTCAATTCTTTTGTTTGCTCACCGTTTTGTATAAAGTAGCTAGTTATCAAGGTGAGTAAGTTTGAAACAGCTGGCTCGCCTCTGCA